>NZ_OY787452.1:600000-900000 GCF_963678795.1 uncultured Methanoregula sp. | reverse complement strand
TTGCCAGGATCACCCCCGGCCCTGTCGGCCGGACCGGCTGCGTATCCAGACCGGTAATATTGATGATGATCTGATCCTTCTGCGGGTTGATCTGATATTTCGGATCTGTAATCTCTTCCCTGGTGAGTTTGGTACCATTGATCTGCATGAGGAACTGATGGAACGAGACATTCTCAGCATTGTGATATCCAAATGACTGGATCATCCGGGTATCGATCGTTGCATTACTGGGATATTTTATCTTCACATCCCTGCGGATATTCCCGTACCCCTCGGGAACGGTATCCCCGATGAACATCACCCTGTCATCCTCGGCAGTACGCAGGGAAATGTTGAACTGGTAGGGATAATCCCCGAATATTACCCGCGTCCGGTAATCATCCGGATAGGAAAAGACCGTTGCACAGAAAAAGCGGTGTACTTTGTAGGTATCGAGAATACCCGGGGTATCCTTTGAGACGGCCAGTCCGAACCTTTTGATGTCGACTTTATTACTGTCTGCCAGGAATTCCCACGGCACACTGTCCTGCGGAGGTCCAACCGGGTTGCCCGGATCCTCGACAAGGATCACGCCGGTCCGGTAGGCAACTGCATCATAATCGATCGCATTGGATTTCAGCCCGATAAACAAGCCCGGCACCATGGTTGCAACCCAGATGAAGGCGACCATGAAGATGGTGAAACCTGCCAGGAAATCTATCGACAACATCCCGGAATCATCAGCCATTTGACCTCAGCGGGATCCCGGTCTTTGCATCGAATACCAGAATTCGTTTTGCGTCCCTGCCCGAAACGGTAAGGGTGTAGCTGTCCATCGAGAGAACGAGATCCCGTGACTCTGTCAGATTTTCCTTTGTGTCCCCGATGATCGCCGGCCGGTTCTTCAGGAAGAGTTCATCCGGAGGGATGATCGAATCCAGCTGAATCTCCTTCCGTGAGAAATTCCCCATCCACTCGGAAATTTTTCTCCCCTGCAGGTCATAGGTGACAAGAGAAGTCCTGTTGTTGTGGCGCACAACAAATGTCCAGCTTCTTGCATCTCCGTTCGCATTGAGATTATTGCCGCGGATGTACAGGATCTGGTTTCCCGGTGAAGTATTTGGCGCGGAACGGCTTCCTGCGTCAAGGTAAAGGCCGGCAAGATCTGCCGTGCTCTCTTTAAAACTGAGTGCCTGTTGATCATCGGGAAGGGCGGTGACTGGCCGGAACCCGAAATCGGTTCCTGCAGGGGTTTTATTGGGCTGCATGGCAGGGGGTGTGGAACTGCAGCCCATGATGAAACAGCCGGCCAGTACGAGTGCAATGGTAAAAAAAATGGTTAGATGCGTACCACCCGGTTTGTGCATAAATTTTCCTCATGTTTTTTTAGAGAGTTGGACTATTTATGTTGATGCTTCCTCTCATGATCCCGAATGGGCATTTGACCCTTGTGAAAATGAGAATTTAGCGATATCTAACCTTTATTTTAACAATCCAACAAAAAATCAGACCTTTTTAAAAATAAAAAACTATAAATATTGTTACATACTATCAATCACTCAGAAGGGATCGGGTTGATGATCCACCGCTTAATTCTGATTTCGCTTGGCCTCTTTTTCATCGTGAGTATCACTGCCGCCGCAGACCTGACGCCCTCCACCATGACCAGCAGCAATCCCGGCTGGCTCGTGGCAAATGGTAATGATCAGTCGACCATCACCGTTCATGTCATGCAGGGCCCTTTACCGGCCACGGATGTATCCGGGGCAAATGTCGTCTTCTCCCTTGCGGAAGGCTCGCAGGGTCTGGGAACGCTCTCGACCCCGGATGTGGTAACCGGTTCGGATGGTATTGCCCGGACCGTACTACGGACCACGACCCGGAGCGGGACGGCAACGATTAACGCCGTTATAACCTACACTGACGGTACTGTAACCACACTCCCCCTGAGCTGCATCCAGCGGATTGATCATGATATTCCCTGGAACGCGGCTTTCGTTTACCAGCACGATGTGCCCGTTGGTTCGGTCACCTCCCTCTCGATAGCGCTCACGGATATTTCGAACAACCCGGTTGACAATAAAAACCCGGCGGAAACCCACAATATCCTTCTTCATATGTCAGGAGATGGCGGATCCGGCTTCCTGAAAGGAACTGAGTATGTCCAGGATTTGTCCGTACCCACCGATGCCGGAGGAATTGTATCCATAAATCTCCGGGTCTCTACCACGGCAGGTACAAACACCATCCAGGTCTATCCGATTGGATCCTATCTGGGTGAACCGATCCTTATCAATGGAATAGCGGACAGCAATCCGTGGTACCTTGTCCAGGTACTCCCGTCCATACCTTCCTATCCTGCGGACGGGAAGGATCCCGATCACCGGTTTACCTTCTACTGGACGGTCCAGGATAAGTACCACAACCCCATGGAGAATGTGGATCTCTATGTAACGTCGTCCAAGGCAGGAGAGGAGGTTCACCTGAGCACCAATGCCGATGGCATGGCCTCCACGCCCTATGGTCCAAAGGATCTTGCCGGTGTCTACACCATCACGGCAAAACCTGTTGTAACCGGTACGACAACCGCATTGAACGCCGCGATTCTCTGCACCAATCCTCTCAATACCGGATCCTGCATCCAGACCGTGGAATATACCCCTATGGACCCGGTGGATATGATCCTGATGGCCAGTCCCCAGACTATGGTCAGCATGGATGTGGACGGGGCAAAAGCGGTCGATGTCAAGGCACGGGTGGTGGATTCCTCCGGTAATGCGGTAACGGGAGAGACGGTCACGTTTGAGAAAACTGCTGACACCTACCCGACCTTCACGGAAACTGCCCAGTCATCGCTGACCCCCCTGTCTGCAAGTACCGTGGACACCGGGTATGCGACCGTCCAGTTCGTGCCGGGAACATTTGCAAAGAAAGGCGAGAGCGGGTACAATGAAGCGGCAACAGGGTCCTGTACGGTGAAGGCCGGATGGACCAATAAGAAAACCGGGGAAATCAAGAACCGCGAGATCACCTTTGTCTGGAAGAACTACCCGTTCCTGACCGTGGAATCTGAGATCGATAAGACCGATGCAAAAGTCGGGGATACTATCAATGTCAAGGTCTGGATACGGGGAACCGGGGCAGCACTCCAGCCAAAACCGATCGATGTCGTGCTCTGTAATGACCGGTCAGGGAGTATGCTGTATGATTCTCCCGACAGGATGGTTACTGCCAAGGATGCGGCTGTGAAATTTTCGGGAAAACTGACGCAGGGGAAAGATCGTATCGGGATTGTATCCTTTGGTAATGTAGATCAATATACCGGTTTTGCTGCATTGGCACCGACATTATCAGGAAAATCCTGGAATTGGGATAATGTGTATTACTCGGATTTGAGGAACAGGGATACCGGCTGGTACTGGGTTGCTGATGATTCTCTCAAAGAGTGCGGCAGCAGTTGTACTGGCCCGGGGGGTACCAAATATGATCCCGCATCAGCACATCAGCAATACCTGAACGCCCATTACAATAACGGGAATCCCCAGGATTATGGCGATGGTGTTCATACCCACCAGGATCTTGCTCTGGATTTCCATACCCAGACGGTAGTTCAGGAAGCTCTCAACGGCATTGTACCTGCAGGTGGAACACCCATGCGGGAAGGATTATACGATGCAGTGAATATGTTCCCCGCCTATTCAGCAGAAAGACCTATCCGGGCCATCATCCTGCTGACGGATGGTGTGTATTCAACCGGCCAGAATCCTGAAGGTGGTTACGGCAGCGTGAGTCTCGGGAACAGTGTCGGAACAACCAGTGTAATCACCTATGCAAAAAATAACCACATAAAAATCTTCACCATTGGCCTTGGATCGGATATAGACAGTGAAAAACTGACCGGGTATGCGACGGATACCGGGGGAAAATACTATTCGGCAGACGCGCCCTCACAGCTTGAGACCATTTATACCGATATTGCCGGGGCGCTGAACGAGCAGGCCGGTGGTCAGACCAAACTCATCACAGACTTCGGGAAAATCACCGTGGATGGCAACCCGATCACGGGTGACGCGGCGGGTGAGTACCTCGAATACGTATATACTACCGCGGGAGGAACATCGTCCTCGACCTATATAACCAAATACACCGAAGTTCCGGTCACTCCCGCGAAGAATGAGTATTACACAAAGGTCCGGGACGATACCGGCAACTGGACGAACCCGACCACGCTCCCGGGGCTGACTTCAAAAAGACTGGAATTCGATGTCGGCAAAATTATTCTCAACGACGTATGGATGACAAACATCCAGTTCAAGCTGAAAAAGGCCGGCCAGATTGGAATTTTTGGCGACAACAGCCCTGTCACCTTCATAGATGCTGTTACCGGGAAGAGCCAGACCGTAACCGTGCCGTCTAAAACCTGGACCACTCATGACAGCAAGGTGGATAACCCGTTTATGCCAACGGTCTCACTTCTGGTAAAAAATGTGAAGATCACGGGCAGCACTTCGGATCCGAATCTCTGGACGGTATCCTGGGATACCGTATACGAAGGGAGCAACATCGTGCACGAGAAGCTGCTGTATTGTTCAGAGACTGGCACGTATCCTGTTGCCTGCACGGGAACGCAGCATACTGCATGGCCGGTTATTCCAAAACAGGTCCCCGACAAAACTGCAGGAACGACTTCGGATTCGGCGACGATAGATACCAGTTCATTATCCATGAAATCCGGCGAGACCTACCGGATAACCGTCTGGGCGGAATCATACGGTGAAAAAGAAGCTTCTGATTATTCTCTTCATGCCAAAAGTGATGGAGGAAAACGATCGTATATCAAACTCGAATAATCTTTTCACCGTACCCGGCCTGCTTCAGAAACTATCCCGGATTCCGGGATTTGTATATACCTCCGGGCTTCACCGGTACGTGCGGGACTGACAAAAAATGCTGTCAGGTGCAAAAAGGGGGGAATTTTCACTCAGTCAGCGCTCACGGCACGATCTTGGAGATGGGTATCTCCAAGATATCTTCCGCACCGCAGCGTTTGAGCTTCGGGATCAGTTCGTTGACGGCGTTTTTCGGCACAACGGTCTGGATGCTGTAATAGTCAATCCCGTGAAGCTGGCTGACCGTCGGTTTCTTCATGGCCGGGAGCGCAGCAACGATCCGTTCCATCGAAGCAGACGGAACGTTCATGGTCAGGAGCACCTTGTGCCGGGCATCGATGACCCCGAAGAGCAGGGTCCTGATCTCCTCGATCTGGCGGCGCTTCTCGGGATCTGCCCAGCTCTTCTTATTGGCAATGATAACCGTGTGGGATTCCATGATCTGGCCGATGATCTTGAGGCCGTTCTTGCGCAATGTTGTGCCGGTCTCGGTCAGATCTACGACAACATCCATGAGGTCAGGTACTTTTGCCTCGGAAGCTCCGAACGAGTGGAAGAGCTGGACAGGAATATTGAGTTTCTCGAAGAACTTCCGGGTCAGTTCGGGATACTCGGTTGTCACCCGGCTATCCCTCCGGATCTGGCTGACGTTCTCGATCGGCTCGTCGCGGTGGACGGCGATGACGATCTTCACGTTCCCCTCCCCGGTCTTGCTGTACGAGAGGTTGGCCACTTCGACAACATCGGAACCGGTCTCGTGGACCCAGTCAAGACCCGAGATACCCAAATCGAAGTATCCTTTATCCACGTAGGTCGGGATCTCCTGCGGGCGGAGGATCTTCACTTTGCCGATGCGGGAATCATTGATGCAGGGATTATAGTCCCGGTCAGTGCGCCTGACTTCGAGGTCAGCTTCCTTGAAGAGCTGGAGTGTCTGGGCTTCGAGACTTCCTTTTGGGAGAGCAAGGGTAATCATACCCTACAGTATCCGCAGTAAAAAACAATAAAGGTAAAGGTCGGGCCGGTCACTCAAACGTGTGGACCACAAGACCGCTCAGCAGCTTGGGCTCAAACCACGTGGACTTGGGCGGCATGACTCCCCCGGCATCGGCGATCGAGAGGACGGTCCCGACCCGGACCGGTTGCATGGCAAACGCGAGCCGGTAGGTGCCCGCATCCACCAGTTTTTCGAGATCGGCAACCGGCCGGGCGCCGCCAAGGTACTGGAGCCGTGCATCTCCCCGGGGATCGGTGATCCCGAGCATACCTTCGAGCACGTACCTCTGGAGCACCGCAACGTCGAGCGAGTCCAGGGGTGCTGCCCCCTTCTCCAGCGGTCGCGTGCATTCGTACCACTGGCCCGCCAGGTACATGTGGACGATATGGTATTTATCAGGCGATTTGATCCTGGGCGGGATATTGAATTCTTTCCCGTTTACCCGGCCATAGGGTCTGACTTCAAAATATTTCCCGAGCTCGTCCAGGAACGTCTCGTGCGTATAGGTGCCAAGGTCGGTCAGGAGACGGCTGTACCCGTGTATCTTCACTCGGTTGTGGGCAAACATCACGCCCATGAATCTCGCCACTTCCCCTTCCGCCGACAGGCCCTGGGCGATCCGGCGGTCGGCCACGTTCACGGCAGCTTTTGCCCGGTGATGGCCGTCTGCAATATACAGCGACGGCACGGCTGCGAAGAGCTCTTCAAGCCTGGCAAGGGCCGCGGGGTCCGTGATCCTGAAGATCTGGTGGACTCCTCCACCGTCAGCTTTCACTTCGGCATCCGGTACAGTTGTTGCCGTGACCAGCGATTTGATGAATCTGAAGATATCGTCTGTGTCCTGGTACAGGAGCACGACAGGACCGTTGTGGGTTTTTGTTACCCCGATATGACGTGTACGATCCTCTTCCTTGTCGTACCGTGTCTGTTCGTGCCGGCGGATTTTCGTTGTGCGGTAATCGTCGACATCCAGACAGCAGCAGAGCCCGAGGAATTCATTCCCGTCCTGCCGGACCCGGTAGAGATACATGGCAGGAGCGGGATCCCCCTGCATCTCCCCCCCGGACAGGAGAGCGTTGAAATTTTCGCGTGCCCGCTCGTATATGCGGGGATCATCGGCAGGAATCTCCGGCATCTCCGCGTCGGGGCGGCTGATCCGCAGGAAACTCCTGGGACTTTTCCTGATGATCGCCCGCGCCTCATCCGCCGTCACGACGTCGTACGGTACTGCCGCGATGGCCGGGGCAACCGAACGTTCCGGGCGCACCCCACAAAAACGATAGATCCTGACCATTTCACACCCGACCCCGCTGTGGGGAACATAAACTGCGGTCTATAGTTGGGCGTACATCCATATAATTTTCCGCACATCACGATGACCCCCCCCAAGAGCAAATGCTATGTTTATCCGCTGCTCATGACTACTACACAAGAGAGAGCGCAGGTGACATTCCCGTGATCCGTTCCCACGATCTGGCCCCGTATCCCCTGCCGCTGATCCGGCGGGCGGTCCCCGCGGACATCGCCGCAATTGTTTCCATCGAGAAGGAGTCGTTTGTAGACCCGTGGGAACAATCGGCATTTCTCGAAGCGCTTTCCTATTATCCGACAACGTACTTTGTTGCCGTTGCCGACGGGGTAGTGACCGGCTTTGTTATCGGCGGCATCGAAGATACCGGGGAAAATATCTATGGCCACCTCTGCAATATCGGTGTCATCCCGCGCTATCGCAGCAAAGGGATAGGAAGACTCCTTGTCCGCAGGCTCGAGCACCAGTTCGCATTGGAGATGGCAACCGGAGTCCAGCTCGAGGTCCGTGTCTCGAACACTGCCGCGCAGCGGTTTTACCAGCGGATGGGGTACCGCAACGTCTTCGGCATCGAGAATTACTATGCCAACGGGGAAGATGCGCTCGTTATGATGAAATGGTTCCGGTTCTAGACCTGCATACGGCCCGGTGCCCGGCATTTTTTTTAATAACGGGCGGGAATACGGGCGCTGTCTCTATCGATGTGGACCCGGATAAAAACTAATTTTTACTGATACGGGAACCTGCGAATACTATAAAATGAAGAAGGGTTCTCGCAGCCCCCCTCACTTTTTGTAAAAGTATCAGGATGGGAATTGTGGGATGGAGATTATCCCCGGCCCAGCTGCTGGTGGGCCCGGGCAAGGTGCTGGGCGGCAAGGGCGCCGAGGAGGGAAAGTTCGCCGGCAAGGACCCCGACACCGATGATCTCGCCAAGTTTCTTCGCATTTGTACCGGGAGGCGTTCCCCCGCCGGCTACGCCGAGGAGTTTCAGGCATTCCTGTTGCGTGTCTATACCTGTACCTCCGCCTACGGTCCCCACCGGGAGGGATGGCAGGGTGACTGCCACATATACCCCGGTCTCGGTGAGGTCGACCGTGGTTATGCAGGTACTGCCATCGATTGCGTGGGCTGCGTCCTGTCCGCAGGCAATGAACATTGCAGCAACAACGTTTGCCGCATGAGCATTGAAGCCCATGGCCCCCGCCCTCGCGGAACCGACAAGATTCTTCCGGTAATTCACTTCGGCAAGCGTCTTTGCATCGGTCTTGAAGATCGAGCTTATCAGCTCGTTTGGGATGGCAATCCCCGCGACGACGCTCCGGCCACGGCCCATGATACTGTTGATTGCCGCCGGCTTCTTATCGGCGCACATGTTCCCGGAGAGGGCGATGAGGCGGACTCCCGTTCCCTGTGCGATAAGATCGGCGATTTTCGCGCTCGCGATGGTGACCATGTTCATTCCCATGGCGTCCTTGGTGTCGAATTCGAGCCGGACATAGACGCTTGTTCCGGCAACGAACGTGACGATATCCGTCAGTTTCCCGTGGGAGGTGGTGCTCTCGGCTGCAACCCGGAGCTCGTCGCGGTGCACGGTGACCCAGTCGCAGACCTGCGCAGCATGGCCCACGCTGTCTGCAGCAAAGACCGGTGCCCGGGTCATGCCGTCGTGCAGGATCCGGACTTCCGCCCCGCCTGCTTCCGTGATCGCGCTGCACCCGCGGTTAACCGAGGCAATGAGTGCCCCTTCGGTTGTCGCGAGCGGGAGGTAGTGCAATCCCTGCGCATATCCCCCGTTGACGAGGACCGGTCCGGCAACCCCGACCGGGACCTGAACGGTCCCTATCATGTTCTCGCAGTTACGCCTGACCACGCGCTCGATGTCGATGGAAAAAATCCCGATATTCTCCAGTTTTGTTCCGGTTTCTTCCTCGATGAACTCGCGCCTGACCCGAATTGCATCCAGGGGTGAGAGTTCCTTCTCCAGTTCGTACAGTTTGATCGATCTGTCCCTGAGCCGTGAGCGAATGATAGTCTCCCTCTCGTTATCGTGACCTGACTTTGCACCGTTTGCATCATTGTTGCGGCGCCCAGCATCATCAGCCATGAATAACTGTTAGGACGTATACTGTTATGATACACGTGGTCAGGATGACGGTCTGGCAATGGGGGATACGGGTGCCGGCACGGCAGGGCGAGGAGATGCGCCAGGCGCTGATACGTGAGGGCGCGCTCGATGCCTCGCTGCGGGTCCTGCGCGACGGGGATACCCTCATCCTGCCGCTCACCGGCCCGCGGGATGGCGCCGGGCAGTTCGGGTTCGAGGCACATCCGGGCCGGGAACCCCTTCCCCGGCACGAGCTTGTCGGCGGGATTGCGATCATGCAGGACGATGACCCTGACGGAGCACAGAAGATCCTCATCTCCCGCCCGTCGCTCCATACGGTAGTGTTCGCAGAAGGTGAAGTGAGCGGCGAGTACCGTACCCGGCAGTTCCGGGTACTTGCGGGCGATCTGACAACGCGGACGACCGTGACCGAGCACGGCCATAAATTTGTCGTTGACCTTGCCGGGGCTTACTTCTCCGCCCGGCTCTCTACCGAGCGGCAATGTCTCCTCGCACAGGTTCAGGAAGGAGAGAACGTGCTTGACATGTTTGCCGGTGTCGGACCTTTTGCGATTACCCTTGCGGCAAGGGCATCCCTCGTTGTAGCCTCGGATCTGAACCCGAGGGCCATCGAGCTGATGCTTGAAAATATCCTGCAGAACCGGATAAAGAATGTACTCCCGATGCTCGCGGATGCCCGGCGGCTTGTGGATCTCCTTCCCTGGAAATTTGACCGGATCGTGATGAATCTCCCGCTGGCCGGAACAGAATTTTTACCGGAGGCGTTCTGCCTCTGCCGGCCCGGAGGGATAATTCATTTCTACTCACTCGTGTCCGCAAAAGGCGAGCATACCGCCAGGATCCGGGAGCTTGGCGGGACCGTGATCGCCGAGAGGGAAGTAAGGTCCTACTCTCCGGGGCAGTGGCACGCCGTGTATGATATCGTCGCAGACTAAAAAGCAGCCAAACCCGCACCGGCCCTCCGGCTCCATCGTGCGTCGTGCCCTCCTGCAGAAGGCAGCCTTCCTTTCCATGAAGGTTGATTACCTATAAGGCCCGATATTTCACACTATGAATCACTCGGCGAGAATACTGGTTCTTGGCGCCGGGGCTGTAGGGCTACCGCTGGCCGCCAGACTGTCACGGGCAGCGGATGTTGTGGCGGTAACGCGGGAACCCCATGCCCGCATAATTTCCAGGGACGGGCTTGTGCTCAGCGGTGCATGGGGGGAGGAAACCTGCAGGTTCCGGTGTGTCAGCGAAGTGAGCAAAGAATCAGATTTTGATTATATCCTGATCACCTCAAAATCGCAGGATACCGAAGCGATCTGCCGGCAATACCAGGACCTGATTGGGGATCATGAAACCGTGAGTTTCCAGAACGGGATCGGCAACGAGGAGACGATCTCACGGTTTTCTGATCGCGTCATCGGGGGCGTTGTTATGTCCGGGTTTGTACGGGAAGGGGCCCGGGAAATCCGTGTTACGGCGAATGCAGGGCCCATGCAGCTTGGCAGGTTCCCGGAAGGGCTTGACGACGGGCCACAGAACCTTGCCTCAATCCTGACCCGGGCAGGAGTTCCTACCGAGACTACGGATCATATCAGGGGAAAACTCTGGTCAAAAAACCTGATCAACTGTTCACTGAACCCGCTCAGCGCTATCACAGGTGTCACGTACGGAAAACTGAGGGAACCGGACAGCTGGCACATCATCGATCAGATGGTACGGGAGATTTTTGCGGTTGTCCGTGCCGAGGGCATCTCTCTCCCGTGGGGGGATCCGGATGTATATCTCGGGTACCTGTATGGAGCCCTGATCCCGGTGATGGCCGGGCACAGTTCTTCCATGTTGCAGGACATATTGCACGGTCGCAAGACCGAGATCGATTATATGAACGGTGCCGTGGTCGCTGCCGGAGAGCGGCTGGGGATTCCTACGCCATGCAATGCCTGTATGTCGGACCTGATACGGTTCAGGGAATCTGTTGCTGCCCGCCAGGGCTGAACCGGCACAACACGGCGGGAAATCAGCCCCGATTATACCTCCCTGCCCTGAAGTATATCCTGAGCACCGGCGTTCAGATCGGGCACTTTTTTTCCATGAACCTCCAAACAGGTTGTGTATGGATACGGGCATTTTTGAAAGTCTCCTCACGCTCTTTCAGATGATATGTGTTATAATGGTCTTCGCCTACCTGTTCACCCGAAGCCGTTATTTCACCGAAGTGTTCGAGCACCGGGCCACATTCAGCACGAAAATCATTCTGGTCATTTTTTTCGGCCTGATCTCCGTATACGGGTCGATCAGCAAGATCGGCCTGTATGGGGCTGTCCTGAATGTCCACGATCTCGGCCCGATCATTGCAGGCATGGTCTGTGGGCCGTATGTTGGTCTCGGGGCCGGCCTGATCGGGGGCGCCTTCCGGTTTACCCAGGGGGGGCCGTACATGTATGCTGCAACCCTTGCGACCATCCTTGCCGGTGTCCTTGGTGGCATAATCTACCTTGCCAATAAAAAGGAGTTCATCACCACCTCCCACGCGGTTCTCTATACCCTCCTCATTGAGGTCCTCCTCTCTATCATGCAGATCGCCATGGCGACACCCGCAGAACAGGTAGTCAACGTTGCCCTCTTTGTTGCCCTCCCGATGATCATCATCGTGTCCGTGGCCGTTTTTATCTTCTCGAAAATTATCCACAATCTCCTTGATGAGCGGAAGATTAAGGCCGAAAAAGAGAAACTGGAATCCGAGATGGCACGGAAGAATGCCGAGCTCCAGATTGCTGCAGAGATCCAGCGGAATTTCCTTCCCGAATCGATTCCGGAGACTACCGGGTTTGATATAGCTGCAAAAAGTATCATGGCAAAGGAGGTAGGCGGGGACTTTTTTGATATCCTGCCGCTGGAAGTGATTCCCATGGACAAAACCCGGACCGGCATCATGATTGCCGATGTATCCGGCAAAGGTGTTCCGGCTGCACTTTTCATGGCCCTGTCACGGATTGTTGTCAGGGTGACGGCAATGTGGTTCAAAAAACCGTCAGAGGTAATCTCCTTTGCAAATCCTATCATCGCAGAAAACTCCAAAACCGGCATGTTCGTCACCCTGTTTTACGGGATTATTGACAACAATACCCGGACGCTCACCTACGTGAATGCCGGCCACAATCCTCCCATTGTACTGCGGCAGAAGAGCGGTAATATGGAGGAACTGGAGCTCACCGGTATAGCTGTCGGAGCTCTTGAGGATGCCCGGTATGAACAAAAGGAGATCCCGCTCTCCAAAGGGGATGTTATTGTACTGTATACCGATGGAATAACGGAGGCAGTAAACGACCGGGAAGAGATGTTCGATGTTTCCCGCCTCGTTGAAATCGTCAGGAAAACCGGGAATTCATCAGCTCAGGAGATCGTGGATGAGATCATTCGTGCGGTCACTTCCTTCAGCGGAACAGAGCCTCAGTTCGATGATATCACCCTCATGGTCGTGAAGGTACGCTGACGGTTAAAACCGTCAGCCTGCCTGCATACTCCGGAAACGGGTCATAAGCGTGACTGTCCCACCCGGCCCTGAATTTGTAAGAAAAAAAAGATCTAAAAAATTATTCTTCCGGCACAAACTTCGTGCCGTAGTGGATGATGCCACTCTCGCCGTCGGTGGCGATCCTGCGGAAGATGCTTTTCACCCGCATGCCGATCTTCACGTCCCTGGGATTGCAGACGATCTGGGTGGTCATCTGGGGGCCTTCATCGAGCTTGATGATGGCAAGGACATACGGCCCGGGGGAGGTGAACTGGTCCGGTGCAGTCTGGATAACCGTGTACGTGACTACCGTTCCCTTGCCGGAGAATTTGTGGTCCACGATCTTTCCTTCCCTGCGGCAATCAGGGCAGAATGTCCGCGGGGGGAAAAAATGTCGGCCGCAGGTCTCGCACTTTGTTCCAATCAGGTTATAACGCTGGGGGATCTTTCTCCAGAATCGTGCTACGGTCATCTTATTCCCTCCCGAGAATGTGGACTGCAACCGTTGCACCGGTACCGCCCACGTTATGCGTCATACCGATCATTGCACCGTCAACCTGCCGCCTGCCTGCCTCTCCACGGAGCTGCTGCACGATCTCGTACACCTGCTTGATGCCGGTTGCCCCGACCGGGTGGCCGCAGGCCTTGAGACCCCCGCTGGTATTGACCGGAATCGTTCCTCCAAGTGCGGTCTCGCCGTCAGCGGTGAACTTCCCGGCCAACCCTTTCTTGCAGAACCCGAGGTCTTCAATTGCACAGATTTCAGCTATCGAGAAACAGTCGTGGACTTCCACCATATCGATGTCCTTGTGCGTAAGCCTGGCCATCCTGAATGCCCGCTGGCTCGCCGCAACGGTCGCGTCCAGTGTCGAGATGTCCCGGCGGTCATGGAGGGCGATCGAGTCGCTTGCCTGCGCGGTTGCGAGGACCTTGATCGGCGTGTCGGTGAATTCCCGGGCACGTTCGAGCGGTGCAACGATGACTGCTGCTGCCCCGTCGGTGATGGGTGAGCAGTCGAAGAGCCGCAGGGGTTCGGCAACCATCGTTGATTTCAGGACCGTATCGAGCGTGATCTCCTGCGGGAACTGGGCGATCGGGTTGCGTGCACCGTTATAGTGGTTCTTCACGGCAACCTGGGCCAGCTGTTCGCGGGTCATGGAATACTTATGCATGTAGTCCTTTGCGATCATTGCATACAGTCCGGGGAATGTTGCCCCGACAAATCCTTCCCACTCGCGGTCAGCTGCGCCGGTCAGGGCCTCGGTGCTCTCACCGGGCTCGACATCGGTCATTTTTTCGACACCTGCTGCGACAACGATATCTTCCATACCGCTCGCGACTGCGATCACGGCCTGCCGGAATGCAAGACCCCCCGAGGCACAGGCGGCCTCGACGCGTGTCGACGGGATGTGGCGGGTGGCCATACCGGCGTAGTCCGCGATAAGGGCGCCGATATGTTCCTGCTCGATGAAACGACCGGCGCTCATGTTTCCGACGTACATTGCGTCGATTTTTTCGCCGGAGAGCTGGGCATCCTCGAGAGCGAGAGCCCCTGCCTCCACGAAGAGATCGCGGAACGAGCTCTCCCACATCTCGCCGAATTTCGTACAGCCGACACCGATAATTGCTACGTCTCTCATGCCTGCATCACCAGTTTTCCCTTATGTTTTGCATAGAGTGCATAATCCAGATAGATGGGGTCTTTGAGGAGTTTCTCAACACCCGGTGCCGCATTGCGGTGGAACATGTCTGACGTGATTGCGTCGGTCACTTCGATATCGAAGGCATCGCTGCCCGCACCGGAGCCAAAGGAGCAGACAAAGATGGTATCGCCGGGTTTTGCAATATCCAGGGTAGCGGCAAGGCCGATGGGGGATGCCCCCGAATAGGTGTTCCCGAGGTGGGGAACCACAAGGCCGGGTTTGATCTGTTCCGGCTTGAAACCAAGATCCCTTGCCACTTTCTGCGGGAACTTCGCATTGGGCTGGTGGAAGACCGCGTAAGTGAAATCCTTCGGGCTCTTCTTTGTCTGTTCAAGAAGGAGATTGCTTGCACCCTTGACATGCTTGAAGTACCCGGGATCGCCGGTGAACCTGCCACCATGCCGGGGGTAATCCTGCCCTTCGCGGCGCCAGAAATCGGGGGTGTCCGTGGTGAACGAGCAGGTGTGGTGGATAGTTGCGATCGGGTCATCGTTCCCGATCACGTACGCCGCACCTCCCGCTGCTGCAGTGTACTCGAGCGCATCGCCCGGTGCACCCTGCGAGACATCGGATCCGATGGCAAGCCCGTATTTTATCATCCCGCTCTTCACAAGGCCCATACAGGTCTGGATCGCAGCCGTGCCCGCCTTGCAGGCAAACTCGTAGTCGGCCGCGGTCATGTTCGGGGTTGCTCCCACTGCCTCACCTACCGTACATGCGGTCGGCTTCACTGCATAGGGGTGTGACTCGCTGCCAACATAAACGGCCCCGATATCCACGGGGTTGATCTTCCTGCGAAGCAGTGCATTGCGTGCAGCTTCGACGGCGATTGTTGCAGCGTCTTCATCGAGGTCAGGGACGGATTTCTCAAAAACGCCCAGCCCGCCGGTAATATCTGAAGCATTGCCGCCCCAGACCCGTGCGATCTCCTCGACCTTAATGCGGTATCTCGGTATGTATACACCGTAGGAAATGATGCCTACCATTGTTTCTCCCTCAGGGTACTCACGATTTTATCTACATCCATGCTCGTACATAGGACGGTAATACGATCCCTCTCTGCCATCTTCACCACGATCGGGTGCACCTCCGAGACTTCGATGCCCTGGAGGATCACGCAACGGGGCTTGAATGGTGTGACGCGGATCGCCACCATCGGTGATTTTCCGGTCGAGACATTGGTAAATACCAGTGCCCGTTCGGTACTCCAGCCATAAATGCGGTTGAACTCTTCACTTGAGAGCTGCATGATCGCGTTGAGGCTATTGACCACTGTGTAGCCGAAGATGGACTTATCCATCGACCCGCAGAGCAGCGAACAGCCGATCGCATCAGTGAACTCCTGAAGATGTATGGCAGTTTCGTACTCATGGAGATCGTAGATCACGTCATCATCGACGTTTGAAAAGAGCATGGTTGAGAATTTCTGAATGTGTTTTGCGCCGTTTTCCTCATCTATGGCAAGGAGCGTGTCGACAATCTTGCCGACAACGGCAGTGCCGGGACTTTTCCGTCTGCCACCCTCGTAATCGCTGATGACAGATGGTGAGACCCCGAGGCGATCCGACAGGACGCCCGGGAGGATCTCGAAGTTCAAGCGCCATTTTTTCAGCGCGTGTCCCGGTGAATCCGACAGCGTGATCTCGCCTGCCATCTTCTCGGCAAGCTGGCTCCGCAATCCGGTTTTCATGCTCAATATGAATGATGCTGAGCATTAAATAACTAACGAATATCTGTTCGACAGTGAACGAATCCCGACGGTGACACCCCCGAAAGGTAACCCATAAATAATAAGCATCTCAATTTTGATAAGCATGATACCAGCTGAGGATCTCCAGTGTCTCAAAGCGATCGCACTGAGGGGCGGATGCAGCGGCCCGGTCTTTGTATCCACCCAGAGCATCGGCACGATGCTTGCGATCAGCCAGCAGACGGCATCGCGCCGGTTAAAGGGGCTCGAATCGGCAGGATTGATCACCCGGACCATGGCTGCGGATGGCCAGCATGTCACCCTGACGAAGCATGGCGAAGAGGAGCTCCGAAAGGAGTACCAGGAATACTGCCGGATTTTTTCCGAAGGGGGGAAATCCTATATACTGAGCGGTGCGGTAGTCTCGGGAATCGGCGAAGGCAAGTATTACATGAGCCGCGACCCTTACAAGGAGCAGTTCAAGATCCATCTCGGGTTCGAGCCGTACCCGGGCACCCTTAATATCCGGCTATCCCCATCGAGTATTCCGGTACGGAAAAAGATCGATGCGCTTGGCTGGACCCGGATCAAGGGGTTCTCAACCGATGGGCGGACTTTCGGGGATGCAAAATGCATAGCCTGCCGGATTGGCACCATCTCCTGCGGGATCGTTGTACCGGGAAGGACACATTACCCGGAGGACATCATCGAGGTCATTGCACCTATAGCGCTGCGCAGGAAACTCGGGGTCGAGGATTCTGACAGCGTGACGGTTGAGGTGGGGCAGTGATCGATGATGCCCTGCAGGCGCTTCGTGACGGGAAATTCATCCTGCTCTATGATTTTGATGACCGCGAAGGGGAGACCGATTTTGCGATCAGATCCGATGCGGTGACTCCCCGGCACATCGTCCAGATGCGCAAGGATGGTGGCGGATTGATCTGTACGGCCGTGCACCCGGTTGCGGCACGGCGCCTTGGTCTGCCGTTTGCGAGCGATGCCCTCCGGGCCATAGCGGTTGCCGAGCGGGAGGGGGATATTCCGTACGACCGGAAAAATCATTCCTCGTTCTCGCTCTGGGTAAACCACCGGAACACCTTCACCGGTATCACCGACCGGGACCGGACCCTGACCGTGAACGCGATCGCCGAACAGGTGAAACGGGCACTCAATGGCGGGGATGTAAACTTCCACGAGACATTCCGCACTCCCGGCCATATGGCTCTGCTCCGGGCTGCGGACGGCCTCCTGGACCAGCGGCGGGGCCAGACTGAACTTTCGGTTGCGATGGCGGAGATGGCGGGAGTTACGCCATCTATCACGATCTGTGAGATGCTTGATGATGAATCCGGTTACGCCCTCTCAAAAGCGGATGCAAAGCTCTATGCAAGAAAGCATGGGCTCGTTTTTATCGAGGGGCCCGAAGTTCTGGAACGATGGGAAGCGGATAAAGGCACCTCCCGCTGATCCCGGGGTCCGGGATGTTTACCTCCATTCATGCTGTCCGCAATGCAACGGAATTGCGGATACGGCGTTCACTTTTTTTAAGTTTTAATGCAGCAGGAGGCGAAATCTTATTCTGACATCTTCTCAACAAGGGTGACCGTTCTCCACTCTCTCCTGTAAATTGCCTTAACAAGGCCGGTAAATGGTAAAAAGGTGAATTGATCGGCAGGATCCCGGAGGATCATCTGGCCGTTTGGTTTACTCAGGCACCTTAACGGCTTTCCTTTTGTCGAACCATTCCCCTATCTGGCCGACGAGGGAGAGCACTGCCGGCATGATGAAGATCGCACCAATCAGGGAGAACCCGACGGCGATCAGGGTCGAGATACCAAAGTTGCTGATGATAGGGAATGTCGCCAGGCAGAGTGCGGAGAACCCGAAGAATGTTGCAAGACCCGAGACCGTGATGGCGGTGCCGATCTTCTGGACACTCTCCTGGATTGCGGCGATCGGATCATGCAGCCGCTCCTCCTCTTCAGCATAACGTTCCATGACAAGGATGGTGTATTCTGCGGCTACACCGATCGTCATCGATCCCAGGGTCGCCGTGAGCGGGTTATACGTGAGACCGATACAATACATCATGACCGCGTTCCAGCCGACAACGAATATGATCGGGATGATCGGTGATACTGCATGCAGGTGCCGGTATACCAGGATAAGGAAGGCAAAGACAAAGATGAACCCGAGAATGGTCATCGTATCCTTGGATTGTGACATTGCCTTTATGAGCGAGGTCGTCACCTCGAAGTTCCCGACAGGCTCTACGGATATCCCGATCGGTGGTTCGAGGAACCTGATATCATTCTTCACCTGTTCCTTGAGTGTGTTCTGCTGGGTTATCGAGATTTTGGTAGTGCTGAACCGGATGATCCCGCACATCGAGTCGCTGAGAACCGACTTCCGCGTATCCTCCGGTATTGTTGCGAGCACGGCATCGAGCTGGGCCTGGGTCTCCGGCATCACCCCGCCATTATTCTGGAGGATGTAGGTGACGATGCTAGTTGACCCGGTAATTTCCGAATGGTGCGTCTGTTCATAGTCCTGGAACTCCTTCATCCAGATCACGGTATCGAGATCGGTTACACGCGAGCCCTGGACCATGAGGTCTGCGGTACTGGTTGCGCCGATGACGCGGGTAACCTTCTCCATGTTGATCTTGGCCGGCATATCCGAGGGAACAAATGCGTTCTCATCAGAACTGACCGGGATGGTTGCGTCGATCTGGAAGCCGATCATGGCAATACAGCCGGCTATCAGGAGAACCGGGATCGGGTTCTTTGCTATCTTGACCGATGTATCGGTCAGGAACTGGCCATACGAGAAGGATCTCTTTTTCCCCTTCTTTGACCGGTTTTTCGGGTTGTCGATGATAGTATCACACGCGTCCGTTCCAACGGCATAACACTGGCCGGTCTGTTGCTGCTTGGGCTTGTAATTCAGCAGCAGGGCGAGCGTGGGCATGCCGATGCAGGAGACCCAGAAACAGGTATTGATGCCGATGATGGATACAATCCCGAATGAGCGGATCATCGGGACCGACGAAACATACATTGCAACAAATCCCATGGAGGTGGCCAGCATTGCATAAAGGACCGCAGGGCCGGTGCGGGTTACGGTCATAAAGACCGCATCATCGAGCGATCCTTTCCTGGCCTCCTCATCGAACCTGGCGTGGAACTGGATCGCATAATCGATCCCAAGACCGATAAGGACCGGGAAGGCACCGATCACTGCCATGTTCAGTTTGATACCGGCAACTCCCATCAGGCCAAGCGACGTCACAAGACCGATAGCCACGAGCAGGACCGGCATGAACCGGTGGCGGACATAGGAAAAAAGGATCCCCATGGTAATGATCATCAGGACCATCGCGCCCCCGATAAGGATACCCATGTTGCTCGTGAGCCCCTCGCTCATCTGCTGGGAGAATGCCGGGGAACCGGAAATTTCAACTTTTACCCCGGGCGGTGGACTGGATGCGTCCACGACATTCCCCACATTCGTCAGAACGGACTTCTGGACCTTTTCGGACAATCCCGGCGTGAGCTTAAGCTGGACGAGGGTCAGGACATTGGAAGGATAGAGCAGGGTGCGGGTGCTCTCGGGAAGTGAATTGACAATGCGCTCCGTTTCCGCCCGTGATGAGGGGAGTGTTCCCCCATTGTATGCTTTTAAGACATCGGTGATGCTCTGTACGCTCTTGACATTCTGCTGTTGCTGCAGATTTTTCTCAAGATTATCGATGTACAACAGGACTTCAGGACTGATCGGGTCACCGGCCTCGACAATGAAGATGATGGTATCTGACTTGTAGTCCTCATTGTATTTTTTCTCGACAGCACCGGAAGCGGAGTCCTTGTCAACGTAGGTCTGCCACCCGGTCTCCATCGTGAGCATCGTCATGCCGTAGAGGCCGATGCAGAACACGGCAAGAACAAGGGCGGCAACCAGTTTCGGCCGCTTGATTATCGCATGTGCAATGCCTTCGAAGATCCTGCTGATCATATCGTTCCTTCCATCATTTTCTGTGTCGTATGCATGATACTCTTTCGATCAGCCACGGAAATCCTGCCCGTGAGGGAGGCCTCTTTCACCAGAGCGAAAATGTTATCCAAAAGGGATTCACCTCATTTTTACTGCACGGTGATAGTACCACAACACAGCTCCTGCCCCAATTATTGCAATGATGCCGATAAAAAAGAGCAGGGTCATCGGGATACCCCAAAACGTGCCCTGGTTTGCCTGGCTCACCCGGACACCCACCGGGATGGTATCCGATTCAATACTGTTGCCGAGGACATCTCGGAACCGGATCTTGCTGTCGAAGGTGAACTCTTTTGCACTGGAACCATTGGCAGTACTGTCTGTTTTAAGTTCATAGCGTGCGGTGGCTGATTCTCCGGGTCTGATATTGCCGAGGAATACTGTATTCTCAGAGGTCTCCACCGGGGCGTGTCCGGTCAGCCTGGCCTGGGCATTGTACACGGTTGCCACGCCATCGTTCCGGTACTGGACTTCGAGTGTCGTGGTTGAGCCGGGTACAAGCGCCGGGGAGGAAGAGAGTACCGTGAATGTGGTTTTTCCATATACGGGTATCCCGATGGTAACCGGCTGCGATGTGACCTGCACTCCTTCACGGTCTGTGTAGGTGACTGCTACATCCAGCGGATAGGTTTTGTTCAGCGCGTCCTTTGCTATGGATACCTTGTACCTGCATTCGGCCACGCCCCCGCTTATGAAATCCCCAATGAAGACCGATCCGTCTGTTGGTATTACGGAACTCTTCCCGCTCCGGATGATTTTCGCTGAAACCATTCTGCCATTTTCCGGGCCACTGTTCTTTATTTTCAGGGTCAGGTACCCCTCAGCGCCTGGTGTGAGGGGATCAGATGTTTCTTCCAGGACTTCAACCCTGACCTTGGGATGGATCCGTATCTCAAGGGGAAGTGTGTCTTCCGCCTTGTTATAGGTGAACTGGAACGTATCTCCCGTCTCCTGTTCGATAGGCCGGAGATAAATGTACCTGATAGTGAGCGGCAACTGGTACTCTCCTGAGGTCGCACTCTCCGATATCTTTGCGGTGAATTTCAAGGTAACCGGCGAGCCGTTGCCGGGAATGTCGCCGATCATCTGCGGGTCGGTTTTGATGATAATGTCGCTGCTGCCCGAAGCAAGTCCGACGATAACCTGTTTTGCTGTTGTTGGCAGGTCCTCCGGGTCAATAGTGCCGTGATCAAGCTGTTTGAGGCTGCTGAGTCCGGAGTTCATGATGAGTACCTGGACTGTTGCCTCCTGCCCGGGGGAAAAATCATTGACCCCGCTCACCGTGGCGGAAAATTCAGGGCTGCCTCCCATATATTTCGTTGCTGCCGATGCGGGAAGAACCGCAACTGTGCACAGGACAAGGGCAATCAGGGCGATCGAGATCCGGCGACCCATAAAAAAACTGGATAATGTCATCGGATCCTCTCACTGGAGTCTCTTCTTACGGTAGATAACATACCCTATTGCGATGATAATAACCGCGATAATCCCAAGAACAAGCGGGCTCGAAAGAAGTCCGGTGCCGGCATCCTTTGCCGTACCAACGTTCAGGGTCACCTTTATCGGGTCCGATATCACGGAATTGTCAAGGGCATCGCGGAACCGCACTTCGGAATCAATACCATATTCTTTCACGCTCGCTGTGCTGTCCGCCGTTACGAGGAATGATGCCGTTTTTATCTCACCGGGTGCGATATCCCCAAGGAATGCGGAATCGTCATTGCTGGTAAACGGATCCACCATGCTGATCCGGGCAGAAGCCTCGTATGCGGTTGCTCCTCCGGTGTTCTTGTACTGGACCACGATCATCTTTTTCTCGCCGGGTTTGATGTACCGTGTATCCGGGATTGTGGCAAACTCAATTTTTTTGCCGACAGGTATCCCGATGGTTTCGATATCCGATGAGACCGTATCCCCGTTGTGGTCTTCATATTTTACATACACATCGAGCGGGTAGGTCTGGGCTTCTGCATCTTGTGCAACGGAGGCTTTGAAGATACAGGATGCTGTCCCGTTTGCTGGGAAGTCCCCGACATATACGCTGCTCTCGGTGGGGGTTATCGGGCTTCCGGCATTCCTGGCAATCATCACGATTGCTCTCTTTGCATTTTCATTCCCGGTGTTTCTTACAACGAGTGTGATGTATCCTTCAGTGCCCGCATTGAGATGCTGGATCTCCTGAGAGACGATTCCTGTCCTGAAAACCGGTTTGATGGTAACCGGGATTGTTAACGTCTCAGTTTTGGTCTTATACGAATACTCTATGGTATCCACACCGTACTGGTAGGCATTATAGAGGTATGTGTAATTCAGTACAACCGGCAGATAATATACTCCGGCCGGCGTGCCTGCAGGAATCCGTGCGGTAAATGTACTCGTTGCAGTACTGCTCGCTTTCAGGTCCCCGACCATCTGGGGGTCTGACTTGATGATGAACGGGCTGTTTCCTGCCTCAAGGCTTACCGTGAGGAATTTTGCGGTATTGGGGAGATCGTCCCGGCTGACGATACCGGTTTTTACGAATTTGAACTCGTTCAGACCGGTGTTTTTAACCGTCACGGGAATCTTGACTTCCTGGCCCGGGGAAAATTCATTGGTCCCCGCAAGCGATGCGGACAGTACGGGACTACCTGCCTGATATTGTTCTCCAGCGCTTACCGGATTTGTGATAAGAAAACCGAGTGCAATACCGGTTATGAATAAAAAAAACAGCAACCGGCTGGTTTGGATGTGCACAGGTTTTTGAGTGGCACGATCACTGGCGAACGATGCAATTTTGAAAATGCTCATAGTGGATCAACCCTTTTCAGTTGTGTGTATTCAGGTTGAAAGTATTTGTATTAAAATTTTGTTGTTATGGGCTATACATATTTATCAGAAATATCAATCCGTCCGGATATGATGATATTGGGAATCCGTCCAACTCACCAATCGTCCGGTACGGGATATTCCGGGAGAATTCCAGGATCCCGATACGGATTTTTTCTCGTTCGAAAATTGAGAGACCTTTGGAAAACCATTATCGCCCGGGTTTTGTCGTTATATCCGGAGGATCCTCTGGGACATTCACTATCGTAATAGCGTGCGGTACGGACAATTCGCAGCAGGAAAATACCATGATTCAATAATTTACAATAATTGTAAATTTGCTATGCGTATTATCATTAAAACAAATGTATAAATATTTTAATGCACTTTTTTGTAACAATTGCGAAATTCAAGCGAAAATCGATCCCACCACATTGAAAATTATATGGTTTTTAAATCTCTAAAAAAAGTGCAGAATAATTACATCTTGATCTGCGCAAGGGCATCGTACGCCATCTTCCGGAACACTGCCGGATCTATTGTGGGGTACTGCTCTTTTGCCTTGACAACGTCCGGTGCGGTTCCCGCTGTACAGGCATCGATCCGGTCAAGGGTCCGCCCGGCAGCGTCCAGCACCCAGAGATCCCGGGTATCCTTGTCCACAACCGTAATCGACTCTACACGGACTGAAACGAGGAACGATCCGTCCGGCTTCTGGTAAAGGTTGGGTTTACCAATCACAGCAACGAATGCGGGCGTCTCGATCTTGGCCAGCTGCTGCATTGCCTCGGGCTGGTAACTTCCGGCCATCACGAAGAACGTACCGCTAGGGTCGACAACGCGGCCACGGTAAAAGACATTCTGGTCTCCCTGGCGCTGCTTCTCGGTCAGGGTGCCCACAAGGAAGATCCGGTTGCATCGTTCACCGGTGGGAAGGAGTGCAAACGTGGGGCTCTTCTCATCCTCACCATCCTTGAACTGGTACCGGCACTCGCGCAACTCCCCGGCAAAGACCCGGCGTGCCGGTTCCCGTTCGAACGAACCCTCCCTGCGTCCCATGTCAGCGGGATTCGTGCTCATGATGCACCCCCGGCCCGGTTCAGCAGGCGGGCATGTTCCCCGCTTTCGAACGATGAGCGCTGGCATTTATTCACGAGCAGACGCCCGTCGATCTCGCGCCCGTGGCAGGTGATGTACCGGCCAAGCACCTTATCGCGCATCTGGAGGAAAACCTCATCCATGCCCAGAGGGTTGTTCTCCGCGATCTCCTGTGCTGCTTCAAGGCTGATACCTGTCAGCGACTCCACGATGTCGCGCTGTAAAAGGATGCTGTGGGTTTTTTCACCGTCATCGAGCCAGCCCTTGATCCGCAGATCGTACACGAACTTTGGCTGTATCTCATGGACCGGACAATAGTTCTGGCGCGAAAGGGCGCGATTGCATCCGTCGACCGGGCAGCGCTTGATGATCCCGGACCCCGGAGCAATATGAACGATCGCACCACGGAATTCTGTCTCACCACCGCTCACGGAAATATCTCCCTCGTCCTGGAGGACGGTTGCCGGGTTCAGGTTCAGCGAGAGCCTCCCGTTGAACTCATCAACCTGCGCATAAAAGATATTATAGACTGCCCCGACTGCCAGTTTCTCCTTGCCGGGCTCTTTCCAGATGACGAACTTGACGGTTCCGGTCTCGTCACCGAGGAGACCGGACTGGAGCATCCGTTCATGGGAGGCATCCCATTCCTGGATCACCTTTGCCCGGACACTTCCGATCCCGGGGTGCAGGCCTTTAACCGGGTCCGGGTTCGGGATAAGCGCCCGGTCTTCGCCGAGCTCCTTGATCGTGGTCCCGGAATGGATCTTGAGGTTGGGAACATCCTTGTATTCATCTACTACGGCTGACTCGATCCGGTACCAGGTTCCCTCGGCCATGGCCGGGGCATTTGCCTTGGCCCAGGCCACGAACCGGATCGCCCCGGATTCATCGGCAATGATCCCGCTCTGGGCTATTGCCGGGGAAGCCGGTGGAGAGAGCGAGACAATCTTTCCAACGATGGTCACCCACTCGCCGGAAACTGCTTCCGCAATCTTCTTCTCTTCCGTCCCGCTGCCGCTCCTGGCGGTCCCGCCGGCTCCTGCCAGAGGGACGTTGAACTCTTTTGCAAGTTCGTTCGTTACACTGCGCTCAGCCTCAGATGGCTGGACGCCGAATTCCTGCACGAGGCGGCGGAGCTTGCCCTCGATCTTCTGGCGATCGGGAGCCTGTCCGCTCTTGGAAAACTTTCGGGAGATTCTTTCTGCTGCTTCGGAAAAATCCATATCTTACATCTCCAGTTTTTATCCGGTTTTATCCGGTCTATATAGGGTGACCATGCATAGTGAAAGTGTCGTATTGGATCTTTGCACCGCCGCTATGGTCAGGTTTATGAACCCAAAAGGTGACTTAGTGATACTATGTCTGAAATAACCGCTGACAGCACGATTTACGATCTCCTCAAGGCCAAACCCGAAGCAACCGAAGCCCTCTTCAAGTTCGGTATGGGCTGCGTCGGTTGTGCTATCGCCCGTGGCGAAACCATCCGCGAAGCTGCCCAGGCTCACGGCATACCGCTGCCCGAGCTCCTCAAGGCACTTGGCATAAACGAGTAAAAAAAACAAAAATGAATATGTTATCTCTTTTTTGCCTCTGAAACCAGAATCAGTTCATTCAGGGAAACGCCGGGGAACTTTTTTAAGTAACCGGCAGTCTCCGGGTCATGCAGGAGCGTGCAGGTGGCACAGTTCCAGATTCGTCCCCCTTTGGCACTCTCCACCCACTGCCCGAACCGTTCGTTCCTGCACGGGTAAAACGGGCAGTAGCAGAAATCGCAGGACTGGCCCGGGAAATGGCAGGGATAATACGGGCATGTTTCCGGCACCCATTCAATCCAGTGTGCGTCCTTGAACCGGCTGAAGATCAGGAATCCCGGCCGGTCTGAACTGACACCGGTATCGTGCCTTTTGAGAGCTTCTTCGAGCCCGCGGGCAATGGCCTCGCGTATCCTCGTCCCGGCCGGTGTGAGGCGCCCTGCTGTACGGTGACAGATATCGCCCTCGCTCGCAACAATTACGCCATCCTCCGGGGTCCCGGATATCGGAAGATCCAGTTCCCGGAGCGCTTCGCTTTTTGCTTCGGTCGCAACCATTATGGCCTCAACGAGAGCGGCATCATCGAGCCCCTCCGAGCTCGTGACGATGATCGTGATCCCTCCTTTTCCTTTCGGCGGCTCGCGCCGGATGCCGGCCGAGATAAATACGGTGATGAAATCGTACTGGAGTATACAGAAATGGCAGCTTGGAATCGCGGAGAGGAAACCCGAGTATTCCATATCCAGGCCGGCAGCGGCAGCCACCCTCGAAAGAACCTTATCCGGATCCTCCGGCTCCGCTCCGGGAGAAATCGTGTGGTGGAGAAGTGTCGGTACCGAGCGGATGCCCCCACAGATGCCGGTGCTTGCAGCGCGGAACGACCCGCGGATAAAAAGAGTGTTTGTACTGGTATGATATCTCATGCAACCGAGTAGCGCATCCGGTCCTTGAGTTCCTGCTGTTTGCCGGCGTTCCAGCCGGAAACGTCCTGCAGGTACCCGGTGACGCGGCTGACCTGCACGACATCGTGGGAACCGCACTCGGGGCAGACAGCCTGGCCGCAGAGCGGGCAGTATTCAATGCCGGAGATAATCTCGTGGTTGCAGTGGCAGTGGTCGAGCGGGCACATCACTTCAAGATGTGTCTCGCCGCAGTTGGGGCAGGGGCTCTGGTCGACGATGAGGTGGCAGGTGTGGCACTTGAATTTACGCTCCTTTTCGGGAATGTCTTCGAGTTTCTTGTATTTTCCTGCAAGTGTCCGTTGTTCTGCCGTCCAATCCATACTATAACATCGCACAGGTCATTAATAAATATTTAGACGCTGCAGGTTCGATGAACTGCGATTTCATCCACTTAAAAGCGCGCATATGCCGATCTGGCCACAAAAAGCCCTTTATTTAAATATAGTGACAGAATCCGGATAATAATTGAGGCCGGTTTCCATAACAATGTTGGAAATCGGGGTTCACATGCTGCGAAAAATATTTACCATTCACCCGGTTGCTCCGTAACCTTCAAGGGAAGGATGCAGGCACGCGGATTATTTCCCTGACCGGACATATGCAAACACCTGCGCTGCAGCGGCCGGGTCTCCGGCCTCATAGATCGCACGGCCGACGATAATCCCGTCAACGATTTTTGCTATGGCTGCCGCATCGCCTCCCTGGGCTCCCACGCCCGGTGAGAGGATCTTCCGCTGCCCGATAATCTTCCGGAGCGCAATTGTCCGTTCCGGCCGGGTGGCAGGGGCAATGATCCCGTCGGCCCCGCACTCCATGGCAAGTCTGGCAATCTTCTCTGCGGCCCCGCCATGGAAAAATTCCGTAGCCCCCGGGTGGCTCATCTCGGTCACCACGAAACAGGCTCCCCCGTAGTCAGCAGAGACGTCCACGCAGGCCTGGACCGAGTCCCTGCCGGTAAAGCCGTGGCAGATTATCGAGGAGAACCCGGCATCGAAGACCTGCTCGGCAATGAGCCGGTTGGTATTGGGGATGTCGGCGACCTTGAAATCAGCGATGAGTGGGAGGTCGAGCTCTTCCAGATCGCGTGTAATAGCCAGTCCCGAGGAGAGGATGAGCGGGTAGCCGAGTTTTATCGCATCCACGTGAGGGGCGCAGGCTTGTGCGATCGACAGGGCGGCTTTCTTCTCAGTAGCATCCAGCGCGAGGATCAGATCAGCCATGGTGCAGCCGCTCCATGACCGCAGCAATAAGGACCGGGAGCGTAATGGTCGCATCCCCGTAGACCGTGACTGCCTGGGCCTCCTCGGTGATCTTGCCCCAGGACCGGGCCTCGTCGAGTGTTGCCCCGGAGAGACCCCCGAGGTCCGGGCGGTCGCCGGTGAGCTGCACCGCGTAATTGAACCCGTTCGGGGTCATGAGCATGCTCTGGAGGATGAAGTTCTTGGGCACGCCGCCACCGACAAGGAGCGCCCCGGCCTTCTTTACCGAAAAGCAGATGTCCATGAGGGCCGGCATGTCGGCAAAAGCGTCAACGGTCACCTTGTTGGTCTGGGAGAAGAGCCAGTACTGGAGCCCGATCATCGAATCCTGCACTGCCGGGCAGTAGACCGGGATGTGGTTCCGGGCCGCGGTATGCAGGATGCCGGACTTCGCATGGTTTCCGATATGTTCAAGGAGTCCGGAGATGGAGATGGTGCTCCCCGGCTCGAGTTCTCCGAACACGCCCTGCATGAACTCCTCGAAATGTTCGAATGCCTCGTTGGGGAGATAGACATCGTAGATGCGGTTGATCTCGTCGTGGCGGAGTTCGATATCATTGCAGAAGGCTGTCCCGTGGAAATGCCGGCAGCCGATCGCCTCGATGATGTCATGGGTGAGATTGGCCCCGGTCGATACGAGCACATCGATATGTTTTGCCCGGATGAGGTCGGAGACGATCCCGCCCATCCCGGCAGGGACCATCGCCCCTGCGAGCCCGAAGAATTTCGTTGCTTCCCTGTCTCGGAGCATCTGCTCGTAAATGTCCGCGGCACGGGAGAGAGATCCGCCGTTATACGCCCCGGCCTCTCCCATTGCCCTGACCAGTTCGTTGACGGTCATGCCCGGCTTCACATGCAGCTGGGTGACCGGTTCATCGCATGGTTTTTTCATGGTATTCCCCCTGATTGTTGGCAATGTATTGGTGGTCTCGCATGATAACTGTGTTTCAGCTTGGGCCAAATGGCTGAAAAATGAAAAAGAGCGAAATATCCCCGGATCATTCCCCGAGGAGTTCTTTTTTTGCGGCCATGAGCTGGCTGAACTGGTCGTCAGTGACTTCCGGATAAGCGAGACTGAGCCCACCGATAGTTGATGTGATGGCTTCTGCAACAACGGTGCGGGCAACCCACTTGTAGTCGGCAGGGACAATAAACCAGGGAGAAGAGTCTGTCGATGTTGCAGAGAGCATCTCCCCGTATGCTTTCATGTAATCTTCCCAGTACTGCCGCTCGGCGAGATCAGCCGCAGAGAACTTCCAGTATTTTTCCTTGTGCTCGAGCCGGTCGAGGAGACGCCGTTTCTGCTCTTCTTTTGATATATTGAGGAAAAACTTCAGAATAATGGTCCCGTTCCTTCGCAGGTGCTTTTCAAATGCATTGATATCCTTGAAACGCCCTTCCCAGAACCCGGATGAACCGGGCCCGATCTTTTTCGGAAGCGCTTCCATCCGTTCCGGGTGGACCCTGACTGCCAGAACATCCTCGTAATAGGAGCGGTTGAAGATGCCGATCATCCCCCGTTCGGGCAGTAATCTGAAATAACGCCAGAGAAAATCATGGGCATGGTCCTCGGAACTGGGAACCTTGAAACTGTTCACCGCACATCCCTGGGGATTCACGCCCGACATGACGTGGCGGATCGTGCCATCTTTGCCGGAAGTATCCATCCCCTGGAGGATGATGAGCAGGCTGTATTGCCGGGAGGCAAAAAAGAGCTCCTGGGCCTCCGCGAGGGCGACCCTGTCCCTCTCGAGCATCTGGGTGAGCAGTCCTTTTGCCCCCTCTTCGCCCAGCTTTTTCAGGAATTCGTTATGAGCCCATCCGGTATCGTATTTTTTCAGCTGCACCTTTTTCCCGGGCTTGACCAGGAATGGCCTGATATAGTCTTTCACTTCGGGTCCTGTAAGTTCCATAGTTCTCTCCATGCAGAAATGCGGCATAACCGGTGACTTCGGGTTCCCCCGGCATTATTGATAACCGGACTTTCTTATCCTGCCCTTGCATCGCACCCTATAAAATATGATCGGCCCGGTTCCCCGGAATGAGAGAATACCCGTGAAAACTGCGCGGGTATGTGGAACCGGATAAGAAAAAAAGATGAAGGGATCCGGAATCAGACTGCCGCAATCACTTCGCCCTTGTGCATTAAGAGGCCGGTGATGATGCTGAGGATGCCGAGGATCAGGCAGTAGATGCCTACGAGCATGATGAGCACGAGCGATCCCTCGCCCGGGATGGGGGCAAAGCCGATCAGGATACCGAACAGGACCGCAAAGAACCCGCTGATGCCCAGCAGTACCCGGAAGGGCAGTTCCTTTAATGAGAATGCGAGGACCAGTTCGGCGATACCGGTGATGATTGCCCATGCGGCGATCAGGAGGGTCAGGGCAAGGAACATGATGAACGGCGACATGAACATGAGAAGGGCGATAATTACACCCAGGATCGAGAGTATGAGCACGCCCCAGTGGACCTTGCCGGACTCACCGATGGAGATTGCACCGGTGACAAGCGAGATGATCAGGAGGAAGATCCCGAGGAGATACGCAAACACTGCCTGCATCCCGACCGGCAGCGTGAAGCAGAGAAGCCCGATGATGAGGGCAAAGATACCGCGGGCGAGGAGCCCGCCTTTCGTGAGAATTTCAACTTCCATAATGGATCACGTTTGAATCAGCGCGGGATGCTATATAACGGTTATTATCTTTTCACCGGTGTGATTCAGGCAGCCCGTACGCTGATCTCCATCGCCGCGATATGCCGGTAAACGCGTGCCGTTACTGCCTGCGTCCACCGGTCGAAGACGAGTGACTGGAACGGCTGCCAGATAGTCACCCAGCAGAAGATCACGAGCACCTGCTCGACAACCTCATTGATTGCGTTCCCCTTGAACTGGGAACAGATGGCGATACCGGCAAAGCACGGGATACAGACCGCGGTGGTCAGCCGGAACTCCCGCAGGCCGGCCCGCCATGTCAGCCGCCGGTCACGCTCGAAGTCAGGGGCCCTCCCCTTGAAATGAGCCCGTGTTGCTGCAATAATAGCGTCAGCCCTCCCGGGGGAGAGATCCGATGCAGGGACCAGCAGTTCGAGCCGGTCGAATGCATGGCCGTGATATCCTTTCGGGACATCGAGCACGGTCCGGAAGATCCGGTCCTCGGCGCTGTCAGAGAGCTGTCTGTTCTCCTCGGGAGACGGGTCATCCCCGTCATAGAACTGGGCAATCGAGCGGAACGCTACGGATGCAAGAACATTTTGTTGTCCGGAATTTTCAGCCACTGGAAATTTCACCCTCTACTAATCCTGTTTGAGCCAGCCAAGATTATAATAGACCCATGCCATCAGCAGCATGACAAGGCTGACGACCGTGACCATCTGGAACAGGGTTGCCGGCCAGGGATTGCCGATCAGGTTCATGCCAAGGAGCCCGCCGACAATGGTCGGGACCATGGTGAGTGCGGTCAGGACTGCAAGGACCTTCATGACACGGTTCATGGAGAACGAGGTGGTGTTGAGGTAAAAATCGACCATCCACGAGAACGAGTCCGAGACATGCTGGGCATTGTCCGCGATAAGAGAACACCTGTCGATAAGGGCACGGAGCCGGCCCTCTTCCGCGGTATCTTTTCCGAATGTCTCCTGGATGTGATCAGAGACCTCTTCGAGAGCGCTCTTTGTGTGGAGAATCCCGGAGATGACCCGGCTCTGGACTTTCTGGTCCGTGTACATCATGGCAAGGAAATTCGACGGGAGCTGGTTCATGGGAAGGGCTTCGAGGTGGACGAGCTGCTCCTCTGCCGCGAGGATCAGGTCCTCGATCGTGGAGAGCTCGTCCCGCACGATCAGGTACAGGATACCCGGGCCGGAGAGCGCGATGCCCTCCGCTGCTCCCGCATCAGCAATACGGTCAAGTGCCGGGACATCGGACTGGGAGAATGTCATCACTCCTTCCCGTCCATAGACAAGGAGCACCCCGTCCCAGGAGAACTGCCAGGTACTTCTGGTTCCTTTGTCCCGTTCAAGTCTCGGGACTCTTAAAAAGATCGTTGTAAGGGATCCATGGATTTCCGCCCGTGTATATGAATGGATCCGGAGTTTCACTTCCAGGGTATAGGAAGGGATTGTGGTGATCCGGGAGAGGGTGGGGATATCAGCCGGTGTCAGCCCGGAGAAATCAAGCCACCGCCCCCTGCGTTCAAGGGCTGTCGATGTCTCGTCGATCGAAACGGGTTGCCAGTCCGGCCAGGGAGACGGGATACCGGCAACCGGTGCAGCAAGGGAGCGGGTCCTGACCCGCATTCCCCCGCGGGCCTCCTCACCCGTCCGTGCCTTTGGTTTTTCCGCAAGGTGTTTCCCGACGGATTTTCCCCCCCGGGAAAGCACCTGGATCGCCTGCATGGACCGGAGCACCCGGAAATACCGGGCAACCCCGTATCCCATACCTGCCAGAAGGGCAACTGCGGGAAGCCCTACGATTACGAGGTTGAGAATATTCCATGGCGACGTGACAAACGCCCGCCGGTCTTCTGCAACGGCAAGACGGCAGGCATACTCAAGGACAAAGATGATCCAGATGGCAATATCGAGAATGGCGAGAAGCGATACAGCTTCAGGGGGGATATTAAAAAAATCCGGCAGGACGAGGATCGGGATGAGGAGGAGGGCGAGAGTTCCCATGACCTGTTCGCAGAAGACGGCATCTACGGTCTGACGCAGTTCCCGTTTACGCTCCTGCCTGCCGATCGTTTCCCAGTCCTGCCACGGTGTGATGCGGATAATGGTGCTCCTTAATCCCTGCGCAGTTTCCCGGTCGGATCGCGTTCCTTCCGGATCGTTCTCTCGTGTCATGAGGATGCCCCGTTATCAGCCGGCATGATACCTGCTTTGCCTGTATGAACGATCGTCATCATCTCTCTCATTTATACGTGCCGTTTCCTGTCGGTTCCGTATGCCGGTATCACCTTGAATCATTGCAGGATCCCTGCCTGCAGTTTCAGGTAAAAGCATTCTTATGCGGAGAAATTCCAACTCCACAATCAGGTAAGGATACCATGAGTGAAACTCCTGCTTCGAAGAAAATGACGCCAAAGGAGCTCATGATTGTCATCGTCATTGCGCTCGGCTCGTTCATGGCCGGCCTCGATGCCACGATTGTCAACATAGCGCTCCCCGCGATTGCAAAATCGTTTGACGTATCAACGGTTGCCGTCTCCTGGGTGCTCAACGCATACCTGATCATCCTTGTCAGCCTGCTCCTTGCAGCATCCCGGCTCGGGGACATGAAGGGGTACCGGAATATTTTCCTGGGAGGTTTTGCCCTCTTCACGCTCGGCTCGGCGCTCTGCGGCCTCTCCCCTACGCTGGATATCCTCATCCTCTCCCGGATGCTCCAGGCTATCGGGGGAGCGGTCATCTCGGCCCTCGGGGCAGTCATGGTCACTTCCTACCTATCAGCCTCTCTCCGTGGCCAGGCCCTCGGGATCGTTGCCATGTTCACTATGCTCGGGGCTGCGCTTGGCCCGGTTATCGGGGGCTTTCTCACGAGCGCATTCTCCTGGCAGTACATCTTTCTCGTGAACCTGCCGGTTGGCATCGTTGCCATCGTCCTCGGCATGCACACCCTTCCCCGGCAGGATCCCGTTAACCCGAAAGCAAAGATGGATCACGCCGGGATCGTGCTCGTCTTTATCGCGCTCGGGACCCTCATCTTCGGACTGACCACGCTCGAGGGAGCAACCCCGCTCACCGGGGTCATAGCACTCGTTATCTCGGCCGTGTTCTGGGTTTTGTTCTTCCTGCTTGAACGCCGCACAAAGGAGCCGCTCATCAACCTTAACCTCTTTTCGAACCGCGGATATACGCTCCAGAACATCAACGTGATGCTGATCCAGATGGCGATGGCCGGGGTCATGATCATCATGCCGTTCTACCTGGAGCTGGTGAAAAAGATCCCCGCGGATAATGCCGGGACTATCCTGCTCGCACTGCCCATCGGCATGATCCTGACCGCCCCGCTCTCCGGCAAGATCTCGGACGTGATCGGTACGAAAAAACCGATCATCGCCGGTTTTGCTATCTGTACGGTTGCACTCTTCCTCCTCTCCACGATATCTGTCCACACGAGTGTGGGACACATCGGCATTTACCTCTTCATGCTGGGTGCCGGCACCGGGGTTGCCTTCTCACCGCTCAACAGCGCGGTGATGGGAGAGTGCCCGGTGAAAGACCGGGGGTCAACAAGCGGCCTTGTCAAGATGATGACCAATCTCGGGTCATCGCTCGGAGTCGCGACAGTCATGCTCGTTGCAACGGTTGCAGCAGGGCCAAAACTCACCCATACCTCGGTGCATGCACTGGTAGCAGCCGATCTTTCCAATGCGTTCGATGTCACGTTCCTCTTCTGCATGGTGCTGGAGGTAATCGGCATCGTGCTGATGCTGGCGGTTGCAGAAAAAGAACCTACGGGCGAAAGCAGCGAACCGGGGATCGGGATTTAACCTCGTGGACCCGGTGCTCAGGGCCGCGTGCAAAATACAGTACTCCTTTTTTTAGATCTGACAAGGATATCGCGTGCACAGTCTTATCAAATGGGTGCCCCCCGTGACGTTCCGCGAGACCCGGTAGATCCCGTGGGCGTCCGACCAGCAACATTGTTATCGCTGTGATAAGCAAGTATTAGGTCAATGGCAGCGCCGGGAGCGGAAAAACTGAACGAGGACAGGGATATGCCGGATAACGGCGCAATGCTCCTGCTCCATGATCTCACCCGCTGGCGCGAGCAGCTTGCCCGCAGCATAGCCCGTAACAACCTTGAACTGCGCAGTGATCAGATCACATTTGCCGTAAACCGGATTCTTTTCCCTCTCCTGATCCTGCGGATTGCCGAAGACCGGAACCTCGTACCTGCCGGGACTCTCGCGTCCGTTGGAATGTCTCGGACCGCCCTGCAAATCATCCGCCATCTTGCTCCCTGTGCAGATGCCCTTTATGCCGACCGAATTCCGGACCCTCTTCCTGTAACGGGTTCCGGAACCGGTCTTATCCTTGAAGAACGGGTGATGTCCGTTGTTCTTGAGGCTCTGGCGAACCCGGACCGCCGGTATGACTGCGGGAAAATGGATGATCTGGTGCTGGGACAGGTCCTGATGCAGTATCTGACCCGGACAATCCGCAGGTCTGCCACTCATCAGGCAACCGTGGTGGACACCCACGACACGGTTGTATCGGGCGGGACGGTCGCCCCTCCGCTCTCCCTGGTTGAATACCTGGGCCGGCAGGCACTTGATTCTGCCCGGAATAACCGGTCCATGCGGGAGGTGCTCCCGCTCCGGGTGCTTGACCCGGCGTGTGGTTCAGGCACGGTTCTTCTCGCGGTGTACCGGCACCTGCTTGAACATGCCGGCGGATCCGGCCTGACATTCGAGGAACGATTCGAGATCCTGGTACATTCGGTGTACGGGCTCGATGTCAACCGGCACGCGGTTGCCGCGACCCGGATGCTCCTCTTCTTCGTGCTCTTTGAAAACCATGAGCCCCCCGGTGACCCGGGTGATCTTTTAACTCGCTTCCAATCCGTGATGCACGATCTCCGGCACACGATCCTCTGCGGCAATGCACTGGTCGGCCCGGAGATAGTCAAAGACGAATCGTGGATGTTCTGCCCTGCCAGGGACCGGCACACCTTAAACCCGTTCTCGTACCGGCACGAGTTTTCTGAGGTTGTTGCATGCGGCGGGTTTGATGCGGTTGTCTGCAACCCGCCTGAGGGAATGCTCGAACAGCGCGAATGGATCCAGCAGTATTTCCAGCGACGCTATACCGTGTACCATCCTGCCATCGACCGGTCTGCGTTTTTCCTTGAAAAATCCCTTTTGATCGTCCGGCCGGGAGGAGTTGTCTCTTTTGTCATGAGCGGCCGCTGGCTCCGTGGGGCACCCGGATCAAATCTGCGGGAGATGCTTGGCACCCGGCAGATTGAGGAGATTGTGGATCTTACCGGTATTCCTGCCGGTGAGCCGGGCGGGGGGCTCTCACTCGTCCGCGTGCGTGCAGCAGCCCCGACCGGGCCTTTTTTTGCCGTTACTGCCAGTGCAGTATGTTGTGAGGATCCATGGGCGTTTGTCCCCGCCCACCGCTTTCCGGTTGACCCGCGGTTGCTGAAAGAAGGCGGGTGGGCGCTCCGGGATACCCGGGTGGAGGATATTCTCCGGAAGGTAGGCTTGCACAGTACCACGCTCGAAGATTTCGTGATGGGGGAGGTCCATGCCGGTATCCGGTGTACTCCTGACGATCCGTTCGTCATCAGTGAGACGCTGGCAAAGGAATGGCTGAAACGCGACCCGCGATGCAAAAAACTCATCCGCCGGTTTATCCCGGGAACGGAGATCGGCAGTTTTTGTTCGGCACCGGACCGGAAGTTCCGGATCCTTGTCCCGCAGGGATGGACGGTCTCCCACGTTCAGGCAGACGGGAAGCCGTGGCGCTGGTTCCGGCACCGGCACCCGCTCATTGCCCGGCACCTGCAGCCCTTTGAGGAGATGTTGAAATCCCGGGCCGGGCCGGATGCCCTGTGGTGGGAGACCGCGTGCGCCGAGTTCTGGCAGGAACCCCGGAAAAAAATTCTGTTTCCCTCACAGTTCAGCTGGCCGGTTTTCTTATTTGATACAGGGCGGGGAGTTGGTGATGAAACAAGCACTGCGATCCCCTCGGCCGGCCTCTACCTCTTCTGCTGCCTGAGAAGCCGGCTTCTTCTGTTCGTGTTCTATCAGACTCGTCGTAAATCCGTACAGGGTCGGGAGTTCTTTTCATGGGTGGAGCTCTCAGCACTTCCGGTCTATACGCCGGATCTCGACCAGCCTGAAGATCGCGGGCGGCACGATCGGATAGAAGCGTTCGGGCAGAGGCTTATGGATCTGGAGAAGAACTGGCATGCGGCAACAACCGATCCGGAACGCAACCGGGCCAAAAAGAAGATCGAGGCCATCCGTGCGAAGATCGATGCTTTGGTCTATGAATTATACGGGCTGACGCCGGAGGAGATCGCGGTGGTGGAAGGGATTTCACCGTCGTAAAACGGAGACCCCCTCCAAAACGGTCATATCGGCTTCCGGACAGCCTCTTTTTTTTTGACCATCCGATCTCTGTGCGAAAACGGGGGCTGCTGTAAGCCCGCTATTTTGCAGGTTGAAGTGGGGTTAAATTCGTCTCATTTTTAAAAATACGCCTGAAACGCTGGAATTTCCACCGGCGTGGACAACATTTCCACTCCAGCCGGAACTGAGGATCGTCCGATTGGCAAACGGACGGTTTTACGGGGTTTTCTGGCATCAGCCCTCATCATCCCCATCTTTCCGGGGGGAGATCTCGATCCGGTACGGGGCCTTCTTCCAGTACATCTCGCGGAAATGGGGATTCCGGTACCCCTCTTTCGTGTTCTCCTCTATCTCCGCAGTTGTCTCCGGCAGGATATAAAACCGGCGCCAGGCCCGCTCATTCTGCGTCCTCAGCCAGAGCTCGCGGATCACGAAGGGCGGAAGGAGGAGCGACCGGACTTCTTCGACCTGGTCCGGGTATTTCTTCTCGATGATGCAGTCCTCGCCCGGCCCGTACCGTACTTTCATCAGCTTCACGGCAATCATCACGTTGCCGAGATACATGAATCCATCGAACGGCACGCCGGTGTCGGTGTTCTGTGCCCAGTGATATCCCATCTTTTCTGACAACCGTTTTCCTTCGCTTTTCAGGTCTGCCGGACTTCGTCCTTTCACGATCTCATCCTCACTTTATCATACATAAAATATTCATAAAGAAATATTTCTCTAAAAGAATGAACAGGAAGAAGATATCCCTTCCTGTTTAACGGTCCTGATTCCGGTCACCGGGCTTTTGCATCCGGTCATTGTCCCGCAGCGATCCGCCACATCTCTTTTGGCACGGTCATCTCGAACCGTGCACCTTTGCCCGGCTCCCCGGTCTCGGTTATGGTCATGCCGGTAATCGAGAGAATTTCCCGGGAAAGGAAAAGACCAAGACCGGTATTTTTGCCAAATCCTTTCTGGAAGAGGTTCTCCTTATCCTCTGCAACAATTCCAGTCCCGTTATCACTGCAGGCAAGCACAAGCCCCCTGTCGGTATGCTGCACGGAAAAATCCACGCGGGTCACGTGTCCGCCATGACGGAGAGAATTATCGATCAGGTTATAAAAGACCTTCCCGATGAGAGGATCGGCAAAGATCTCTATCCCGTTACCCGCAATGTTGATCTCCACAGGAAATGGTTTCAGCTGACCTGTTGCAGAATCAATTAAGGCCGAAAGCCCCACCCAACTCGCAGCCTGTCCCCCGATGTCCTGGTACGTGCGGGCGAAATCGATCTGCCCCTGGATGACGTGTGCAATCTGCTCTTCTTTTGAAATATATTCTTGCAGGCCGGGATCCGTCACCTGTTTTTTTGAGATATGAATGTATGACAACAATGCCGTGAGCTGGTTGCAGATGTCGTGCCGGGTGATGTTATTGAGCATCGCAAGTTTTTTGTTTGCCCTGAGCAACGCATCCTCGGTTTTTTTCCGCCAGGTAATATCTTCCAGTGTTTCCACGGCGCCGGTAATTTTACCATCGGCATTCCGGATGGGGGTTGTGGTAAAATACAACCACTTTCCTGCCTTCCCCAGTCCCGGGAAGAACCCGGTACCTTCGTATGCTCCTTCAACAAGCCGGGATTTCAGAACGGTATCCTGGTACCATTCAGGAAGGAGTTCAATCCTCCCGTCCACCAGCAGATCTGCAAGTACTGGCCGTTTTGTATCGTAAAATGCTTTCCACTGGTCCCGGGTACCCAGGACATCCGCCTCTTTTATGCCGCTGCACTCTTCAAGTGCCCTGTTCCAGGATATGAGACGGTGATCATTATCGATCACGAATTGCGGCAACGGTGAACCCTGGATGATACAATTCAGGTGTGCCTCACTCTCCCTCCGTGCCCGTTCCTGCGCTGCCAGTTCATTGAAATTTGAACGGAGTTCCTCTTCCACTGCAGCGATCTGCTCATGAGAAGCGTTGAGTTTCTCATTTTTCATGAGCAGCTCCTCCTCGGCACATTTCCGTTCTGTGATGTCGCGGACGATTGCCTGGAGGCAGTGGGTACTCCCAACCATAAGGCGGTTCAGGCTCACTTCAGTGGTGAACGGCGTGCCATCGGCACGGACATGAACCCATTCAAAGAACCGGGTCTCTCCCAAATACGATGCATCAATATGTTCTTGTGCCATTTCTGCTGAAAGTTGTCCGCCAGGCTGACGTTCCGGTGAAAAGGTCAGCGGGGATTTCCCGATAATCCGGTCCCTTGTACACCCGAACATCTGCTCTGATCTTCTGTTGCAGTCCAGGAAGATCCCGTGATCCATGGTGAAGATCGCATCGCCTGCACTCTCAAACAGTGTCCTGAACTTCTCCTCGCTCTCCCTCAGTGCAGTTTCCCTGGCTGCCAGTTCATTGAAATTTGAACGGAGTTCCTCTTCCACTGCGGCAATCTGTTCATAGGAAGCATTGAGTTTCTCATTTTTCATGAGCAGTTCTTCCTCGGCACATTTCCTTCCGGTGATGTCAGAAATTACCCCGTCGAAGATGAGCCGGTCATTCTCCATTGACGGGCTGGATACGCCGCTGATCCAGATTTTTTCCCCGGATGGTCTGATATACCGGCATTCAACATCCCAGAGACCTTTTTTGCTGATGGCGTGCTGAACCGAGGTGAAAAACTGTTCGCGGTCTTCGGGAACGATGTGTTCAGCAAGACCGTCAAAAAACCCTGCAGGATCGTTCTCAAGACCAAGGACCTCCCTGCAGCGCTTACTGATATAATCAAAGCCGGTTATCCCGTCGGTGCCTGCGCTGAAACGCACGACCACGCCGGGGATGTTGGCAGCCATGGCGTCAAGCTGGCGCCGGCTCTCGATGAGGGCGTTCTCTGCCCCCCGGCGTTCAGTAATATCGTGGATCAGTTCGATAGCGCCTGATATTTTTCCCTGCGCATCATAAAGCGGGGCTGCAGCAATCCAGAGATATGCCCCGTTGCCGTCATGAAGTCCCGGGTGGAAGATCTCGGATATTATCCTGTCCCCCTCTTTCCTGATGAACGGGTACTTGTCCGCCATGCTGTCATCGGGATTCAGGACCAGGGACAGGAGGAGGGATCTGCGTTCCCGGTAAAAGGGAAGCGAGGCCTCAAAGTTCCCCTTACTGAGAATCTCCTCTTTTCCAAGACCAGTCATGACTTCCATTGCACGGTTCCACGCAATCACCGTCCCCTCCGCTGAGACGGCAAACGTTGCGTCCGGAAGAAATTCAAGGATCTGTGCGGTCCTCTTCTGGGATTCGGACAGGGCCTCTTCCGCATGTTTTCGCGATACTGCGTACCGGACCTTGTTCGAAAGTTCGGCAAACTGCGATCTGACATCGCCACCTTTCTGGATATAGAAATCAGCGCCGTTGTTGAGCGCCTCGATGACCACTTCTTCCCGGCCTCTCCCCGTGAAGATGATGAACGGCGTGGTATCACCCGATGCCTTGAGATATTTAAGGAACATAATACCGTCCATCTCCGGCATCTGGTAGTCGGAGATGATGGCATCGTACCGCTCGGTCTTCAGCCAGATGAGTGCCTCTGGGGCCGAAGTGAGGGTATCGATCGAAAACGTGCCCTCTTTCTCAAGGAAGATTTTCGCAAGATCCAGCAGGGTTGGTTCATCATCAACATAGAGGATTCTGGTCATTATCTCTCACCATTTTTGTATAATCGCATCCCTGTATCCGGTTTTTTGGACTTTCCAGGCAGAACTGACGGGACACGTATCCCCGCGGGACACCCGGTTCATTTCAGCACCCCGCAGCAGCCTTCCTTTGGCCCGCATGGGGGTACCGTGTCACACAGGCAGCGATGAAATCCGGACTGTGCGAACACACCTTTCCTGATAAAATCAATTGGATCTGGCCTTTTCTTAACAAAATCGCAAAGCGAACCTGCCATCCGCCATCGCCATGCATTGAAATCCGGGTTTTGAAGAAGAATGTTTTTATTTTAGCACAACAGGGTTGTGTCTGGGAACAATGGCATTATGGGCGATATTTTAAAAATAAAAAACCTGTTGCTCAAAAATCCGAGAGGAATGAATATCCGGGAGATCTCGGAAATACTGGGGATCAACAGGAATTCCGTTGCCAAAGTGCTTGACATTCTTACGGCAAAAGAAGAAGTGGAGGTCAGGGTTTTCGGACGATCAAAAGTCTATTGCCTGGCCCAGAATGTCCCCCTGTCGGACTTAATGAAATTCTCGTCGAATTTTATCATCATCCTTGCCCACGATCTCCGGATTGTCCAGGCAAACGATGCTTTCCTGCATTACCTGAATCTCCCCAAAAGCGGGGTTCTCAATGCCCGGCTGACGGATATCGTAACGGACCTTTTTTTGGATCCTGAGATTGTACCCGCCATCGATTCTGCAATAATGGGAACGGAAAACCAGCGTGAAATCTGTGTAAAAACCGATCGCTGCAGCATCTGGTACAAAATATCCTTTACTCCAACGCGTTTTCAGGATCTTTCAAGAGGAGCTATCCTGATTCTTGAAAATATCACCGGGAAAAAGGAGACCGAGAATGCACTCCGTGAGAGCGAGGAGAAGTTCAGGAGCCTTGCGGAAAATTCCCTGGCCGGCATCTACCTGCTGCAGGATGAAAAATTCCTCTATGTCAACAAAAAGTTCTCTGAAATATTCGGTTATACGGTTGAGGAATTGCTTTGCGACAAGGGAACACATGACCTGATTATTCCGGAAGACTGGCCCGTACTGGACGAGAACCTGAAAAAAAGGCTGACAGGAGAGATTGCATCCAACCACTATGAGTTACGGGGAATTACCAAACAGAAGAAGCTTACCGATCTCGCTATTTTCAGTTCCGGAACCCTGTACCGGGGAAAACCGGCGATTGTCGGGACCTTGCTGGATATAACTGACCGGAAGAGGGCAGACCTGGCACTGGCACAGTCAAAAAACCAGCTTGCAGAGATCATCAGTTTCCTCCCGGATGCAACCTTCGTCATCGACAAGACCGGGACGGTGATCGCATGGAACAAGGCAACCGAGGAGATGACCGGGGTTTTGGCGAACGATATCGTAGGAAAAGGGAATTACGAATACGGCCTCGCGTTTTACCGGGAGAGGCGCCCGATTACCATCGATCTCGTTTTCAATGACTGTAAAGAGACCCGGGACCGGTACCCGGTGGTAAGGAAAAAAGGCGACAGGTATCTCTCGGAGATTTTTATCCCGCATCTCCGCGGTGGAAAGGGTGCCTATCTCTGGTTTATTGCCTCCCCGCTCTATGATACCCACGGGAATATTACCGGTGCCATCGAATCCGTCAGGGATATCACGGACAAGAAAGAAGCGGAGCGGGTCCTGATCCAGAGGAATGAAGAGCTCCAGGTTGCGTATGAACAACTCAAGGCTACGGAAGAAGAACTGCGGAAGAAGAAGGAAAACGTGAGATAAAAATATCGAAGGCTCTGCAGAGTACCTCAACAAACCTGATATACCGGTTTGCCGGTCTGTTCATTGTCACGTTACGATAGATTAGCATAACACTGACCGGAGATCTCGTATCCTGGCTCTTGTATTCGGCCGGATTTTTCAGGTTGCACCCGTAAGCCGGTACGCTCCTTTCGGTACCGCGATCTCGAACCGTGCCCCTTTGCCCGGCTCTCCGGTCTCCTTGATAGTGATGCCGGTGATGGAAAGAATTTCACTTGCGAGAAACAGGTCCAGCCCTTTCGTCCCCACATCTTTCCGTTCGAAGATTTTTTCTTTCATGCCGGAGGGAATTCCCTCGCCGTTGTCTTCAAAGACCAGCACGAGCCCGTTATCGGTCTCCCGGTACGAGAGTGAGACTGCTGTGGCAGTTTTTCCATGCAGGATGATGTTCTCCGCAAGGGTGAAAAAGACCTTCTCGAGCAGCGGGTCGGCATAGATCTCCAGTCCTTCCACATTGAGCGTCCGGGATAATTTTGAGATATCCGTATGCGAAATCCCAAGAAGGAATGACTGCTGGACATTCTGCCATGCCGGGGGCTTCAATCCAAGACCCTGGTACGTACTTGCAAATTTCAGGGATTCGGAAATTTTCTGGAGGATCACGGTCTGTTTATTCAGATACTGCTGCAGTTTTTCATCCATTGAACCCTGGTGTTGCAGTTGAAGATAGCCGGTGAGGGAATAGATTCCATTCTGGATGTCATTGAAGGTGATGGAATTGAGCAGGTTCAGTTTCTTTGTTGCACGGGCCAACGCGTCCTGTGCCATCTTTCGATCGGTGATGTCCCGGATCGATTCTATCGCGCCGACAATATTCCCCTCGTTATCATAGAGCGGGGTGGCGATTCCCCACAGGTATGCCCCCCTGCCCTGATAGGTACCGGGAACGGAAGCCTCTGCAACCAGGACGTTCCCGCTTCGCTGTACATGCACATACCGGGATTCGACCGTCTGAATGTCTTCAAAGATCAAATCGATAAGAATTGGCCTTCTCTCGCCATAAAACGGGATTGCATATTCATGGTCGCCTTTTCCCAGCATATCACCGGCTTTTGTTCCCGTCATCTCTTCCATTGCCCTGTTCCAGGTGATGATCCTGCCGGCCTTGTCAATGGCGAACGTTGCATCGGGCAGGAAGTTGACGAGATCGGAAAGCCGCCGTTCAGACAGCTTCAGGGCATCTTCCGCCTGTTTACGATCAGTTATATCCCGTAATATCCCCTCGACACCTGCGATACTGCCATCGGGATTGTAATAGTAATGGCTGGTGGTCGATGCCATGACAACAGAGCCGTCTTTTCGCCGCAGGTTGATCTCATAATCCCGGACAAACCCCTTCTCTTTGATCGCTTCGAGCAATGCTGCCCGGTCATCCGGGTTTGCATAGAACCGGCCAGCGATGCTGAAGCCCAACATTTCATCGGAGGAATTATACCCCAGCAGTGAAGCTCCGGAAGGAGAAACCATGATCAGGTTCCCCCCGTTGTCCGAGCGGTAGAAGGCATCCTGAATATTCTCTAAGATGGTGCGGTATTTTTCCTCGCTCTCTTCAAGCAGCCGGGCCTTGGTTTCCAGCTTGGCGCCAACCCGCTGTGTGTATCCGCGCATGAAGGTGACTTCATCGGGAACCGGCTCAATTGTGTAATCTCTCGGGGACCGTGCATGATCCAGGAATGCCTCGTGGATCTGACGGATGAGTTCCTCAGGTTCCGCGGGTTTGATGAGGTACCGGATCGCCCCGAGGGAAAGCCCGAACACCTCGTCTTTCTTTTCCGTGTACGTTGCCGTGTAGAATATGAACGGGATCTGGCAGAGCCCGGGATCCTTCCTGCACTCCCGGATCAACCGGAACCCGTCCATTTCGGGCATCAGGATGTCGGAGACGATCCCGTCAAACCGGCCGGCACGGAGTTTTGAGAGCGCTTCGATCCCGTTCCTGGCCGTGACAACCTCATAACCCGCGCCTTTGAGCAGCACCTCCAGCATATAGAGGTTCTTTTCATTATCGTCTGCAACCAGGATCTTCACGCCAGTTCCCTCCACTCACGATCCCCTTTTCCTTTACCTACGGTTCTTACCTTCCCTGCAACCAAGATAAAATTACCGTATCTCGTCACTTGAGAAATTTCTGGATCTCGTCCAGGATTGTATCCGGGTTGACAGGTTTTTCAACATACCCGGTGCACCCGGCGGCAAGCGCCCGCCCGCGGTCACCGGCCATAGCAAAGGAAGTCAGCGCAATAATGGGGATCTTCTCTCCGGCAGGAGACGCCCGGATGCGCTGTGTGGCTTCATACCCGTCGATACCCGGCAGCTGGATGTCCATAAGGACCAGATCCGGGTTATCATGGATAGCCATCCCGACCCCCTCTTCCCCGGTAATCGCCGCGATCACGTCATACCCTGCCCCTTTTAAGATAAAGGAGATGAGGTACCGGTTCGCCTCATTGTCCTCAATGACCAGTACTTTCGTCATATATCCTCCTGCTTCTCGTACGTTACCGGGAAGGTGAACGTGAATATGCTTCCCTTGTGCAATTCGCTCTCCGCCACGATATCCCCGCCAAGGAACCGGGCGAGTTTTTTCGAGAGGTAGAGCCCCAACCCTGTCCCCTCGGTAAGGCGGCCCGGCACCATCGCCCGGACAAAGGGGCGGAAGAGCTGCTCCAGGTCCTCTTTCTTAATACCGATACCGGTGTCCCGGACAGAGACTTCTACGACCGTTCCTTTCTGCGTAACCGTCAGATCAACTCTTCCCTCATCCGTGAACTTGATTGCATTGCTGATAAGGTTCAGGATAATCTGTCTCACCCGGCGTTCATCGCTGGTGATCGCGATGGGTCCGCACATCTCTATATTCAGCACAAGTCCCCGCTCATGTACTGCCGGACCAAAGGTATTCTTCACCTCCCGGATCACATCGGCGAGGTTGAACGTCGAGACATCTGCTTCGATCTTACCCGCCTCGATCTTGGAGATATCGATCACATCGTTGATGAGCGCGAGCAGGTGACGGGCACTGTCTTGCACCATCCCGAGCTGTTTCTTCTGCTCCGCATTGATCTCTCCCGCCATCCCTTTTGCCATGATACCGGTAAAACCTATGATGGAGTTGAGCGGTGTCCGGAGCTCGTGGCTCATGGACGCGATGAACAGGGACTTGAGCCGGTCCAGTTCTAAAAGACGGAGGTTGGCATCCGAAAGTTCGCGGGTCCGCTCAAGCACCTTCTTCTCAAGATCCCGGTGGGCTTCAAGAAGTCTTAGCTCCGCCTGCTTCAGCTTGGTGATGTCCCGTAATATCCCCTCGACACCGGCGATGTTGCCATCGGCATGGTAATAGTAATGGCTGTTGGTTGATGCTGTGACAACCGAACCGTCTTTCCGTATCAGGCTGACTTCATAGTTCTGGACAAAACCCTTCTCCTTCATTGCTTCGAGGAATGCCACCCGGTCACCGGGGTTTGCATAGATCCGGTCCGCAATGCTGAATCCGATCAGTTCATCGGGTGAACGGTACCCGAGCATGGATGCACCGGAAGGAGATATTAATATTAGTTTCCCCCCGCTGTCAGAGCGGTAGAAGACATCCTGGATATTCTCAAAGATCGTGCGGTACTTCTCTTCACTTGCAGCCAGTTTTTCATAAGCAGCATTCAGCTCAACGTTCTTGCTGAGCAGGTCCTCCTGGGCAACCTTGAGTTCTTCCACCTGGTGTTCCATGCCCTTATACAGGGCCTTCAATTCGCCCTGCATCCGGCTGAACGTGCGTGCCAGAACGCCGACTTCATCCTGTCGTTGCACCTCGATGACTTCTGCGTCCAGATCACCTGCTCCCATGCGCTGTGCAGTTCCCGTCAGCGTACGGATGGGCATGATGATGCGGCGGGATATAACAAAAATCAGCAGACCGGTCATAACAACCGACAGCAGGATCAGGCCGGCCAGGTAGAGGATCATGCGGGTTATACTGGCGTACGCCTCCTGCGTGGGCAGTTCAGCGATTACCGCCCAGCTGGTGCCGGAGATAGGGGCATAGACTCCGATAACCTGCTCGCCCGTCAATCCCCGGTACTCGCGCACATGCGGGGTCTTCCCGGGCCCCCCGGCAACGAACTCGGCAACCGGGGGGATCCCCCTCATATCTTTCCCATAGTCCTGGAATACCTTCGATGACTCCTGGTACGCTATGAACCGGCCGTTGCCATCTACCAGATATGCGTATCCCGTATCGCCGATCCGGGTGCGGTAGACATCCTGCCATAACTGGACAACGTTCACTTCTGAGGTCAGTACCCCAACAATCTTTTTGTCACGAGATGTCAGGGGCACGGCAATCTGCACGGAGAGCAATCCGCTGTCGGGAGAGATATAGGCAGGGCTGACATAGGAGAATCCATTGATCGCTGACAGGAACGCGGCACTGGTTGCCTGGCTGCCCATCTCGTTTGGGAGATACGTGTGAAACCGCGAGACTTTGACCGATTCAGCACCCTCCTTATCGAGCAGGGTTAGCTGGCTGAAGAGGTCACTTCTGAGGATTAACAGGTTTTCCAGTGCCTGCTTCTGTTCCTCCGGACTCATGGTATCGAGAGATTCAATACCTTTAAAGAGCTGCAGTTCGGATTTTGCGTTCGCGGTGAAGTCTGCGATCAGCAGGGCAACCCGTTCCGCCCGGGCTTCCTGAAGGTGAAATGTGCTCTGGACTTCTGCATTGTAGGCGATCCAGATCAGGCCGGCCCCGGTCGCGATCAGGGCAAAGACTACAATCAGGATCGTGGCCCGGCTCATGCGGGTTGCCAGGCTTTTTTGCCAGGGAACCGTGATGGCGAAATCCGATCTTTGCACACTCATGGCCTTCCTGTCTGATTTATCTGCACCTTGGATGTTGCAAATTTCCCCGGCCAGACCGGGACATAGCTGCCATTCTGGATCTGGACAATTAATATGCTGGAGTATTCGCTTTGTCCGCTGGCATCGAACCGAAGTCGCTCATAAGAGAGGACCATGTGCGGGCCCCGGGGCATATCCGTGGCAGCCAGGGCATCCCGTACGGCATGGTGATCAACCGTACCGGCGCGCTCCAGGGCGTCTTTTAAAACCCACACTGCCTGGTACGAATACATAATGTCCTCGTTGGCATCGATTCCGAACCGGGCGCGGAACCGGTCGTTGAAGTCCTTCCCCCCCGCAGTGAATCGGGAATATGCCGATGATGTCAGCGTGCCCTCGGCCAGCGGACCGAGTGCCTGGATATATTCCGGCGAGATTGTCCCGCCAGCAGAATCCAGCAGGGGAATGGTGGATCCTGAACGTGCGAGCGCCTGGCGGATGAGTATACTGTCGTTGACGTAGGTTACTTCAAATATGGCATCAGGCTTCGAGGCAAGTACCTGTGCGATTTCGGAATTCAGGTTTGTGACATTCCGGGCATTGTAACTGACCTCGGTTGCCAGCTCCAGATTATCGTCATTCAGCGCCTTTTTCAGTTCCAGTGCATTGGAGGATCCAAAACCTGAGTTCTCATGAATTAGCGCAACGCGCTTAACCTTGTACCCTGCCAGTTTTTCGAGATCCGGCAGGAATTGTACCATGACGCGGGAATACTCGCTGGACTTGGGGCAAAACCTGAAGGTATAATGGAAGCCCCGTTCGGTGATCACGTCTGCTGAACTTCCCGTGTCGATAAAGGGGGTCTCCAGCTCTTCTGCAACCTGCGTAGCAGCGATTGTGATGGTACTTTGGTACGCACCGACGATGGCTGTCACGCGCTCATTTTTGATGAGCCGTTCCGTTTCCCGGGCGCCATCAGACGGGGTGCCGCGGGTATCTCCTGTCACCGGCACCAGTTTTGCCCCGCCCAGGGATGCTATGCCACCGGCAGCGTTGATCTCTTCGATGGCCAACGTCACACCCTTGACAGAATCCCCGGCTTTGCCGGTAATATCGCCGGTCACTGGATAGAGAAGACCGACTTTGATTGTTGCCGGAGATGGTGGTTTGGCCGGTTGCTGGCAACCGGCCGAGAATACCAGTAACAGAGCGACGACCAGCAATAATATGGCAATCGCTTTTTTTTCGGTCATGGCCTTTGATCTCCCTTTCAGCAGATCGTTTTCCGGAGTGCGGTTATTCCACAATGCGGTATCCTGCTATATAACAGTTATGAGGGGGAGATCTCTCTCACTCTCGATACGAAGGATGTTAAGTATCTTTTCAGATGTGGGTTATGGCCGGAAATGACCGCCTCTGGATAAGCCCAGGTTCTGATAGGGCCTTGGTGCGTTTCGGCCTGGAGATAACATTTGGGAAAACCTCACGTATAGCCGGGGTATCCGAAGACCCAACCATTCCCGCCGAGATTACCTGGTGATTTTATCTGCGGTAAACCGGTACGCCCCCTTCGGCACCATGATCTCGAACCGTGCCCCCTTGCCCGGCGTACCATTTTCGGTGATGGTGATTTCGGTGATGGAGAGGATCTCCCGGGAAAGGAACAGGCCAAGACCCGTATGCTTGCCAAACCCTTTCTGGAAGAGTTTTTTCTTGTCTTCAGCCGATATGCCAACACCGTTATCGCGGTAGGTAAGGACAACGCCCGCCTCTGCCTCAGCGGAGGAAAACTCCATTGCTGTAACCCGCTCACCGTGGCGGAGGGAATTTTCCATGAGATTGTAGAACACTTTCTCAATTAAGGGATCGGCAAAGATCTCCATCCCGGTGACGGTGATCCGGGCCTCGATTCCCGGAGGGTTGAGCTGCGCCAGTGCATTCCTGATGACTGCTGCGGTATCCTGCCATGTCGGTGCATTGACCCCGATGTCCTGGTAATATTTCGTAAACTCGATCTGGTCCTGGATTGCCCCGGCAGCCCGATCTTCTTTTGCAATATATTCCAGAAGACCAGGATCCGTCACCTTTTCTTTTGAGATCTCCAGGTATGCCCGTAAAACTAGGAGCTGGTTGAGAATGTCGTGCCGGGTGATGTTGTTGAGCATGGTGAGTTTTGTACTCGCCTGGAGCAGCGCGTTCTCGGCCAGTTTTCGCTCGGTGATATCCCTTATGGATTCGATAGCCCCGGCGATTTTCCCCTGATTATCATAGAGCGGGGAGGCGATTCCCCACAGATATGCGCCCTTACCCTGATAGATAGCAGGTACGGGAATATCCGCTACCAGGATATCGCCCCTCCTTTTCACATTCGCGTACCGGGATTCAATCTCCCCGGTGTCTTTAAAAATCAGATCGATCAGAATGGGTCTTCTCTCGCCATAAAACGGGATCGCGTACTCATAGTTGCCCTTCCCCAGCATATCCGCGGCTTTCTTTTCGGTCATATCCTCGATCGCCCTGTTCCAGGAAATGACCCTCCCATCCCGGTCAATTGCAAACGTGGCATCCGGTAAGAAATTGATGATATCGGTAAGCCGGCGCTCGGACATTTTAAGGGCCTCTTCAGCCGTTTTTCGCTCGGTGATATCTTCCAGGGTTTCAACGGCACCGATAATGATACCCTGGCTATCGCGAATCGGCGATGCGGTAAAATACAGCCATGTTCCCGATGAACCCATCTTCGGAAAGAAATCGGTTGCTTCGTATGCTCCTTCAACAAACCGGGAATTACTGAATTTGCCCGTGTACCATTCGGGAAGGAGCTCAACAGAATCGTCTACCAGCAGATCTGCAAGCACCGGTCGTTGTTGCGGATAAAATGCCCTCCACTGGTCCCTGGTACCCAGGACATCCGCTTCTTTTACCCCGCTGTATTCTTCAATGGCCCTGTTCCAGGATATAACCCGGTGATCTTTATCAATAACAAACTGCAGCGTGGGTGACCCCTGAACAATAGAATTCAGTCGGGCCTCACTCTCTTTTACCTCTTCTTCCGCCCGTTTGCGCTCGGTGATATCTTCAAGGGTTTCCACAGCGCCGATAATAATACCTTCTGCATCCCGGATTGGCGCTGCGGTGAAATAGAGCCACTTTCCTGATGTACCCATGCCCGGGAAGAAATCGGTTGCTTCGTATGCTCCTTCAACAAACCGGGAATTACTGAATTTGTCCTTGTACCATTCGGGCAGGAGCTCAACAGAATCGTCTACCAGCAGATCTGCAAGCACCGGTCGTTGTTGCGGATAAAATGCCTTCCACTGATCCCGGGTACCCACGATATCGGCAGCTTTCACCCCGCTGTATTCTTCAATGGCCCTGTTCCAGGAAATAACCCGGTGATCCCTATCGATCACAAACTGGAGTATGGGAGACCCATGTACAATCGAATTAAGGAGCGATTCACTCTTCTTCAATGCCTCTTCTGCCCGTTTGCGCTCGGTGATATCCGTCGCGATGCTCAGCAATACATTCCTGCCGCCCCAGTCAATGGTTTTTACGTTTACATGGAGGGGGAATCGGGATCCGTCTTTTCGGAAATGCTGCACATCAAAATCAGCCGCTCCCGTGTTGCGAATCTGCTGCATCCGTTCAGCAGCCAGCTGCTGACTCTCCGGCACATCGATCTCGTGGAGCTTCTTTGCAAGAAACTCTTCGCGGGTATACCCGTGGAGCCGGAACGTCTCTTCATTGGCATAGAGGAGGTTCCCTTCAAAGTCATGAACCGTGATGGATGCCGGGGCATCATCAGCTATCCGGGCCAGAATCCTTGCGAACTCGTCCACCCGTTTACGTTCGGTAATGTCGACAAACGATGCCACTGACTGTTGTATTCCGGGAATAATACCGATGGTAATGTATGCATTCCGGATCCGGCCGTCTTTTGCGATGAAACGGAACTCGTAGTTCTGTTTCGCGATATCAGGATCCGTTCTGCGGAGCAGGTGGTGCCGTTTCATCTCATCTGCATCTTCCGGAAAAACAATATCGCTCCAGGACTTCTTGCCCTCAATCTCCTTTTTTGAGTATCCTGTAATCCTTTCAAACTCGGGGTTGGCAAAGGATATGATGGTGTCCGTTTCGATAATGATGGTTGCCGAACCGGTGTTGTCAAGAATCGTGCGGTACCTCTCCTCACCCGCGCGCAGTGCCTGCCCGGATGCCTCGAGCCACCGGCGTTCCCTTTCATTCCGCTGCTGGATGAAAAAGAAGATCAGGACCAGAACAAGAACAAGCAGGGAACCGGTTATCGGTGGCAGGCAGGCAAGGATGATCTGACGGTTCCAGTCCCTTGCATCTATATCCATCCCAAAGATCGCTATCCGACCCCCGTTTACCGGCTCGTTCACCGGTACAATACCGCTGATCCAGGTGCCCCACCGGTCGGAAGCCGGTCCTTCCGTCAGATCCCTGCCTGTTGAATAACTGCTGGCGATCAGGGCGGGTATTTCAGGATATGATTGGCCGGGCGGGGAGTAATCGGGAGAATCTGGGGGTTCTGAATCGCCAAAGAAAAAAAAGGTGCCATCCGGCTTCTGCCCGATAAGATAGGCAAAACGGATATCCGGATCTGAATGGCGCAGGGCGGTCATCTGCCGTTTAAGTGCCAGGTAATCCGGAGAGCCCAAATCTGCTGCGGAACCGGCAAGGGCAGCCACCTGCGAGGCATTGATACCTGCAGCGGCAAGCCGTGTCTTGATGAGCAGCTGGTCCCGCATATTCTGGTCTGCCTGCCCCGCGGTCCACAGGGTCAGTGCCGAACCGGTTACCAGAACAATGATGACGGATACTGCCAGCCAGCGCCCTGTACCGGAGATCATATCATCACTCCTGCCCGTTGTTCATTTTTCCCTGTCATATAATGATTCATCATTGCCCGTAAACCGGTATACTCCCTCCGGTATCGCGATCTCGAACCGTGCACCTTTGCCCGGCTCCCCGGTCTCACGGATCGTAATACCGGTGATCGCCAGGATCTCCCTTGACACGGCCAGGCCAAGACCGGTGTTCTTCCCGAACCCGCGTTCAAAGATCTTCTCTTTCTCGGCAGAGGCCACCCCGTCCCCATCGTCCTCGCAGATGAGAGTGCAGGTATCCCCGGCCTCCTGCATAAAAAAGCGGATGGTTGTGATCTTCCCGCCGTACCGTACCGCATTGTCCATCAGGTTGTACATGACCTTGGCAATCAGCGGATCGGCCAGCACTTCCCTGCCGGCAGGGAGATCGTTTACCCCCCGGACCTGCCCGAGCGGGGCACCTTTTATTGCATCTTTTACCATGTCCTGAAGATCCTGCCAGTCCGGGGCCTGTGCACCGATCTTCTCGTAATCCCTGGAGAACCGGATCATGGCAGATATCCGCTCTGCAGCATCACCTGCCTTCCTGCAATACCCGGTGAGCCTGGGATCCGGCTGCTCCGGCTCCAGCAGGCTGAGGTATCCCGTCAGCACGGTCAGCTGGTTATTGATGTCGTGACGGGTGATGGTGGAGAGGATCGTGAGCTGTTTATTCGCCTGCTCTAATTCGGCAGAAATCCGCTGGAGCTCGTGTGCACGCTTCGTGAGCTGGTCTTCGAGTTCCTTTCTCCTCGTGATATCGATCAGGAACAGGAGCGTTGCGGGGCTGGTGTCATACTGGACCGGCTTCCCTTTCACGATCACCGATCTACGGAGCCCGTCCCGCGCGACAAGCTCGATCTCAAAGAGGGGTACTTCACGTCTTTCATCCAATGCTGCCATGCCGGCAGACACCCTCTCGTGCGATTCTTCTGCAACGTACGAAACAAACGGCGTTCCATCCATCTCTTCTGCAGTAAATCCCAGCGCTCTCGCGGCAGCCGGGTTTACATAGAGTATCTTCCCTTCCTGACTGTACACGATAATATAATCCAGCAGGTTTTGCGCCCGTCCCGGATCGAACGGCTCCAGGCCGGGGGGGCGAACTGCCATTCTTTTCTGTCCGGTAATATCCCGGATGGAAATGAGGTCTGCCGGCTTACCCTGGTAGGTGATGACTTTCCCGATGCACTCGATGAAAATGGCATTTCCTCTGGCTGATATCACGTGGTAGTGTGCGACATAGGCATCGTGGCCCTGTGAAACCTGGATAAAATCCTTAATAACGTCATCTTTTGATTCGGGTGCAATATACGCCATCACGTTCCTGCCCACCATCCCCGCATAGTGATCGAGTTCGACCGTGCGGGCCGCAGCATTGTTGGCAAAGAGGATCTTTCCGTCAAAATCGAGGATAAGAATTGCTTCAAGGGAATATTCAACAATGGAACGGAATCTCTCTTCACTCTCCTTGAAGGCGTTCTCTGTCTGCTTGCGCCCGCTGATATCCCGGAGAATTCCGGCAATTCCTGCAGGGCTGCCGTCATCGTGATATATCCGGCTTGCACTCAGTGATGCCGTTGTCCTGGTCCCGTCCCGTTTCAGGAGCAGCAGTTCATAATCCCTGACATACCCGATCCTGGTGATCTCCTCAAGGAGTGTTGTCCTGTCATCAGGATTTATATAAAGGACCGTTGCCGGTTTTCCCACCAGCTCTTCCGGCTTCCATCCGGTGAGGCGGTACAGGGAAGGGGAAAGAAGGGTAATGGTCCCGTTCAGGTCTGTCTGGTAGTAAAGGTCCTCAAACGATTCAAAAATATGACGGTACCGGGTCTCGCTCTCCCGGAGTGCCCGGACCATCCGCTGGTGTTCCGTGATATCCCTGACCGTGCCGACAAATACTTTGAGGGAACCGTCCGGGTTTTTGAGAGGCACGATGGTTACGAGCGCCTCTAGGATCGTGCCGTCGCGTCTCTTGAACTTCAGGTGATGTTCTTTGACAAAACCTTCGCGTTTTACGCGTTTGAGGAATGTTTCACGTTCCTCCGGGTGTTCATAGACAGACGCGACCGGAGTCCCCATTATTTCTTCGTGGCTGTTATATCCAAGGGTCTCCACCAGGGCGTCATTACAATCAATCCACTTCCCACCCGGTGTTGTTATGAAGACGCTGTCCCGGGTAGTTTTGAAGAACTGGCGGTAGCGCTCCTCGCTCTCCCGGAGTGCTTCTTCAGCCCGCTTGCGTTCAGTAATGTCCCGGAACGTGCCGATGAATGCTTTGAGGGTCCCGTCCGGATTTTTAAGAGGCACGATAGTGATGAGGGAGTCAAATACGGTCCCGTCCCGTTTCCTGAACTTCAGGGGACGTTCTTTGACATACCCCTCCCTCTCGACGATTTTAAGGAATGCAGCCCGCTCCTCCGGGTATGCATAAATGGACGGGACGGGAATCCGGAACATTTCATCCCTGTCCGCATATCCGAACATCTCTACGAGCGCATCATTGAAATCGATCCACCGGCCGTCCGGTGTTGTGATGAAGACACAATCAAGGGTAGTTTTGAAGAACTGGCGGTAACGCTCCTCGCGCTCCCGGAGGGCATCTTCAGTAATTTTCCGTTCGGTTATATCATTGAGAAAGACCAGGACGGCCGGCCGTTCATCCCAGGAGATCACGACAACACTGAGCTCGACCCACCGGACGGTCCTGTCCTTTTGGAAAAGGCGGAATATATACCGGCTCGGGATGTCTTCGCCGCTGATCCGCCGCTCGTACCGGCCATCGACCATGGCGCGATCCTCGGGATGGATGAATGTTGTCATGGGCAGTGACGTCAGTTCCTGTTCGGAATAGCCGGTCATCTCGACCAGTCGCGGGTTTGCCATCCGGATCATCCCGTCCTGCACCACATAGATGGCCTCATTGGCATTATCGATCAGGTGCCGGTAATCCCGTTCGCTTTTCCTGAGTGCCGAGATGGCCTCTCTCCGGGATATGGCATGGCGGATTTTATGCGCCAGCTCGGCAAACTGGGACTTCGGGTCGCCGCCTTTCTGGAGATAGAAATCAGCCCCTTCATTGAGTGCTTCGATGACCACCTCCTCGCGTCCCCTTCCCGTAAATATGATGAACGGGGTTGGATTGCCCGATGCTTTGAGGTGCTTGAGGAAGGCGATGCCGTCCATTTCCGGCATCTGGTAATCGGAGATGATGACATCATACCGCTCTGTTTTCAGCTGTGTGAGTGCTATTCTTGCTGACGATGCGGTGTCAACAACAAACATCCTGTCTTTCTCAAGGAACTGTTTGCCCAGCTCCAGCAGGGCTGGTTCATCGTCAACATAGAGAACTGAGATCATCGTGCTAACCCTGGTACATGGATGATCTACAGAAGAATACTATAATATAAAAAGATCCCGTGATGCAGGACCTATCCTCTTTTGATCTCTAAAAAAAAGAAGTATACTGGAGGATATCGATTCTTCTCTGCGACAATCGTGAAATACAGGGATATGACTCTCACTCTTTTACGGGAGGAGTATCGAGCCGGTACGCCCCCTTCGGCACCGCGATCTCGAACCGGGCCTCCCTGCCCGGAACCCCGCACTCCCGGATCGTGATGCCTGTTAATGAGAGGATCTCTCTGGCCAGGAACATCCCAAGGCCGGTATTTTTTCCAAATCCCCGCTCGAAGATCTGTTCCTTCTCATCACCAGCAATACCCCGCCCGTTATCTTCCCACACGATAGTCAGATTTTCTCCTGACTGGTGGGACGACACCCGGATTTTTGTTACCCGCTCTCCGTGCCGGACTGAGTTGTCAAGGAGGTTGAAAAATACCCTCTCCAGCATCGGATCAGCCAGTAACTGAATGCCATGTACAGCCGCATCCAGCGTGATTCCCGGCGGGACATGCTGATAAGGTATGACCGTGTTCAGGTCAATCCATTGCGGCTCATGAATGCCGAGCTCCTGGTAAATCCGGGTGAACTCGATCTGCGACTTGATTGTGCTGGTGGCAGATCGGATTTTTTTCAGATGTTCGCCCTGCATCGGGTCAGTGCATTTTCGTTCAGCCATCTTGAGATTCCCGAGAATTACCGTGATCTTATTGAGCAGATCATGCCGGGTGATACTGCCAAGCAGGTTGAGCTGGCGGTTCGCCCTCTTGAGTGCCTCTTCGGCTTTCTTGCGTTCGGTTGTATCGAAAGCCACCCCACGGAACCCGGCCAGATTTCCGTCTCTACCGATTATCCGGGAAGGCCGGATCTCCAGTACTATGTCATGGCCGTCACGGTGCCGGACAATGATTTCAAACGGTGATATCGGCTCATCCAGTGATGCACCGAAGTGTGCCATCAGTTTCCCCACAACCGATCTCATCTCTTCCGGGATCAGGTCTGATATCTTTTTTTCAATCAGTTCTTTTGGTGCATATCCCATGATCGTTGCAACGATGGGACTAATGTACAGGAGTCTTCCCCCCGGGTCGATCTCCCAGATTATGCCCGGGGAGGTCTCAACGAGAGACTGGTACCTTCCCTCGGTCTCCCGGACTACCTCCTCAGCCTTCCTGATGTCGGTAATATCCTGGTTCGCGCCATGGGTCTTGACTATCCTGCCTTCTGCATCCTTCGTGATCCCGATACGAACAACGATATACCGTATCTCACCATCCCTGCGGATGATACGGTGTTCGAGCGCGGACGTATAGTTGGGATCGGTTGTTGTCATGGCCCGTTTCACCTCTTCGCCAACGAGATGACGATCATCCGGGTGGACAAACTCCCGGGCATACACTTCAGCCGGCATCAGGTTGCCGCCTTCCCTTTCCGCCGTAGTGCCGTACAGGGCATAGAACCGGTCATCGAAGGTGAACAACCCCGATGCAAGATCATACTCCCAGTTCACCAGGTGTGCCATGTCCATTGCCTCCCCAAGCAGCTGGCGGCTTTTTTCGAGCGCACGCTCCATCTGCATGCCCTCAATTTCCGCAGCTGCTTTCACGGCAATGATATCCATGATTTCCTGTACGGACGGGGTAGGAGAGAGTGGATTACGGGACAGTGCACAGAGGATTCCGGAAACCATTCCCGCTGAATTCCTCAGGGGTGTCCCGACGTATCCCCGGATGTTGAGCCCGGCAAGATCCCTGCTCTCCGGGAAGAGTTGCCGGGCATTATCCGGGTACAGGCAGAATCCTTTCTCCACGACGTTGTCGCAGGGTGTCCCCTTGAGCGAATAGTAAAAATCAGGGATCTCCTCTCCGTCAAGGAGCATGGACAGGACTTTCACGGTCTGCCCGTCCGGCTGGATCTCCCCGATCATGACACAGTCAGCTCCCAGCCAGGAACTGATGTTTTTTGCGATCTTACCGAGTGAGCTTACCCCGGTTGTGCCTACCATGCTCCTGACAATGGCCTGGAAAGCAGACTGTGTGGTCGTTTGTTCGGTGATATCCTCAATCGTGGAGAGAATGACCGGCTTTGTACCCATGATGATCATGCTCGAAGAGAAACGGCAGGTCCGGATCTGACCGTTCTTTTTCCGGCACTGCAGTTCCATACCTTCCACGTGGTGCTTTTCCCGGATCTCAAAAGCCAGCCGGGCGTATTCGTTTTTATCAACAAAAATGCCCAGGCTGTCAGAGGTATTCCCGATCACCTCCTCCCGTTCAAACCCTGTGTTACGTAAAAACGCTTCATTGACCTCGACAAATTTTCCGTCTTCGGCAGATACGAGCGTGAGCGCGACCGGGTTGTTTAAAAAAATGGTGGCAAATTTTCTCTCTGATTCCCGCAGATGGTCCTCGGTTTTTTTACGTTCTGTCACGTCCCGCAGGGAGACCAGTATCGCGTCTGCGTTTCCAAACGGAACCTTCTTTCCGATACACTCAACCCAGATAACCTGTTTTTTATCGGTGATGAGTTTATAATTGACGAGATGCGTATCGATGCCCTGTGCAACGTTACTCATATCCTTAAGCACGTCATCACGTGAATCAGGAGCAACAAACTCGAGCACGTTCCGCGTCCCGATCATTGTTTCATACCCCGTCTCATCGATGATTCGGCCGGCTGCCTGGTTTGCAAAAAGGAGGTTTCCATCAAAGTCTGTGATCAGGATAGCGTCAAGCGAGTTCTCGACAAGAACCCGGAATTTCTCCTCACTGGAACGGAGTACCTGTTCGTGCCTGCGGAGCTCTTCGTAATTCTCTCTGAGCTCTTCTTCCGTGGCGGTGATCTGTTCAAAGGCCGTATGAAGATCCACATTTTTCTGCCGCAGATCGTCCTCCATTTTTTTCCGGGACGAGATATCGACAATGACCCCGCGGAAACCCGCGAGGATCGCGCCCCGGCAAACCGGGGCTGAATAGATGAGGGCCGGAAACGTGCTGCCATCTTTTCGCAGGGCTGTATATTCCCCCGGCTCAACCGGTGAACCCCGGATTATTCTCTGTGCACTCTCCCTCACCCGTCCGTGCTGGGAGGGATCGATCAGGGAGAGAGCGCTCAATCCCTGGCTGATATCCTCGCTGGTAAGCCCGAATAAATCCTGCACATGCTGGTTTGCATACGTGATCCGGAACGTTGAATCCAGCTCGAAGATACCCTGGGGCAGCAGTTCAGCCAGTTCGCGGTACTTCGCTTCGCTCTCCTTCAATTTTCCTTCAGCCAGTTTACGCTCGGTGATGTCTTCAAATATCGTGGCAAAATGGCCCTTTTCCGGGCAATATGCCGAGATGGAAAAATATCTGTCCAGCGGGGGGAAGTATGTCTCAAATACATCAGGCTCACCGGTGAGTGCGACCCGGGCATAGCGTTCAAGGTAGGGGGGCTCGGTCACGCTGTACGCTTCCCGGCTTGTCCTCCCGATCACGTTCTCCCGTGAGATACCGAGATGTTTCTCGAACGCCGGGTTGGTTTCAATGATGATATAGTCCACCGGATTTCCCTTATCATCGTATACGAGATGATGAAGAGCGACACCCTCGATCATATTCCTGTAGAGATTATGGAACCGGGCCTCACTCTTTTTGAGAATCTCTTCCGACTTCCTGCGCCTGGTGATATCCCTGAAATACCAGATCCTCCCGTAATATTTTCCCTCTTTCCCCAGCATCGGGGCGGAGAACCGCTCTAGGACCCTGCCGTCTTTTAACAGGAGCTCCTCAAAGCTCTTCTTCTCTTTATGATCGTAGAGATACCTGACCCGGGCAAGAAACGCTTCCGGATCGGCAAGTTGTCCTACGACATGATGCAGCACCGGCTCATCTATGCGGGACAGAAGGAGTGCATCCGGAATTCCCCAGATACCGGGAAATTTCTGGTTGTAATTGATGATCCTGCCATTCTCATCTACAATAAGGATTCCGTAGAGGGATGTTTCCTGCTGTGTTGACAGGATGGCATTCTTGAATGCCAGCTCTTCCTCCGCCCGTTTTCTTTCGGTGATATCAAGAATAATTGCAACAAAGACCGGTGAAACCCCGGCTCTGGAAAGATGCAGGTGTACTTCAACCGGATACAGACTCCCGTCTTTTCGCTTATGAGTTGTCGTAAATACGACCTCTTCTCTCTCACCACCGCGCAGGGGAACGACAAGGGTTTCAAAGGATTCTTTGGTGAACTCAGGTTTAATGTCGAGGGGAGTAAGCGTGCGCAGCTCTTCAAGGGAATACCCGAGATTTTTCCGGGCACCCAGGTTGACCTCGATAAACTTCAGCGTTTCCGGATCAAAGATATAGAGCTCGTTTACCGAGCTGTCAAGGATATGCCCGAAACGGTTCCGCTCCTCTTCTGCCCGTTTCTGCCCCGTAATGTCATGGCCGACTACCTGGTACTCAACCGGCTGACCGGCTTTGTCGAACAAAGCCCGGACCGACCAGTGCTGCCAGCATATCTTCCCGGTCATGTCAGGAATTGCCTGCTCAATCTCCCGTGTTGGTGAAGCCGGCGTGAGCGGAGCGAGAAAACGCATGTCCTTTTTGACATTTCCCCTGCGGAGGAGTTCGCGGACATTCATTCTCTCTATCTCTTGCGGACTCATCCGGGGAACGAAGAATGACCGGAATGACTCGTTGGCGAATGTTATCGTTCCATCGGGAGTGAACCTCATGATCATCTCGATCTGATCGTTGACAATGGAACGGTACCGGTCTTCGCTTCTTTGCAGTTCCTGTTCGGTCTTTTTTATCTCCGTAATGTCCCGGATGGACTCGATTGCCCCGATAACGGATCCCTGGAAATCGAAGAGGGGTGCGGCCTTTCCCGAGAGAACCCGCGAAATCCCGTTCGGTGTCGCATTTATGGTCTCAGCGGTCAGGATTCCCTTGTCTTCCCTGACAAAGGAATAACGGTCCCCGATCTCGTCGTGCGGGGAAAATACCAGATCGATCAGGATTGGGCGGCGGTTGCCATAGAACGGGATCGCATATTCATAATCCCCTTTTCCCATCATCTCTGAGGCAGATCTCCCGGTCAGCTCTTTCATCACCCGGTTCCACGCGATCACATGTCCGGACCGGTCGATCGCAAACGTTGCATCAGGGAGAAAGTCAATGATATCGGAGAGACGGCGTTCCGAATCATGGAGCGAGCGTTCTGTCTGTTTTCTCATCACCGCCTGGCGGATCTTGTGGGCCAGCTCGGCGAACTGGGCCTCCGGGTCGCCACCCTTCTGGAGGTAAAAATCGGCGCCATTGTTGATGGCCTCGATCACGACATCCTCCCGGCCTTTGCCGGTGAACAGGATGAACGGGATGTCGCCAAAGGTTGCACGCACGGTCTTTAACAGGGAAATACCGTTCATCTTCGGCATCTGGTAATCTGATACTACCACATCATAATGCCCTGAACTTATCCGATCAAGAGCCTCTTTTCCCGAGAGTACACAATCGACAGAAAACTCTTTGTCCTCTTCCAAAAACAGTTTGCCTATCTCAAGAAGATCGGGTTCGTCATCAACGTAGATGATAGTAATCATAGACTGGGCTCTGGATGTTTTACAGAAGAGTACAATGATAGATAAAGATTCCCGTAACGTTCATCTCCCCGTTGGATATCTTCCCGCAGGCAGACAGCAGTGATGAATATAATGATCTGAAAAACCGGACATAGTTATTCAGGTATAACGATTAGCCAGGTGTCTTCGTTCAGTTGGCGGCACTTCTTCCCAACCGGAGGCTCCGCCTTTCGAAACCGGGGCGACCCTACGGTCGCGAATCCGGACTCAAAACTCAGGTAATCCCCGGCATAACGGTTTAGCCAGGTGTCTTCGTGCAGTCGGCGGCACCTCATACCACCCCGGCTCCAGCGTGCGGGGAATCTCCTGCACCTCCGGCACTTCAGCCCGGGCATTGCACTTCCTGCATTTGTACCCTTTGCCCTTCCCATCGCTGGTCATCCGTTTGTTACATGCGGTGCAGTAGGGCGGGCGTACCGTTTCAGCTGTTACCAGCGAGACTATCTTCATCTTCTCCAGGTTGATGCTTCCTTTCTTGAAACTCCCGCACGCGATGACCACATCACCCGGCAGCAGCTGACGCACAATATGGCGGAAATTCTTTGTCGGCTCGTAGGCCATGCAACGCACGGATAGATCGCCGTCGCGGATAGTGAACGAGACATGTCCCCCCGTGCCGGTTTTTGGAGGATCAGATACGATTCCATGGACCCGGTACGACAATCCCTCGCGCAGTTCTCCGATCATGGCATCGACCAGGTGGGCATCAGTCCCCTGGTTGGTGACCCAGATCTGTTCGAGTGCCGGCTTTTCAGAGAGGATCATCTGGCGGGCTGCCATCACCCACTGCGGGCTCTCGCCCCGGATCCCGAAGAGGACCGGATCGGGCGTGTGGGGTACGCAGACAACAACATCGTTTACCGGATCCACCGTATCCCAGGTATGCGGGAATGTCGCCGCCTCTGCTGCAAACAGGCTCTCCCGGTCAACTTCGCGGGGCGTACCGAATCGCTGTGGTTCGCGGTACACGAGGATCTCGGAAGTATGATCCCCCAGATCGCTTGCTGCTGCGGCTGTTGCCCCTATCAGGCCCCGCCGGTTCTTCCAGCCCCGGTACCTGGCCCCGATAGTATTGAGGATGTCAACTGCCTCGTCAACCGTGCAGAAATCGGTGACCGCTTTCCGGTAAAACGCTGCTTCCGGCTTCCGGTCGGCAACAACTACACCGGGGTTGGTATTCTCGCACGCGAAATCGGCGAGTTCATCCACGATATTGCATGCGAGGGCAAATGCTTTTTCCGGATCGCCGTCCACGTCGAGCACGATCGCTGCATTTCCCCGGGTTTTGAAGGTCACGTTCGGGTTGAGGCGGACGAGCCGGGCTTCGCGCACACGCATATGTGCCAGAATCAGCCTGCGGGCAAGCACTGCCCCGAGGTACGTGGTGCACATCCCCCCGGGGGAATCCGTATCATCAATGCCGATCAGCATGTCTATATTAATATATGGGCACGCTCCATCCATTTGTATCTGCATGTCTCAGGATCGCCAGCTCCAGCTGGTTACCAGTGTCATGATAACGGCCGGGTTTGATGTCTCCGAGCGCTTCAGCCTCCGCCCCCGGAGTTTTGATCTCATCGCCCGCGACAACCGGACCCTGCTCGTCATCAAGGTAGTGGCACACATCGATTCCGTAAGCGAGGAGGTGGCTTTCGATCTCGAAGTCATCTCCCGGCACCTGGGTGGCGTGCCGCTGATCGTGGGTGAGCGGGCCCGGGACGCGGAGCTGGAGCGCGGAGCTGTGTACGTCCGCTATGGGATCTACGCGATCAGCCCGTCAACCCTCTACGATTATTTTGTGGAGAAGATACCCCCGCTCGTATATGCCTCTCCCGGAGGCCTGTACGTAAATATCAACGGAGACCTGATCAAGGACCTTCGGGAAAAACGCAGCATGTCCCTCGGGGATCTCGGGCATGTGCTCGGTGTTTCGCGGCGCACTATCAGTAAGTACGAAAGCGGGATGGGAACTACCCTTGAAGTTGCTATCCGGATCGAGGAATTTTTCGATACGGGTATAGTCGAGTCCATCGACCTGATCCGGCACGAGCCCCCGAGAGCGATGGAGCCGGATCAGGTTCCGCCCGGCTCCGGGCTCCGGAGCCCGATAGAATTTTTAGAGCAGCTCGGGGTAAGTATGCACGCACTCCATGGCGCCCCGTTCCAGGCCCTCCTCACGTTTGACAAGCAGACGATCCTGACAGGATATGGCCCGGCCCAGAAAATGATAAAACGGGCAGCCCTGATCGGCAATCTTTCCCAGATTGCAAAGAAACATGCGATGTGCATTGTCACCGATTCAACGAAAGAGAAGAAGATCGGCACAACGCTTGTGATCAGCGAGCAGCGCCTGCACCGCATCGAAGACGGGTTCGAGCTGCTCGATATGCTGGGTGAATGACGTTTTTTAGATAACGTTTATATAGAACCACAAACCAATTTTAGTGCTAAAAGTGGTGATTTTTATGTCACAGCAACTTGGAGGACAACAGATACTTATTCTCAAAGAAGGCAGCACCCGTACCCGAGGCCGCGACGCTCAGGGTATGAACATCACCGCCGCAAAGGCAGTGGCAAGTGCAGTCAGGACCACGCTTGGTCCCAAAGGTATGGACAAGATGCTCGTCGACACAATCGGCGATGTCGTAATCACGAACGACGGTGTCACCATCTTAAAGGAAATGGACATCGAGCACCCGGCCGCAAAGATGATGGTCGAGGTAGCAAAGACCCAGGACGATGAAGTCGGCGATGGAACCACCACCGCAGTCGTCATTGCCGGGGAACTCCTCAAGAAGGCAGAAGACCTCCTCGAGCAGGATGTCCACCCGACGATCATCGCAGCCGGCTACCGCCAGGCTGCAGAAAAAGCACAGGCCCTCTTAAAAGACCTTGCTTTTGATGTGAAAGCGACTGACAAGGCGCTCCTCAAGAATATTGCAGGCACCGCGATGACCGGCAAGGGCGCCGAGGCATCCAAGGACAAGCTCTGCGACCTCGTTGTCAGGGCAGTCACCATGGTCACTGATGACAATGGCAAGGTTGACATCGAGAACATCAAGGTCGAGAAGAAGACCGGTGGCTCGATTGAGGACTCCGAGATCGTTGAAGGTGTGCTCATTGACAAGGAGAGAGTCCACCCCTCGATGCCAAAGAAGGTCACCAACGCGAAGATCCTTCTCCTGAACGCAGCAGTCGAGTTCAAGAAGACTGAAGTCGATGCTGAGATCAATATCACTTCCCCCGACCAGCTCCAGGCATTCCTTGACGAAGAGGAACGCATGGTCAAGGGTATTGTCGATAAGATCGTCAAGAGCGGTGCAAACGTTCTCTTCTGCCAGAAAGGTATTGACGACATTGCACAGCACTACCTTGCAAAGGCCGGACTCTTTGCAACCCGCCGTGTCAAGAAGAGCGACATGGAGAAACTCGCCCGGGCAACCGGCGCAACCCTTGTCTCTTCCATTGACGCGATCAGCAAGGAAGAACTCGGCAAGGCAGGCCTTGTCGAAGAGCGCAAGGTCGGCGGCGAAGAGATGACTTTCGTCGAGCAGTGCAAGAACCCCAAGGCAGTCTCCATCATCGTCAAGGGTGGCACGGACCACGTTGTCGATGAACTCGAACGTGCAATCCACGACGCACTCCGCGTTGTCGGTGTTGTTGTCGAGGACAAGAAGGTTGTCGCAGGTGGCGGTGCAATCGAGACAGAACTTTCGCTCCGTCTCCGCGAATATGCAGCAACCGTTGGTGGCCGGGCCCAGCTCGCTATCGAGGCTTTCGCATCAGCGCTCGAAGTCATTCCGCGCACTCTTGCCGAGAACGCAGGTCTTGACCCCATCGACATGCTCGTTGAGATCCGTGCAGCCCACGAGAAGGGCAAGAAGACCCACGGCCTCAACGTATTCGAAGGAAAAGCAGTCGATATGAAGGCGGCCGGTGTTGTCGAGCCCCTCCGTGTCAAGACCCAGGCCATCTCCTCCGCCGCAGAAGCAGCGGTCATGATCCTGCGCATTGACGATGTCATCGCCTCCTCCAAGAGCCCGATGCCCGAAGGCGGTATGCCTCCGGGTGGCATGGGCGGCATGGGTGGAATGGGCGGCATGCCTCCGGGCATGGGCGACTACTAAACCCAGATTCTCTCTTTTTTGCATTCTTCCGATTGGTTTCTCCCTTTCCTGTCGCGCCGTTATATCTGTGCAATACACACTCTGTACCGGAGGGTGAATATCTGTTATGAGATTTATCCTCGTCAGCGACTGGCTCATCAGTAAAGTACTGCCTCCTGCGATCTTTCTCACGGGGGAATAATCCAGCAGAATATCCGGGCCGGGAATGCATTTCTCTCTGACGCCATGCCCTGGAAAGGATCTTCCGATATGGGGGAAGGCAATATTCCTGCACTACAACAGGATATGGTAAGACCGGCACGGGGTTTTTTCCCGAAAGCCAAAAAGGGGAATTTGTTGAATGTATTAATTTGCTCTAGAATGAACCGGAGAAATTCGATCCTTCTTTTACAATGATGGTACATTTCATCCCGGGGAAGCCGGGATCAATAACCGTGAACGTTCCCACGCGATCACCAAACGTATACGACCAGGTTGAGGTAGGAATGATATCGCCCGAGTTGAACATGGTTGCACCCGCTTCTGTGGTCCCTTTTACGGCATGATTTATCGTATCGTCATTTCTCCAGGTAATTCCCGTGCCCGGGAGAACCGTCAGTTCTTTGGGGCTGAATGTATTGTTCGTAATACTGATGGTGGTGATCTTGGTCTGGGGTATCAGGCTAACCCGGGGTGTCGGTATCAGCGTTGGCACTTCAGTGGTAACATTCTTCACCACGACCAGAAGTGCGATATCCTGGGTTGGAACAGCTGTAGCGGCGGCGGTTACGATAGCGGTCGGAATCGGCGTGGGTTCCGGTGTGGCCACCATTGTGGCAACCGTGGTCTGGGTAGTAGTCACCTGAGTCGGCTGTGCCTGCTGGGTACATCCGCTGATTGTGACCAGCAGAATCACCAGAATACAGAATCCGAGCAATTTCTTCATGGCTTAAGATTGAATTCGTCGTATAATTAAATTTACCTTTGACCCTGCCGGTATTTTTGCTTCAGCACGCCAGATATCGCAGAATTGGGGCAGGAATCTCAAAAATGGTCTTTCATTTTGGTGTCCGTGACGGACCGGTGAATTATCCCGCTCTGATATCTCCATGTAAAATGTTCTGCCGGAAATCCTTTTTCATCCGGATAACGTATCCTTGCATCAGCTTAATGAACCCGGACGCTTCAGGTATCTCCTATGAGCGAGAGGTTCATTTTTACCCGGTACCGGACGGATTGTTACCATTGTAAAAAGAATGCAGACCAGATCATCAAGGCAGTGCCATATCAGGCGCAGGTGGCTTGCGAAGAATGCGGGGCAACCCGGGTATTTATTCCCCGGGTTGAGGATGTCGATACTGCAGGAACCTTAACGAAGATTGGGAAGTATCCGGTCTGGGAACTTGTTCAGGATGCTCTCTGCAGGAATTGTAAGGTAACCGGTCCTCACGATATCATCGTGAGCTCACGTCACCTGACGGTACGGTGCCGGAACTGCAACTTCACTCATTTCTACAAGTTTGATCTCGAATATATTGCAAAGGATGCATTATAACCGGAATATCCGGTTACTGGTCAGATTGCATGAGTTCATGAAGTAAGAAGCGGGTAGCTGTTGGCATATCGCTCCAGGACTTCTTCCATCTCTGTTCTGAGTTTCTCATTTTTTGCAAGAATGAAAAAGAGGATCTCATTGTCCGTGATGGTCAGCGGGTCTATGCCGGTATGCCGGCTCAGCTGGGAACAGCGTTGCTGAACATAACCGTCATGTTTTACCCGGGGGAAATGCTGGTAGATCATCAGGACAGAGCGGGTGTCCATGCTGTCTGTTATCTTTTTTACTTCATCGAAGAGCAGGTGTTTTTCCGTGGGTCTGTTCTCCTCAAGTCCGATATCGGGATCGAGGAGGATAAGGGATTTTTTCGGGATATGGCTGAAGATGCGCTCAAAATACCGGGCACGATCCTGATGGGAAAACTTCTCCTCGCAAAAGATATGGGCAAAAATATGTTCCTTATTGAAATAACCGCGAATGTGCTGGAAATATGCGGTATCATTTTCGATCTCCTGCAGATGCTCCATCTGGGCGACAAGATCCTGGTTCTGGCTTCCGGCTTTTCCGGTCTTTCTGGCTTTGGTCAGATCCTTTTTCGGACTTTTCTTCCCCTGGGAACTCTCGTCAGTTGCGGTCAGCATCGGGATGAAGGTAAAACTCTCGAAGGCCGGGCCTGCCTTCATGATGTGACGCACGAGATCGAACTTAAAAAGGTCCCGCGTATCGCCAAAATACGTACGGTTCATGGAATCAGCTTCGCGGAGATATTTAAATGGATGATAAAAAAAGGTTGCGAAATATTTTTTATTGTGGATGAAATCCCAGGATCCGGTTGCACTATTACTTCTCTTCCCGGATCATGGTAATTGCTTTTTTCGGGCATTCGTTTGCACAGATGCCGCAACCTTTGCAGAAATTCAGGTCAATATTGAGTTCCTGATCGATCGTCCCATCAGGGCAGTAAGTCTGGCACAGTCCGCATTCATTGCATTTTTCCTTGTCAACGACCGGCCGGAATACCCGCCAGGTACCGGTTTTCCCTGCTGCACCTTCAACAGGCCGGCTGATTGCAAGGCGCTCGCGTTTTGTGCTGCTCATAGTGTCATCTCCTGATATGCTGCCTCTGCCGCCTTGACATTGTGTTCATCGGAAAACATCTCGCGGATTGCCGTTTTTGCGGAATCCACGGATATGATCTCCATCTTTGCAAATGCCCCGAGCACCGGTGTGTTCAGGATCGGGCTTCCAGCCACAACAAGGTTCTCTCTGAGAGCGATGCCGGTTAGATCTATATATTTTGATGAGAACCCGGCAAACTCCCTGGCATGGGCGCTGTTGACAAGAACTTTTCCGCCTTTTTTAAGGCCCTGGAGGACATCGACCACGTCCATGACGCTGGCGTCCAGCACGATGACCATGTCCGGTTTCTTGATCTGGCTGTAGATCTTGATAGGTTTGTCATCGATCCGGACAAACGAGACGATGGGTGCACCCCGGCGTTCCGCCCCATAGAACGGACATGCGGTGGCATACTTGCCGTCATGAATTGCGGCAAGGGCAAGGAGCCGGGCTGCAGTAACGCCGCCCTGTCCGCCCCGGGAGTGGATTCGGATTTCAAACACGGTTACTCACCCCGAACCAGAACTCTTCACCCATACGACGGTTCCGGACAAAGTCCGCGATGTCGTCGTACGTGACTTCCTGCCCGCCAATACCGGCGATAACGCTGAAGATCTCACCTTTTATCTGCGCCATGATCTCCGTTGCGAGAATTCCCCCGCGGCCAAACGAGTAATCCCGGTCGATCACGACAACCTCTTTTCCCTTAAGATTGAGTTTCGGGAACGGCCGGAACCAGCGCAGGCGCATGGAGCCGGCTTTGATGCCCTCTTTACGGAGAAGATCAACCGCAACCTCGGCTTCCTTCCCCAGCGTGCCCATCGCGACAACGATAACGTCGGCATCTTCGCAGCAGTAATCCTCGGTGAACCCGTACTTCCTGCCAAACCGGCTGCCGAATTCTTTTTCGGTTGCTTCGATAACCTTCACGGAGTCCCGCATCGAGCGTTCGATGTCCCACCGGAACCGGAACTGCTGGTCCGGTCCAGTGAGACCCCCGTATCCTGCCGGTTTTGTGACATCAATTGCGTGGGCAAGGTGTAAGGGTGGGATGAAATCGCCCGGTTCTACGGTCTCAAGCGGTTGCATAATGTGGGAGAGGGTGAACCCGTCGAGATTTATCATCACCGGCAGGAGCACTTCATTGTTCTCGGCGATCCGGAATGCCATAATGGTAGTATCGTAGGCTTCCTGCACGGAGCTGACATAGACCTGGAGCCAGCCGGTATCGCGCTCCTGCAGGGCATCGGTATGTTCAGCCCAGATATTCCAGCCGGGTCCCAGGGACCGGTTGACATTTGCCATGACGATGGGAAGCCGTGCCCCCGCCGCCCAGTTGGTCATCTCGTGCATGTAGAGAAGCCCGTGGGAGCTCGTTGCGGTGAACGTGCGGACACCGGTAATGCTGGCCCCGATACAGGCAGCCATTGCCGAGTGCTCGCTCTCGACCGCGATGTACCTGCTTTTCAGTTCGCCGCTTGAAACGAATTCGGCAATCTGCTCCACGATCTCGGTCTGGGGTGTAATCGGGTATGCGGCAACTACCGCCGGCCCTGCCTGTTTTACCGCTTCAGCAACTGCCTTGTTGCCCGTTGCGATCTTCTTCATGGCGCTGCCTCCTCGGCCGCGAGTTTTGTGAGATTTTGTGTGATACGTTGTTTCAGGATATCGACGGTCTTGGGATCGATTCCCTTGAACCGGCCCTGGGGGGCCAGATACTCTTCGAGCGGCAGGGGTTTTCTCATCGCAGCTTTTGACGGGGGGTTGATGGTGAGCTTCCCGTACTCCCGCTCCCAGAGTACCCACATGCCGGATTTAACCGCCAGCTTGCCCATCTCGACACTCTTCTCAGTTGAATAGCGCCAGCCCGGCGGGCAGGGAGCAAGGATGTGGATGAACGTAGGTCCCCGGAATGTGAGTGCCTTCTGGACTTTCTTAAAAATATCCTGCGGGTATGCAGCACATGCTGTTGCCTGGTAAGGGGGATTGTGGGCGGCGATGATCGCGTCGATATCTTTCTTTGGGTCGGTTTTACCGGCAGGAGTGGTTGTGGTTTTTGCACCGAGCGGCGTCCCGCTGGAACGCTGCATACCGGTGTTGCCGTACGCTTCGTTGTCGTAACAGATGTAAAGGAAATCCGTGCCCCGTTCGAATGCCCCGGACATTGCCTGGATACCGATATCGAGTGTCCCGCCATCCCCTGCGTAGACGATTACGTTCGTCTTTTTTGCGGCTGCGCGGAATGCATTGCTCATGCCGGATGCACAGGCGGCTGCTGCGCCAAAGGCGATGTTGTATACCGGCACATTGAATGCAGTGTTCGGGTATATCCCCTGGATAACACTGGTGCAACATGCAGGAACAACGAGAACCGTATCGGATCCGGCAGCCTTCAGAACGTACCGGAGAGCGAGCGAGTCGCTGCACCCGGCACAGGCCGAAGTACATTTCAGAATATATTCTTCTTTGGGAATTTCAGCGATGATATTCAACTCCTGTGGTAAAGCAGATCAAAACGCGAAAACGCTGTCGCGGTTCTTAGAGTAATGATCGTTCTGAAATCTCAAAAAAGGATCTATACACGGCTGCATTTCTGAATCTGAAAAAATGCGTCTTCCCGTTGTCATTAGTGACCGGTAAAATCCGCCTCATCCGAGACTTTCCCGGTACTATTCAGGAAATGAACACTTGTTCGGGACACCGTATTAAAAACACTTTCACCCCGCCCGGTTCCGGGTTTAAACCATTCCTGTTTCAACAAAGTACGTGGGGAGGGCGATTCAACCCCCCAAAAAGTCAGATGCCCGTTCCGATTGTGCATCGTTCCTCCCGACCTCTCAAGACCCAAAAACCCCCTTTTCTTTTTTTTGATGCCTATACAAGCAGTGCATCATCTCTCACAATCATAATATATTTTTACGCCGTTGTTCTAATGTCTTCTATGGCTCTGCGCTCCCTCAATCTTCCCGGTGTTGGAACAAAATACGAATTTGAGACCGACAAGGGTGATACCGTCGCGATCTTCTTCACCAAGACCGGCATAATCCAGATGTATACGCTCCAGAAAGGGTGCCACACCCCGAGTGCCGCGGAGATGACTCCGGTCGAGGCAAGGAGGCTTGGCAATATCCTGACCGGGGCGATTATCGAGGCAGACCAGGAGAGCGTGGAGATTGCCTTTTCGGCGCTTGCCGACCTGCGGGTTACCATCCACACGTTCTATATTCCCAAATCCGCTGTCGGTAAGACAATCGAAGACCTCCAGATCCGGGCCAAGACCGGGGCAACTGTAATCGCGGTCTGCCGTGAGGATAAGAATATTATCAACCCTCCCCCCTCATTCATCTTTGAGACCGGGGACGCGGCGCTGGTCATTGGCGAGAGCGACCAGATAAAACAATTCGAGCGCGAAATTATGGTGGATTGATGGAAGGGATCGTACTCGCGCTTTTTCTCTGCCTGCTCCTGGCGCTCGTGACAAAATACCTGTCCCTGCCGGCCATTCCCTTCTACATCCTTGCAGGAGTAATCCTGGGAAAAGCCGGGCTCGGGTTGGTCCAGGCCGATGAGATCAGCAGGTTCTTCTCAGAGATGGGACTGCTCTTTTTGCTCTTCTTCATGGGCCTTGGGATCAAGCCGGAACGGATAGCAGCAAACCGTTCTGCGGTCCTCACAAGCGGCGTAATCGATCTCAATGTCAACATGATCATCGGCTTTGCCGCCGCGTACCTGCTCGGCTTCTCGCTCACCGAATCCCTCATCGTTGCATCAGCGTTCTACATCTCGAGCACCGCAATGGCGGTTACGTCCCTCATCGAGAACCGGAAGCTGATGCTCCGTGAATCGGAAACCGTCATCTGGCTGATGGTCTTTGAGGACCTGATCCTGATAATCGTCCTTGCCCTCATCTCTGCAGGTGACCAGAATCTCCTTCTCTTCTTCGTGAAGATCCTCTGCGTTCTTGGCGTGCTCTATGCGCTCGCCCATTATGGCAAGGAGTTCCTGGTCTCCATCCTTGACCGGGATGACGAACTGCCAATCATCTTCACTTTTGCCGCGGTCCTGATCACCGCATCTTTTTCGATGTTCCTGGGTGTGCCGGAGACGATGATGGTGATAGCTCTCGGGGTTGCCTTTGCAACCACGGATCCGGATGCATTTGAACAGCACGCCCGTCCCTTCAAAGATGTTTTCCTTGTTGTGTTCTTCGTATTCTTCGGTGTCACTATCGACTTTTCAGGAGGGGTGAACTGGTTTGTGATTGCGATAATCTCCATTCTTGCTGTCGTGAGCAAGCTGATATCCGGCGTACTTACGGGATTGTTTATTCACGGCTCGGCCATGTCCGGCCTGGAGATCTGGGCAAATACGATTGGCAGGGGTGAGTTCTCGATCGCTCTTGCGGTCCTCTATGGTACGCCGCTTGTGGGAACCACCATCGCGGTTATGGTGATCGTAACCTCGATCATCGGTTCCTTTGCGGCAAAATACAGCACTATCGTCCGGAAGGGTATCACCTATATGGGGCGGCGGGGCGGACCCTCACGGCGCGTGCATTCCGGGCGCTGACCATCACTCGATCAGGACAAGACCTATCGAGTGGATGTCAGAATGCACGACTTTTCCATACTCAAGGTTTTTGCATGGGATCGTGGCAAGTTGCCATCCCACATTTTTTACTGTTGCAAAGACGTCCATGAAGGCGGCATCCATCGAAGGGCGCACCATATCCATGTGCCTGCACTTCCTGCGGAGACTCGCATCAACGTTCCCGCTGCTCTTCTGCAATGCAGAGCCCCGGGCCTTACCTGTCGCCGCACCGCTTGTCGAGAATGCGCTGGACGACCCGTCGCGAGCTGCACAGGTCCCCGTCGGGACATTTCCCGATACGGACAACGCGGGGAGTGAGGTTGCGGGCCCGGAGCTGCTCCTCAAGGTTTGCTTCGCTGAACATCTGGTTGAACCCGATAGTGATGATCTCCGGGCAAATCTCAACGATTGGCCGGAACATGTCAGTCATATCCCCGAGCACTGCATGATCAATGGGTTTTAATGCAGCGACCATCCGGAGTCGCTGCTCCTCCGGGATGATCGGGTGGGGCTTGTGCCTGACATTTGTGTCCCGGGCAACAATCACGAAGAGTTCATCCCCGAGTTTTTTTGACTCTTCCAGGTAGTAGATGTGTCCCGGGTGGAGGATGTCGAACGTTCCGGTGGCAACGATACGACGGGCGGTCATGCGATCACCTCCAGATCGAACGGTTCACCATTGGCAGTGAAACATTTCCAGTTGCCCTTCTCGTACGGGTAGCCGATGATCAGGTGGTAACGGCCGGTGCGGGGAAAAAAATTCACATCTGCAAGGGATGGACGAAGCACCCCGTTGGGGTGGCTGTGGGCACTGCCGGCAACATGGGTATCGAGCGGCATCATATCATACAAAAGGGAAGCCGAATCCTCCCGGCCGACCGTCCCGGGAAGCAGGTCGATCTCGTCAAGGATGCCTTCCCGTTCCCGGAGCACTCCGACAAACTCGTTCGGGTGACTGTCGCGCCCCATCTCCAGCAGAAGTGAAAGGAGGTCCTGCCTGATACCGCGAATTTTCATGGCCCTGTTCCGTGCAGCAGTTGGCGCTGTATAATGATCATTTGGTGCTGGTCTCAAAAAAAACCTCGTTCGGGCACTGCCCGGTTCCCGCGGTTGTTCGACTTTCGCGGGATCGGCGCTCATGTCCAGGAATAGATCGACCTCTGAATCGGGGGTGTGGTTGGAAACCGTTGCTACTGGAGACGGGAGAAGGTTACGCCCGGTGATCGGACCCGACGGGCTCGTGAAATTAAAGAGATAACTCCCCTTTTCCGGATTCTTCGGATGAAATGGAGGTGGTATCCGGCCATCTGTCGCGGATACCCGGCAGAGCGTTTCATGACCGGGAAGGATACTGTACAACCGTTCGCATCCGGATGCAGACCGGTGCAGGAAAAAATCGGGTTACCGATGATAAAAAAAATGCCGGGACTGGCGGGAATACGATCAGTCTTTTCCCGTCACTTTGATGACGTGGTACCCGAACTGGGTCTTGATCGGCCCTACAACCTTACCAACATCTTCTTCGAATGCAACTTTCTCGAACTCCGGGACCATCTGGCCCTTTGTGAACCAGCCAAGGTCGCCACCATTTTTGCCCGAAGGGCAGCCTGAGAACCGTTTCGCGACTGCAGCGAAATCTTCGCCGTCCGCAAGGCGCTTCATGATCTGGGTAGCCTGTTGTTCGGTCTTTACCAGTATATGAGATGCTCGTGCCTTTTTTGCCATGCTGTACAGGTGTTTTTCCGGAGAAATAAAAGGTTGGTACGGGTGATCAGAATTCCCCGTCCTGCTCGAAACTTCGCCCGAACCGGATTGAAAGTTCTGCCTTGTAGAGTTCCCGGCCGAGATAGCCGGCATGGTCGAGCAGGGAGGCATCGCCCTTTTCGAGGATCGTGTGCAGGACATCCTGCCAGCGTTTCCCGGATACAGCCTTCCTGTGAATTACCGCGACGATATTTTCACCCTCTATGCCTATCCGGAAATTGCCCTTCGGATCGTACTCAAGATCATCGGGCATCTTTTTTGCCGTAACTATCGTGTCATAGTCGAGCGGAGGCTCGCGGCGCCGGCGTTTCTCCTTGAGGATGAGGAGATCGATCCCAAGATCCTTGGGGTACGGGCGGTCCCGTGCAAGTACCATCATCTCCGTTGCCCGCCGCATCTCGCGAACAGATCCCCGGGTTTTATCCGAATGCTCGCTGGTGAAGATCACTGCAGCTCCCAGTTCCATTGCCATTGCCGCAAGAAGGGCATTGGCGCCGGGAGAATCTGCATCCAGGAGCTCAACAACGTTCCCTGCGCCGAAGAAAAGGGGATATCCTGATTTTCTGAATTTTTTTAGGGATGCAACAAGGCCGGACCCGGCCGGCCGGAGGAGCGGATCGGCGATGATGCAGCGGATACCTGCCCGCTTTGCACGGGCGATGTTCTCTCTTAAGGTGCTCTTGCCCGGAACGACAACTGCTGCAGCGCCGGCGCGTGCCACTTCCTTCCCGATGATCGGGATGTTCTGTTCCTGCAGGCTGAGCACGATATCCGCCCGCACGAGAGCCGCACGGATCAATGCCGGATCCTGGGTATCCACGGCAAGCGGGCGGTCGATTCCCCCAAGTTCTGAGAAGACCCTCACAACATCCGCGGGATCCGCATCGAAGCCAAATCCCAGGTCTACAATATCCGCTCCGGCGGAGAAACAGGTCTCGACTCCCTCACGGATGCTCTCGTGCCGGTGCGCATCCATGATCTCGGCAAGAACTTTCATCCTTGAGTTCCCGCCGATTTTAATTCCCCGGATGGAGAAATCGCCCTGCGCTTCGCTCTCTGACTGTTTTGCGCGTCTCATTGCTTCTTCTGCTCTTGTTGCCAGGAGGAGGTCGTCTGCCGGGATGGTCCGGGAGAGATGGATTGAGCCAAGAATGGGCAGGATCAACGGGAGATCCGCTGCATGGCGGGGTCCGCGGCAGACAGGTACACCGCTCTCGCGCTCTACCTGTTCAAAGGATGCAGTGCACATACCGGGAACAAGTACCAGATCGAATTGCTCATCCTTTAAGAGCTCACGGAGCCGGTGGGGTGTCAGAAACGATGCGATCTCCCCGGTGACTGCCACGCGGGCGTCAAGATCTGCTGCCGCTTTTTTTACCAGATCTTCCGTTGCAGCACCGGTGGGGAGAAGGATGCGCATAAGTTCCCTTAATATCAGAGAGATAAAAACACTATGATCAGATGCTGATCTGCGACCTGCACGTACATACCAGTTATTCCAAAGACGGTGAAAGCAGCGTCGAGGAGATCCTCAAAAGAGCTGAGGACGTGGGGCTGGACGTGATCGCCATAACCGATCATGATACCGTTGACGGGGCAAAAAAAGCCCTCACGATCCCTTCGACGGTGCTCGTTATCCCGGGCATCGAGGTCTCGACCAAGCAGGGGCACCTCCTCGTTCTCGGCGTAACGGAAGTGATCCCATCGGGGCTGGACGTTGTGACTACCGTCGAGAATGCCCGCAGGATGGGAGCGCTTCTCATCCTTCCCCATCCCTACCATGTCTGGCGCCACGGTGTTGCACGACGCAAGAATGCAGGCATGGCTGTTGTTGATGCCGTGGAATCCTTCAACAGCAGGTACATCGTAGGATCTGCGAACAAGAAAGCAGCCCGTATCGCGAAACGGCTGGGCAAACCCTGCGTAGGCGGGAGCGATGCCCACAATGCCCGGTTCGTCGGATTTGGCCGAACCTATGTCGAGGCCGAAAAGAATGTCCCGGCCATCCTCGATGCCATCCGGGCCGGAAATGTCTCCTGCGGCGGAAAACAGACGCCGTTGCGCACCTATACCCGCCAGTCGATCAATAACACATGGAAGAAGATCAAAAGGATAACCCGCCACGTTCAGCTCCGGTAAGACTTGCTTACCGGGTTTCATACCTTGGCAGCAGGTTCTTTGGCTCCCAGATGCAGGCATCCGAACGGACTGTTGAGGGAGAGTTTGTGGAAGCCTGCCGGAGGCTCAGCCTCTTTGACGACTGGCGGAAGGCCGGGTTCCAGTTCGCAGGCCGGACCGACCGCGGGGTTCATTCCCGCGGGCAGGTGGCAGCGTTCACGACCCGGGAGCCGGAGAGGGCGAAATCTGTTATCAATACGCAGCTGCCCCCCGACTGCTGGTGCACCGGGTATGCCGAAGTATCCCCTCAGTTCCACCCCCGGTTCGATGCCCGCTCGCGTACGTACCGCTACTACTTCTCCGATATGCCGGAAAATACCGGGGCGATGGACCGGGCAGCAGGGCAGTTTCCTGGAACCCATAATTTCTCGAATTTTGCCCGGATCGAGGATAAGAACCCGTATCGTACGATCCTGTCAGCCCGCGTGAAAGAAGAGGATGGCTTTCTCTTTTTCGAAGTGACCGCTGAGAGTTTCCTCTGGCACCAGGTCCGCTGCATGGCTACGGCATTGCTCACGGTTGGGAACGGGGGAGATGAAGACACGGTTTCCCGTCTCCTTGTTTCTGAAGCGGAACGGTCCCTGCAGCCAGCACCTGCAGAAGGTCTCATCCTCTGGGATACCGACTGCGGTATTGAATGGCAGCCTCTGCCTTCGGATGAGCGCAGCAGGATGTTCCTGGATCACCTCCGCCGTCATCACTCCCTGATGGAAACTATATGCCGGAAGATGCAACCGTAGCGACAAAAAGGCCATCCGGATGCAATACGCAAGTCTTTTTACGGGAGTTCCAGATAATCATACGTAGGTGCGCTAATGGCGGTCATCAAAAGTATTGATATTATGTCCTGGGCAAAAATTGAGGCCCTCTTCGGTATTGTGTTCGGACTTGTTTACGGCGTTCTCTTCGCATTGATGGGAATAGCAATCGGGTACGGCAAGGGAATGCCCGGCCTTGAGGCGTTTGGTGTTATGACGATCATCATCTTCCCGATCGTCTTTGCCATCATGGGATTCATCTGCGGTGCGATCATGGCCTTCCTCTATAACTTCTTCGCAAGCAAGATAGGCGGAATCCAGATCGAACTCGCATAATTCTTTTTTCTAACCCTTCATTCGATCGTGCGGGCACACCCGCTTGCAACCGCTGCCTCACGTACAGCAGCAGCAACTGTGGTTACGACGTTCCTGTTAAGGATCTTAGGAAGGATCCGGTCTTTTCTGGGATGTTTGATGTAACCCGCCAGGGCATGGGCGGCTGCCACTTTCATCTCATCGGATATTCGCGAAGCAGCGACATCCAGCGCTCCGCGGAAGATTCCCGGGAATGCCAGGGCATAGTTGATCTGGTTGGGATATTCCCCCCTCCCGGTACCGACAATAGCAGCCCCTGCCTGGAGCGCGTCGTGGGGGAGGATCTCCGGCATCGGGTGGGCGAGGGCAAAAATAATGGGATCGTCGTTCATGGATCGCACCATCGGCTGGGTGATGATCCCCGGCACCGAGACACCGATACAGACATCTGCACCCTCCATGGCATCGGCAAGCGTTCCGGTCCGCCCGGTGTGGTTCGTCTCATCCCCGATAATGAATTTGTATTTGTTCGCGTACAGTCCCGGGCGATGGCGGTGGATAATGCCTTCCCGGTCGCACACGATAATATCGTTGACCGTGCTGCAGAGGTCAGGGTTGTACCCGATGCACTTCAGCATCCGTATGATGGCAAAACCGGCAGCCCCTGCACCGCAGACCACGACGTTCAGGTCCTCAAAACGCTTTTTTGTGACCCGGCAGGCATTCAGGAGCGCCGCGAGAACCACAACGGCAGTACCGTGCTGGTCGTCGTGCATCACCGGGATGCCGATACCCTGCAGGGACTCTTCGAGCTCGAAACATTTGGGAGCGGCGATGTCCTCAAGGGCAATTCCCCCGAAGACCGGGGCGATATTCCTGACATTGTCCGCGAATTGTGTATTGTAACTCTCAAAACAGATGGGGAACGCGTCGATCCCGGCCAGTTTTTTGAAGAGAAGTGCCTTCCCCTCCATGACCGGGATTGCAGCATAGCCTCCGATATTTCCCTGGGAGAGAACACGTGAACCGTCACTCACGATTGCGATGGTGTTGGCTTTCAGCGTGTACTTGTAGGCCAGGGTCTTATCCTTTGCAATCTCCCTGCAGACCGCAGCAACGCCGGGGGTGTAGGCAAGGGAGAGATCTCTCCGGTTGGCAAGGGCAACTTTGGAATGAACTTCGATCTTTCCCTGGTATTTTTCATGGAGGGAGAGCGATTCTTCATAGATATCTCTCTTCTTTGCCTTCTTCATGATCTGCACTTCCTCTTTGAATGATGGCGATAATATCCCATCAATCTTCTTGTAGAAACGCACATGAACGGGCGTTCACACCCAAACCATGAAAATTAAAATTCCAGACTTTATTCTGATGTGAATTGTTAACTCAACTTAGTTAATTTTCATGGGAAAGGCATTTGCGAAAAAGTGCCGTGTCGGTATACCCGGGAGTGGTGGATCAGCGATACCCGCTCACGCAGGAAGATATCCGCCGAATTCCCTGTCGATCCACGCGGCCATTGCATCGCGGACTGACCGGTAGGCCCCGGCAATATCTCCGGGGGCGCCTTTCACGGTATGGGGATCCATAAATCCGCAGTGAATCGTTTTTTTTGCAAAAGGGATGAGCGGACAGACCTGGTGCGCACGGTCGCAGACCGTTACTGCGATATCGATGGGCTGCCCGGCAACTTCGTCAAGGGTTTTTGAGCGGTGGTGCGAGATGTCGATCCCGATCTCCCGCATTGCAGCAACTGCGTCCGGGCTCAATGTTGATTGCCGTGTCCCGGCGCTGAATGCTTCATACCGGTCACCATATTTTGCCCGGAGCAGCCCCTCGGCCATCTGCGAGCGGGCAGCGTTTGCCGTGCAGACGAAAAGAACCCGGACTTTCTTTGTCATCTGTTCTCTCCGCCACCACAGCAGGTGCTGTCGTCCCCGCCGCAGCTGCACTCCCCGCTGTCCAGGTCTTTTCCCCGCAGGGCTGCACCTATCATCGCCCAGGCACAGCCGACACCGCTCTCTACTTCGATTGCCTGCACCGGGCAGTTCCCTGCACATGCCCCGCACTCCATGCAGGCAGCAGGCCGGGCTATGGTGACCGTATCTTCTCCCGCAGCGAAGACCGCGTGCGGGCACACTTCAGTGCAGCGCCTGCAGTTTATACACCGGTCGGTATGGAGCCTGAGGGTATTCTCCGTGTACGAATCAAACATCATGCCCACCCCATGAGCCGGCAAAGGCCGAGAATGATTCCCAGTGCCATTCCGGCACCTGCCATAAGAACCATGACCGGGACATACCGGTAGATCTCTTTTTTTACTCCTGTCCTTGACGTGAATGTTGTCGACCCCGTGAAGTTGAGCGCGAGATATGCAGTCACGGCTGGTATGATGAGGAGCGGTGTTAATGCACCTGCTGCCCGTGCCCACCACGGCAGGGAAGTTGTTCCGCCCCACAGGATGGCAAACGGGAGTGCGACAATTATCCCGAGAATGAGGCCCTTGGTGGAGAAGTCGTGCGTGGGGAGAACGGGGAGCAGGATTGGGAAGAGAACGGTTCCCGCAACGACTGCGACAACTGCGGCAAGACCGGCTGCGGGTTCAGCGAGGAACCAGAGGGCGAGTGCTGCTGCAAGAGCCGGGAGGGCAATGTGGGCGAGTTCCACCGGGATCAGTACCATACGGTCCCACAGCGGAAATGTTACCTGGCGCATCTCCGGAGTTGCTTTATGCGATTTGAGGTACTCGGGAAGATCGCGTGCCCGGACCGGCCCGTATTCGATACCAAAGCCGGTCTTTCTCATAACCTCCGGCCAGGATACACCCGGCGCCCCAAGCTGGGGGAGGATGAGTTTCCTGTGCCGGACTATCCCGTCAAGGCCGGATACTTCGATGCGCCGCACGAGTTCTTCGGTCCCGAATGTACCTTTTCCCGCGGCGCACCAGACGTTGATACCTTTTGTATCAAGTACGAGGATGTAACTGTCCCGGCCACCAAGCGCTGACCGCAGGGCATCGAAACTCAGGGTGTAATTCGCCGAAACAAAGACCGGCGAATCCGGTGTCGGGTTACCGAGCCGGTACAGGCCCGGCTCAACCCGGTGGTCTCCTCTCCTGACCGCCCAGCGGGCAAGGAAGTGATCGAACCTGTTGGCCATGGTAATGATACTGTCCGTTGTCCGGATCCCGGCCGGGGCTATGGTCTTTCCCTGACAGCCACATCCCGGAGCTGCAGTCTCATTTGAACATCCACAACGCTCTGTTTTTTCTGGTTCCATGCTCGCACTCCTGCCTCAGACCAGCGCCGGTGAGAATGTTGCAAGTAAAAGGAGTCCCTTCTTCCCCGCAAGAATCCGGTGAATCCTGTCGGCTGGCATAACACCCATGGTGCCCGGGCAGTACCGGATCTCCTGCCCATCAAGCGTGCACGTCCCTTCACCCGAGATTACATCGTGGATCTCGACCATCCCTGCGTGCGTGTGGTCGCCAATGGCGCAGCCGGGATCGATCCGTACGTGATGGAGCGAGAGATAACCTCCGGTATCGCTCCCGGTAACCAGGTGTTTCAAAAAAACTCCCTGGAATTTTGCGTGCGGATTCCATACCAGTGCATCTGCATTACGCATCTGGTCCGTGAGGGCAATTGTCTGCTGGGTCATATCTGGATCATCATTTCAAATTTTATTGAAATATCCTTTGCGGGTGGAGATGATATACTTTTTTATTTCATATTATTTTGAAATGACTTGTATCGGAATAACGTGGAAAACTACCCGTAATCGGTATAAAATCTGGATGTTGTCAGAGATTTCATGTGGGGAGAGCGATCCCTTCGTTTACTGGTAAAAACAAAAAAGAATTATTTTACCGGGGCTGCGGTTGTTGTTACATTCGTAACCGCAACAGTGACACCGGCCTTGCATCCTTCACCACGGAAGAGCGCCCACTCCTCGCAGGAAGTCCCGTTGGTGAACGAGCACATGCCGTACTGGCCGCCGTCAGCACCTGTCTTGATCTCGGTCTTTCCGCCGACTTTCCCGCAATTGACGGATGCGGGGTTTGCCAGGCCAACTGATGCAGGTGCAGCAGTTGTTATTGCTGCGGTGACACCGGTCTTGCATCCTTCCCCGCGGAAGAGTGCCCACTCCTCGCAGGAAGTCCCGTTGGTGAACGAGCACATGCCGTACTGACCGCCGTCGGCACCTGTCTTGATCTCGGTCTTTCCGCCGACTTTTCCGCAGTTGACGGATGCGGGGTTTGCCATGCCGGCTGCGCCTGGTGCTGCTGCAACCGTGGTTGGTGCAGCGGTTGGTGCTGCCGTAGTGGCCGGTGTCGTGGTAGCTGACTGGGTGCATCCCGCGATGAGCAGGGCTGCAATAACGCAGGCTGCCAGGAGAATAATGGTACGGTTTCTTGACATCATGATAATATCAGGATACGTTTCGAGTCCTTTATAATAAAAATAAGCGGAATGATGTTTAATCGCTCTTGCTGGTTCCCATTGCATCTTTCATACGGGAAACATAGTCCCTGAGCGTACGCTCCATCCCTGGCGGGTCATTCCGCATGCTGCCAACGATATCCACGATAGCGCTGCCCACAATGACCCCGTCGGCACCCTGGCCAGCGCAGGTTTTTGCATGTTCCGGTGCAGAGATCCCAAAACCCAGCGCGAGCGGGAGATCCGTATGCCTGCGCACGCGGCGCAGGAGTGCGAAGGCTTCGTCAGATACCGTCTCCCGGACCCCCGTAACCCCCAGGACTGCGACAAGGTAGAGGTATCCGCGTGCCCGCGATGCGATTTTCTTTATCCGGTCCTCCGTGGTCGTCTGGGTTATGAGCATGATGGGGTCGATCCCAAACTCGGCTGCTGCTTCGGTCACTTCATCCGATTCCTCGTAGGGCATGTCAGCGATCAGGATCCCGTCAACCCCGGCATCGTGTGCCTCCTGGTAAAACTTCCGGATCCCACGCCGGTAGACCGTGTTGTAGTACGCGAGGAAGACAATGGGGACTGCTGAACTTTTACGCAGTTCGCGGACGATCGCAAAGACCGTATCCGGTGTTGTTCCTGCGGCAAGGGCCCGCTCGTCTGCCTTCTGGATGGTTGGTCCGTCTGCCACCGGGTCCGAGAAGGGCACCCCGAGTTCGAGAATATCGGTTCCTCCCGCTATCAGGGCCCGGGCTGCACGGATGCAGGTCTCTTTGTCCGGATCTCCTGCCACGGTAAAACCGATAAACGCCGGGGAATTCCTGTTCCTGAATGCCTCGGCAATCCGTCCCATTTTAATTCACCTCCTCCAGTTTTGCGATCTCCGCCACATCCTTGTCTCCCCGCCCCGAGAGGTTGATTATTACGATATCGTCCCGGTCGAAACGGCCGGCATTCTTCAATACGTATGCAACTGCATGGGCAGACTCGAGTGCCGGTATAATCCCCTCTTTTCTGGAAAGGAACCGGAATGCATCGATAACATCGGGATCGTTCACTGCGGCGTACGTGACCCGGTTCTCGTCCCGGAGCATGGAATGCTCCGGACCGACACCCGGGTAATCGAGGCCTGCCGAGATACTGTGAGTGGGCAGTACCTGCCCGTCTTTATCCTGGAGTAGGTAGGAGAATGCCCCGTGCAGCACTCCCGGCTCCCCGGCACAGAGTGTTGCGCTGTGTTCCCCGGTCTCGATTCCATGTCCGCCTGCCTCGACACCGACAAGTTCGACATCGTCGTCAAGGAACGGGTAAAAGATCCCGATTGCATTGGAGCCGCCCCCGACACAGGCAACAATACAGTCTGGCAGGCGCCCCTCTTTTTTCATCACCTGCTCGCGTGCCTCCCTCCCGATCACTGACTGGAAATCCCGTACCATCCCGGGATACGGGTGCGGGCCGACAACCGATCCTATCAGGTAATACGTATCCCGGACATTTGCCACCCAGTCCCGGAAGGCTTCGCTTGTTGCGTCCTTGAGCGTGCGGGTTCCGGATTTCACCGGTATTACTTTCGCGCCCATCAGTTCCATCCGGAAAACATTGAGTGCCTGCCGGCGCGTGTCGATCTCGCCCATGTACACCTCGACCGGGAGCCCGAGTGCCGCCCCGACAATCGCGGTTGCAACGCCATGCTGGCCGGCACCGGTCTCGGCTATCAGCCTCTTCTTGCCCATGTGTTTTGCGAGCAGTGCCTGGCCGAGCGTATTGTTCAGTTTGTGGGAACCCCCGTGGACGAGATCCTCGCGTTTCAGGTAGACTTTGCACCCGAGTTCCTGTGAGATGTTTGCACAGAATGTCAGGGGTGTCTCCCGTCCGGCGTATTCCTTCTGGTACGCGGCAAGGTTCCGGATAAACGCCGGATCAGTGCGGATCTTCTCGTACGCGATCTCCAGTTCCTGCAGCGCGTTCATCATCGTCTCCGGCACGTACTGGCCGCCGTATTTCCCGAACCTTCCTTTTTTACCTGCTGTTACCATGTTATGCCCTCCTGCTTTCCTGGATGAATGCCCGCATCTTTTCCCGGTCTTTTATTCCCGGTGAAATTTCCACACCGGTTGCCACGTCCACGGCATACGGGTGGACTGCCGCTATGGCCTCTGCCACGTTTCCGGGGGTCAGTCCGCCGGCCAGAATGACCGGGACTTTCGATCGCTGTACTACACTTCTCGCATGGGAGAGATCCACCCCTTTCCCTTTCCCGTGGCTCTCGTCAACAATGATCGCGCTGCAGTCTTCCGGCAGGGCATCATGGGCACCGATTGCACGGATCACGCGGGGGCCGGGGGCTTTTGTGAATGAAAACGGGTAAAAGATCTGGACTGCGTGAGGTTGAATGGCGAAGATCCGATCCAGATCTTCCCGGGACCGTGTATGGGTTACCGCTACTGTTGCCGTGAAAGGCCCGACAGCATCGAAGATCTCCCGTGCCCGCTCGGGAGAGATCGATCGTGGCGAATCCGAGAAGAGTACAACGCCGATTGCATCGGCACCCAGATCTTCGGCGAATTGTGCATCCTCCGGGCGGGTAATCCCGCAGATCTTTATGCGCATACGAACTCCTCCAGTTTCTTTCGCGGGTAAGCGCTTGCCATGATGGATGAACCGATCAGGAATGCATCGCAGTAGCTTTTTAACTCACGCACATCATCCGCGGATCGCATCCCGCTCTCGCATACTACCAGCCTGCCGTCATCCCTTACCTGTCCCGACAGGAGCCGTGTAGTTGACCGGTCGATACTCATGGTCGCGAGATTACGGTTGTTGATCCCGATGAGTTCTGCCTCGGTGGCGAGTGCTGCCGTGATCTCGTCACCGGTATGCGTTTCCACGAGCGGTTCGAGGCCGTATTCCCGGGCAAGGCTGACGAATTCTGAAAGTCTTCCCCCGAGCACTGCGACGATCAGGAGAACTGCATCTGCACCGAGTGCCCGCGATTCGGCGATCTGGCGCTCATCGATGATGAAATCCTTGCGGAGTACCGGTAACGAGACCGCGGATTTCACGCGGGCGATGTCCTGCCCCGTACCCCCGAAAAAGTATGGTTCGGTCAGCACGGATAAGGCGGTACATCCTCCCTCTTTTAAGACCCCGGCCATCATAGCCATGTCCACGTTGCGCCGGATGACTCCTCCGCTCGGGGAAGCGCACTTGATCTCGGCGATAACGGCATTTTTCCCGTTCCTGCTCCGGATTGCGCCGGCCAGGCTTACCCGTTGTCGCAACGGGGATTCCGGGAATGTTGCCGGAAGACAGGCAACACGCTTTCTGGTGCGAAGCACGATCTCGTCGAGGATCATGCTGCACCTCTGGTTGCGTCGATAAGTGCATCGAGCCGGGCGCACGCCCTGCCGGAATCAATAGACCTGGCTGCCTGCTCAATTCCTTCGTGGAGGTTTCCTGCCACGCCCCCGACATAGATCGCTGCTCCTGCATTCATGAGGACGATATCGCGCCCGGCTCCCCGCTCCCCGACAAGGATCTCACGGGTGATCCGGGCGTTGGTCTCAGCATCGCTCCCGGCAATGTCGGCAAGACTGGCTCTGGCAATCCCGAACGCTGCCGGGTCCAGCATGTAGCTCCTAATGGCTCCGCGGTAGAGTTCCGATACAACTGTTTCACCTGTGGTCGTGATCTCGTCGAGCCCGCTCCCGTGGACTACCATAGCGCGGGTGAGCCCGAGGATGCGGAGTACTTCTGCCATGGTCCGGGTCAGGGATTCATCGTAAACGCCGAGAACCTGCGCTTCGGCGCCTGCGGGGTTCGTAAGCGGTCCGAGGATGTTAAAGACCGTCCGGCAGCCAATCTCCTGGCGGGCGGCCATTACGTGGCGCATGGCCGGGTGATGCTGGGGCGCAAACAGGAATGCGATTCCTGCCTTTTCAACGATCTGTGCCTGTATCTTCGGGTCCACAGACAGGTTGACCCCGAGAGCGGCCAGAACATCGGCCGAACCGCACCTGCTGCTCACGCTGCGGTTCCCGTGCTTGACCACCGGGACACCTGCTCCCGCGGCAACGAATGCCGATGTCGTGCTGATATTGAACGTGCGGGCCCCGTCACCACCGGTCCCGCAGGTATCCACCAGGACCTTCTCTGTTACGGGCTTCACGGTCACTGCATATTTGCGCATAACCCCTGCAAATGCAGCAATCTCCCCGGGGGTCTCACCTTTGAGCCTGAGCGCGGCAAGGAACGCCCCGATCTGGGCCTGCGATGCATTCCCCTCCATGATAGTGCCCATGATCTCTGCAGCTTCAGTTATGGTGAGATCCTGCCTGTCCATCAGCCTGCCGATGGCACTTTTCAGCATCATCGGGCCATCCCCTTACCGGCAAGGAAATTTCCGATGATCTGGTCCCCGCATGCTGAGAGAACGCTCTCCGGGTGGAACTGCACCCCCTCTATCGGGTAATGCCTGTGCCGCACACCCATGACATACCCGTCATCGAGACTTGTTGCAGTGACGGCGAGTTCTTCCGGCAGGGAATCTTCCCTTGCAACAAGCGAATGGTAGCGGGTTGCAACAAACGGTTCTGATAGCCCGGAGAAGAGCGCTTTACCGTCATGACGGATCTCGGATGTCTTGCCGTGCATCAGGTGCGCTGCCCGTGTAACCTCCCCACCGAAAGCTGTGCATATTGCCTGGTGACCGAGACAGACGCCGAGCGTCGGGATCGTCCTGCTCATGGTTTTCAGGACTTCGAGGCAGACCCCGGCATCTTCCGGTGCCCCCGGGCCCGGCGAAAGGATGATCCGGTCGCACGCGACTTTCCGGAGGTGGCTGATCGGTGTATCGCAGGTGAGGACCATGGGCTCTCCTCCCAGTTTGCCCACCTGCTGGTACAGGTTGAAAGTGAAACTGTCGAAGCAGTCCACGATCAGGACTTTCATTCAGCAGGCCCCCGATTGCTCGATAGCCCGGATCATCGCCGCGGCTTTGTTTTCAGTCTCTTTCCATTCTGCTGCCGGCACTGAGTCTGCAACGATCCCGGCCCCGACCTGGACAGATGCCCGCCCGTTCCTGACAAGGACGGTCCGGATCGCAATCGCAAAATCAAGGTTCCGGTCAAAACCGATATACCCCACAGCACCTGCATAAATTCCCCGCGGGTATGGCTCCTGCTCACCGATGATCTGCATTGCCCGGATTTTTGGCGCTCCGGAGACGGTGCCGGCCGGGAAACAGGACCGGAAAGCATCGTAGCAGTCGAGGTTATCCCGAAGGATGCCGGTCACGGTCGAGACAATGTGCTGGACATGTGAGAATTTCTCGATGTTCATGAATTCAGTCACGCCAACGGATCCGAACCGGCAGACGCGGCCAAGATCGTTCCTTGCCAGGTCAACGAGCATCGTGTGCTCGGCCCGTTCCTTGCTGTCGCCGAGGAGAGCTTCTGCCAGCTCCTTGTCCTCAGCCTCGGTCCGGCCACGGGGGCGGGTGCCTGCAATGGGGACGGTAGTTACCCTGCGTTTTTCCACCCTCACGAGCATCTCCGGGCTTGCCCCGATCACCTGTTCGTCCCCGAAATCGAGATAATACATATACGGGCTCGGGTTGATCTTCCGGAGTGCGGCATACAGGCTGAACGGGTCCCCCGCAAGATCGCATTCCATACGTCGTGAGAGGACTGCCTGGAAGATATCTCCCGCAGCAATGTGCTCCTTTATGTGTTCCACTCCACGCTCGTACTCCTCCTGTGATCCTACAGGAATGACTGGTACCGCTGATGCTGTGTTGCCGGTTCCGGCCCGGTATAAGTTGCTGCTCCTTAGCGTAGTAATCCGGGCGGCAAGGGACTGGATCTGCCGGACACTTTTCTGGTATTCAGTGGCAAGGTCGGACTCGTACGTAAGGTGCGGGCTTGAAAAAATGTAGAGTATCCTGTCCTTATGGTCGATGACTATGCAGTCCTTGGTGAGCATGAACCGTGCATCCGGCCCGGTTCCCGTATTGCCGCCCCTTTTTTCCTCCCTTACATTCCTGAAGAGGGAGTAAACGCAGTCGTAGGCAAAATATCCGACCATGCCCCCGAAGAAGCGGGGAGCTTTTACGTTCACGTAATGGAACCGGGAAAGGATCGATTTTATCTGGTCGACCGGGTCCCTGCCATCAGGATCCCGGGCAATGGATACAAATGGTTCATTGCCCCGGATATCCACCGTCTCACCGACCGACACCACGAATTGCGGGTCAAGCCCGATGAATGAATAGCGGGCGAGCTTCTCGCTGCCTTCCATGGACTCGAGCAGAAACCCGCATCCGGTTCGCGTGCTTGAGTAGATATCCAGCGGGCAGATATCACCAAGCGGCAGTTCTGCACAGAGCGGGATGATGAGCGGTTTAGGCTGGTTGTTCACCGCGGTGATGAATTCCTCAAGTTCAAGGTTGAAGGTAAGTCCGTTCTTCATAAGATGTTCCTGTAGTTCCGGCAACCGAAGGAGGCCGGCAGTGGTCGTATATGTTCAGGGTATCCCGGGTGCCGTCTGGTGCATCCTGTCCTGCAGGCGAACCGTTTGTTCCGGGATATAATCTGGCTTAAAGGTGGTCTTTGTACATATTTATACATTGTTGTATTTTTTTGGCTATTGGTGTATTTTTTATTACGCAATCTCCAGTAAATGTCTGGTATTCTCCCTAATGAACAGTCTGATCGCCGATCAGGGATACCCAGGAAATGCTCATCCTTTAAGATCCATTCTGCGAAAGTAACAAGAATACATCGCCTCAATACAAGGTTATCCATATCAGCGGGTCTGCGGTAGGTGCATGTCAGTGGACATTCGGGAAAAGACAATCGTCATCGTCTGTATCACTCTTCTTTGCCTCATTCTCGCTCTTTACACCTCATCAGAGTTGATCGTGCAGAAGGGCTTCTCCCGTCTTGAATTACAGAGTGCACAAAGAGATACGGACCGGGTCCTTGTCGCACTTGTAAGTGATATCAATACCCTCGATGCAGTGGCGAATGACTGGGCCTCGCGTGACGATACCCGACAGTATATCGCAGATAACTCTTCCACGGGGCAATGGTCACAGCTTGAAGACGATATCTTCGAATGGCTCGGGCTCAATGATATCCTGCTGTCAGATGCCGGGGGGAACCTCATCTCCGGGCAAGGATACGATCTCACAAACCACACGTTTGTCTCGGTACCGTCCGATCTTCGAACTGTGCTCTTTGCCTACCCTCGCTCGGGATATGCGGGCAGATCCCGTGAGGGAATGATGGGAATCGTCCAACTGCCCAATGGCCCGATGATGATTGCCATCCGCCCCGTCTTTGGTAAACCCGGTAGTCAGGATGTGACCGGGTACCTCCTGATGGGCAAGTATATCGATACAAATGAGGTTGCCCGGCTCTCGACCCTTACGCAGCTCCCCCTTGAAGTGCACTTGTACAATGACCCGTCGATGCCTCCGGATTTTGTCAGGATAGTCCCACGTTTTAACGTATCCTCTGCACTTTTCATCCAACGCGAGGGAAATGAGGCCCTGTTTTTTAATGCCCCCACGATCATCGAACCTGTTAATGATACAATGCTTGGTACGTACTCACTTATCCGGGACATTTCCGGGAACCCGGTAGTCATCCTTCGCGTCAGTATTTCCCGGGATATCTATGCACAGGGGAAGTCTACCGGCCTCTATTTCGTTATCCTGTTCATTGCCTCGGGTCTCATCTTCGGTCTGGTCATGCTCATGCTCCTTGAAAAAACCGTTCTTTCGCGGCTGGCAGAACTGAGCCAAAGGGTGAATAATATCGGAAAAAAGCGGGATTTCTCGGCCCGCGTCGGGATTAGCGGGGCTGACGAGATTGGGGATCTTGCCGGTAATGTCAACGGGATGCTTGAAGACCTTGAGCAGTCACAGAACGTCCTGCATAACCGTCTCATTCAGAGTGAAGAGCAATACCGGCTCTTCTTCAACAGCATCAAAGACCCGGTATGTATATGCCGGATGGCTCCTGATAAGACACTGGGAAGAATCGTAGAAATAAACAACGCTGCCTGCGAAGTACTTGGATACGAGCGCACGGAATTCCTGGAGATGGACCTGTCTGACCTGTTCATAGCAGAAATTGAGGAGGGTGTCAGCCTGCCGGTTGAGGAACTTCGCGCGTCCGGCCACGTGATCTCTGCAGGTGTTTGTAAAACGCAATCCGACCGGCAGATCCCGGTCGAGATCACTGCCCGGTCTTTTGATCAGTTCGGCAGTCCCGCAATCGTCGCGATCATCAGGGATATCAGCGAGAGAATAGAGATCGAACACTTGAAAAAGGAGGCTTTTGGCCAGATCGAGAGTAACCTCCAGCAGTATGCCATTCTGAACGACCATATCCGGAATCCCCTTCAGGGAATCATAGGCGTTGCGGATATGATGGAAGATCCTCTGGCAGAGAAGATCATAATGTACAGCCGGATGATCGATGAGATTGTCAACAAGCTCGATCGCGGGTACATCGAATCAGAAAAGATCCACAGGGTTCTCCGGAAATATTATGACATTGGCAAGAAAGAATGAGCCGTGGCAGGGATAACCACCTCCCCCTGTTTAATCCACCCGAACTTTCAGTATCCCGGTTTTTCTGTGAGTACTCCTCGCGCAGAACCCGGACTGATAGTCGCAGGATCCGTTGTAATTCTCGGGAGCAGGAAATGCCCGTAGAGCTGATAATTGATCTGCATACCTGGAGATCCCGGCTCCGGATGATACAGCTCCCGTGCTGGAAAAACAAGTACGGGAACCTATATACTGTTCCCCACAAATCCTGTACAGCATTTTTGGAGGCAGCAGGATGTGGCCGTGTCGCAACAAGTCGTTAAGCTGGGTTTTTGTCTCGCGGATGACCGGCATCATCTGTTTCCTGATTGTTGTAGTCCTCGCAAACATTCTCAGGGAATTTATCAGAAATCCGATCTTTTTGTCAGGGATTGATTTCCTGAACACCAATTTCTGGCTGCTCCTTGTTATCGGGATCATCATCTTTGTTGCAGACATCTTTGCAGTATTCCCGTTTCCCCTCAACCTGCCCTTCCCCGTCATCAAGGCTATCGGCAGCGTCTTCATCGTTGCGTTCGTGCTCCGTATCTTTGAATGGGTGGACCTCGTCACTGCAAACAATCTGTATCATTATTTCTGGCTGCTCTCGTTTGTGATCGTGCCGCTCGTCTTCATCCTCGTCATTGTCAGCGGGTACTTCGAGATCATGCGGGAACTCTGGTGGAAGCCCCTCCCTGAAGGGGACGGGACGGTTGTACGGGAGCCCGCTCCCACCGGTGAAATCCCCTTGGAAGCTGGTGTCAAGTCCTGGGAAGAGATCGGGGACGAGTTCCGCCTCATGCTCTACGATCTCCTCCACCGTTTCCGGGATGAGATCCGGAGAAAATAATCAGTGTGTATTTTGAGGAGCGCTTACCAGTCCGGGTTCTCGTGCCGGAATATTCTCTCTTTTGCCACGAGTTCTTCCGCGCTCAGGTGTGCCGGCATACAGATGCAGCGGTGCTCAACAAATACCCCGTCTTTGAATGCACCCTGCTGTTCGCCCTGCCCGCATGCCCCGTAGCGGTCTGAATCACAGTCATGATAAACCTGAGGAAGCTTTTCCTGATCCGCCTGTTTCTTTGCCTCTTTCCATGAACCGGCCATGCTGCGAGTATGTACAAACATGCTAAAAGAGTGTTTCGGAAGAGGCTGTTCGCTTGTATGGATGACCGGAAGAAGCAGAACTAAAAAGAAAAAAATGGTGAAATCAGAACCGGGGTTTCCGGTGCTTGGGCAGACAGTCCCTGCAGTAGACCGGCCTTCCTTCAGTTGGCTTGAAGGGGACTTCGCACTCTTTTCCACAGTCAGAACAGACTGTCTTTGTCATTTCTCTGGGACCGAAGTTTCTCGGGCCACCAAAACTCTTTCTTTCCATTGCTATTACTCGTGCAGTTTTGATCTGCATATATACATCTAACGGTTCGATATAAATATATCTGCATAATCCCGGCCTGTTTTCCCTGTCTTGTGTATTTAAATCCATCCGTGGTATCAGGGAATTATCTCGCACCCGTTGAACTTTTCATGCGCGAAATCCCTCCGGGCGATGATACCGCGTGCAATGAGATTCTGCACCCGCGGGAGCGCGGATACAAGTGCCTCGCGGAGATTCTCAACCGTCCCGCATACGAGCTGCCGCTGTATGGTATTCCATGGCCGGGTGATGTTGGAGTAGAGGCACCGCCCCCCGCAGAAATCCCTGATGTGGCAGCTCGTGCATTCCCCGCCAACTTCAACCCGGTCAAGTGCACAGGGGTCGGCATCAGCGATATGCCCGACATAATACGGTGTCATGCCGACCATCACCGGGCAGGGTGCTATGTGGCCGTCCGTCATGATGCTGTAGTTTGCGTAGCCCGAACCACACCGGAGCCGGCTTGCCTTCCCGTCAAGGAGATCGTCTATGGGATCGAGGAAGGGGTACCAGCGAAGGACTTCCCCGGTGGTTTCCATGCGGTCCACCCATTGACTGACCAGCATACGGATGCCCGGATTGTAACTGTCCGTGGCCCAGTCCGCGAACTGTCTCCTTGCAAAATCCCCGGCAAAGTCTGCGTCCAGCTGCCAGTGGATGGAGGAGAACGCGTGATCAGGGTTTCCGGCAAGCCAGCTGACAGCATCCACGATATCCGTCTGTTCAGTCACGGTCATGCGGGCGATCAGTTCACCGGTGTACCCGATAGTCCGGAGTCTTTGTACCTGCGCCATTACCCTGCGGTACACGTCCTCTCCCCGGTTTTTGTCAGTGAGTTCTTCTTTCCCGTCAAGGGAGACAAGGATCGTAGAAAACCGGTTCACGATCTCCGGGGCGAGCCGGTCGAGGAGAAGCCCGTTGGTCTGCAGCATGAACCGACGTACCGGCGCTTCGCGAACGATCTGGTCGATGAGATCTGCCCGGATGAGTGGCTCTCCCCCGTAGAATGTGACCGTTGGGGCAGGGTCTTTGGCAAGGAAACCATAGAGGAGCCTGAGATCATAGTCCAGTTCCAGGGGGAGGTCCGGATCGATCTCCACAGGCTCTCCCTCATCTGAACCTTCTTCCAGTTCCTCGAATGCCTTGGCCCGGCAGTAACTGCAACAGAGGTTGCAATTGTCCGTGAGGATGACATGGAAGTACATGAAATTGTCTGTACATCTTCGACCGTTCAGACGATAAATTGAGGGCATCGTCCGGCCCTTAGCAGAAGCGAAAAAACGTTCCTGATCCTGTCTTTCCCACTGTCGTAACCTATAAACAATTTCTCCTGCAATGCACTGTAATGCCCGCGGGATCGTACTTCTCACCGGAGATTGAGACAATGGAACGGGGCGGTCTCGATGCCCTGATCGATGAGAGGGTGCGCTACACCGTCCGGTACGCTGCCGAGCACTCCGCATTTTACCGTCACTGGTTCCGGGAAAATGGAATCAATCCGGGGGAGATCCGCGTCCACGAAGACCTGCTGGATCTTCCGATCATCTCCGGAAAGACGATCCGGGAACACCAGCCCCCCGTGACTCCGGAGTTTGAGTTCCTCTCAACCTCATGGGGGAACGTATTCTCTATACAGGAGACCAGCGGGACGAGCGGGACTCCCAAAGGTTTTTTTTTGACCTGGGAGGACTGGAAGCGGTACGCAGAGAAGTACGCCCGCAGTTTCGTATCTCAGGGTTTTTCAGACCGGGACCGGATCGTTGTCTGCGCCTCCTATGGCATGAATGTGGGGGCCAACACCATGACGATCGCCGCACAACGCATCGGTATGGGGATCATTCCCATCGGCAAGTGCTCGTTCGAATTAAGGATCCTCAAAAGCTACAAGCCGACGGCGATTGTCGGCAGTGTCTTCAAACTTCTTCGTCTGTTCAGGAGGCTCAGGGCCGAAGGCATTACCCCGGGGGAAACCTCGATCAACAAGCTGGTTGCGGGTGGCGAGAGCTTTGCCGATGAGTCCCGGAAGTATCTCTCTGAACTGTGGGAATGCCCCGTTTACAATACCTATGGTAGTACTGAAGGTACTATGTGCGGAGAATGTACCCAGGTTGCAGGCCTTCATGTACCTGAGGATCTCGTTCACCTGGATGTCTATGATCCCCGGATGGAGTCGTTTGTCAAAGATGGAGCCTGCGGCAGGGGAGTCCTCACCACCCTTCTTCCCGTGGGGGCGAATGCGGGAATGCTCCTCCTCAATTACGATACCGAAGACACAACGGTCGTCCTCTCCCGCGACCGGTGCCCCTGCGGCAGGACCCATATGCGGGTCCATAACCCCCAGCGGGAAGCCGAGACCGCATGGGTCTTCCAGAATTCCTTAAACCGTGTGGATATCGAAGCTGCGGTCTTCCAGCCCGAAAACATGGACTTCCTGAATGGTGAATATGAGGCTTTCATTCACGATGGGGAAAATCCGGATGAAACAATCCTGTCAGTGAGCGTGGAATGTATCGATCAGGAGCACTGCGATAAAAAAACCATAGAGGATACATTCGTGAACCGGTTCCTGAAATACAAACCCGGGCTTGCCCGGCATTATCACGACGGGGATTTCCGGATCCTGGTCAATGTCACCAAAACCGGAGGGCTCGAACTGCACAAACAAAAAGGGCGGCCAAAACGGTTGATCGACCGGCGCGGGCACTGATATGACACAAAAAAGCCGTGCCAATGAGAATGGCCTCACTATTCTGGAACTGATCGTGATTATTATTATCCTTGTCGTGATCGGTCACGTGGCCATTGTCACCCTTGCCCAATCGTTCGGGTCTCCCTCGGAAGGGATGGTCGGTGCTTTTGCCGGGGAATCCGGGTACTCGGTGCGGCATATTGGTTCCATTACCGGCTTTTCAGCGGTGAATGGCAACCACTCGGATGTCATGGTCCAGTACCTGAAACAGGATGCAGCAAATCTTGGAGCCGTCCAGATGACCGTGTCGCTCCTTATCGGGGATATGGGCGGCGTTGATTTCGATAAGGTAAACCTCTACGTAGTAAATAGTGACGGGGCGGAAACCATTCCCCGGAAAACCGTGCAGCCCCTCATCTGCCCGGGATGGATGATCACCAACCGGTTTAACGTACCACAACCGGCGCCGCTAACTGCCGGGAAACTTCCCGGGAATATTCCTGCCGCCAAAAAAGGAGGGAACCGGTCAGCGGTTTCGTCTCTTAGCGGCGCCGATATCCTGTACCCGGGCGAGGTGTTCGAGCTCATGATCTGCCCGACAAATACAACTCCCCCGTACCAGCAGATTACTATCTCCGTGAATCCTCCCGGGAGCACCCAACCGCCGGTCGCCGTGATCAGTGTACCTCCTGATGTCCAGCCCGTCATGACCCTTGGTTCGGAGTGATACGGTGGCAGGTAACCCCGGCAGGGAAGATGCATTCACGGGGCTTGAAGTAGTGATCCTGATTATTGTACTGCTGGTGATCGCGGGCGGTTTTTTCCTGTTCATGACCTCAGGAGAAACACCCGGATGGGCCAGGACCTTTCCGGGAGGGATGGTAGCGGACAGCGTGTATGTATCCGGAGATCATATGCAACCCGTAGGCTCGGTGGTTGGCTTCCCGGCAGTCAGCCGGATAAATAACAAACCCCTGTTCCTTGTTCCACGGGGGGATCCCAAAAGGCTCGGAGCCATACAAGTGATGGTCTCTCTCTTTATCGGACATACTGGTGCAATTGATATGGATCAGGTCCACGTTAGCTGGACAGGTGACGGTTTCTCAGAGCAGATACCGAAAACCAATATCCTGCCTTTGGTCTGCCCCAACTGGACCATTACCGGGAAATATAATATGCTCCCCGGCCACGTGGCGGATGCGGATAACTGGATGGAACCCGATGAAGAGTTCGAGATACTGGTCTGCTCATCCCGTGGGGTACGACCGTACGAATCCTTTACGGTGACCCTCAGGCCGGAAGGAACGGCAATGCCACTCCCCCTTGCCCGTACAGCTCCTGCGAGGATCGAGCCGGTTATGAAGCTGGGCTGATGGGCCGCGGCACCCCCCGCAGGCCCTGCATGCTCCGTCATGAAAAACCCGGGATAAGATGCGCTTTCACTTCCGGTCCCTGTGGGTGCACCAACCCGCATTTAAGCCATTTTTAGCCAGATATTGTCTGAAATGAGCATTTTTAGAGGTTTTTTAATCGGAGTGAATAGTGCGTCACAATGCCCAAAATACCCCCAGAATTTTGGTAAAAATTGGGATATCGACGGGCTTTCGACGGAAACCTTTTATATTATCAGGCGTCAATTCTCATTATCAAAACCCAATAGAGGTTTTGAGGTGTTTAAATGGGAACCAAAATTGGAAAAGAAAAGATCCAGCGCGAAAAGGGCTACCTCTACTTTATCGGCAAGGATGGATACGTCTGGGCAGCCCCGATGAAGCACAACAAGACCGGCAAGAAGAAGAAAGTCGGTACTGAGAAGATTGCCAAGGAAAAGGGCTTCATGTACTACATTGGCAAAGACGGATTCGTCGCAAAAGCCAAGATGAAGAACGCATAATCTTACTTTTTCCTTTTGCACGCGGTTCGCCGCTGACCGGAATATTCCGGCCGGCGGGACCGCTCAATAGTTTTCCCCCGGCGGGGGATTATCTCGTTTTTTCAGGGTATGTTGTTTTTCACACGTTTGCACATGAAAAATTCTGCGATCCTGCCCCCGTACGCGGAACGGGAGTTTTATCGTTCCTGCCCGCGAGTCCGTTAAGTACAGGAGATCCTGAAATGCCGTCTCTGGTCAACAGGAAATTTCGCGAATGGACCGAGGGTCTGGACACGCACCAGGGTATGATATCTGTTTTCGAACATATCCGTGACATCCCGTACTCGCTCGAGGTTGCACGCCATGATCCTGTTGCCGGTCCGGAAGAGATGCTCCGGATCGGGAAAGGATATTGTGGCCCGAAACATTACCTGCTCGCGGAGATGTTCCGGAAACTGAACCTGAATGTCGTGTACGCTACGATCGCATTCTCGTGGAATGACCCGGATCTCCGCTACCCTCCTGCTCTCCGGGAACTGGCTGTACATATCCCGGTTGCTCATCACCTTGCCTGCCGGGTGCAGATCGGGTGCCGCTGGGCTCTGGCGGATGCGACATGGGACCGCCCGCTTGCCCGCGCCGGGTTCCCGGTCAACGAGCACTGGGACGGGTATGCGGATACGAGATGGGCGGTGAAACCCTTACGGTCCCCGGTTCGGACAGCGTTCTGTCGCACGCTGACCAATGAACCGTGCAGGACAAAAGACGAAGCAGAGCTCCTGCCGGTCGATGGCGAGAAGGATCACTGGGATGCTGAGGACCATGCCCGGTTTTATCGCGGGAAAGTCTCGGCGCGGACACCGGACGATCTCGAACGGATCGCCCGTTTTTACCGGGAATTCGATGCCTGGCTTATCCGGGTACGGCAGGAGACCGGACCCCTGTCCTGATGGGCATCTCCGGTTAACGCGATCAGCCCGGAAATACCGGATACGTGTTTTGGATCCGGAGGTTCGCTGCAAACGTGCGGGCGAGAAGCGGGCTTACAGCCTGCGGGGGGAGCCCGAGAGCAGCGACCGTTTTGTGTGTGATATCCATCATGTCAATATTCCCATCACCGGCCGATCGGACTACGGCTTCATGGATTGTCCTGAGGTAGACGTGTGCCCGGTCCATCTGCCCGTATACATCTTCGCCGTGCCGGGGCTCATCCCATGCAGAAAGGAGGTGGCGGATACCCTGTATCGACCGGAGGAGCCGGATGGATCGGACGGATTGTCCGGCATCATCATAGACCGGGAGATCACCAGCCACCGGTATTGCGTCCCCGGAGAAGAGCGCCCCCTCGCCCTGCATGAAAAGTGAGATCGAACCCTCGGAATGGCCGGGTGTGTGTATTACCTGGATCTCATATCCGGAGGTGCCGTCAATGTCGATGGTGCAGCCACCTTCGAGTTCGAAATCGAGCGGTACCGGCCCTCCGACAAGCGTGTCAAATCCCGGGACCGGGCGCTCACGGTTCTGGCGCACCACGTCCTCTATCCAGGCCCGCTCAGCCGCATGTGCCGCAATGGTACAGCCGGTGGCGTCCCGTATTGCGAGGGCTGCCCCGATGTGGTCGGGATGGGAGTGGGTCAGGATGATAAGCGAGATCTCCCGTGGATCCCGGCCGATGGACCGGATATACTCGAATATCCTCGTCTCGCATCCTGCTACACCCGTGTCGATGAGCGTGATAGTCTCGCATGCGATGATGTACGAGTACACGAAACGGTCAAGAGTAATACCGGGTGCAACCGGGACCTGGAACGGGTGCCGGAGTGCATGAATAGCGGGGGTGACCTGCATGTGAATCTCCAGTGCCTGAATATAGGGCGCGGGAGGGTATATTGGTCGCGGGCAGCTGCCACGGGGTTTTCCCGGAAGATTCTATCGAACCGCTTTAATATTCATACAGCCTCGTTTCGTGTGCTATGCGACCCCCGGATCTCGAGTATGCTGTCGATGACAAACCCCCGCTCCCCCAGGTTTTCCTGCTTGGCCTGCAGCACACCGGGATTGTCGCTACTGCATTCGTCTTCCCGATTCTTGTCGCACGGGCTGCGGGTATCGAGGCCGGCGCCGCGGCGTTCTTTGTCTCGATGTCGATGCTCGCCAATGGTATTTCCACGATATTCCAGGCGATAAAACACCCGGAGTTCGGCTCGGGTTTTCTTATTCCCCGGGTGGCCGGGCCAAATTACGTCTCGGCCTCGATCCTTGCCCTCCAGTCCGGAGGGCTCTCGCTTCTCTGCGGGATGACCGCCTTCTCGGGGGCATTGCAGGTTGCACTTTCCCGTGTGGTTCAGCGGCTCCGCGTCCTCTTCCCGGTCGAGGTGACGGGCCTTGTTATCATGATGCTCGGGGTTGCAGTCGTTCCCTATGCGCTCCCGAACTTCTTTGGCATGACCGGATCGGCCACTGCACCCGACCTAACGGTAACGGCGATCTCGGTTGTCACCCTTGCAGTAACGGTCGGTGTTACGGTCTGGGGAAGAGGGCAGCTCAGGCTCTTTCCGGTCATTGTCGGCATGGCGGCAGGGTACGTGCTCTGTATTCTGGCGGGGCTTGCCGGTGCAGACCCGCTGGGCCGGATCGCCGCTTCGCCACTCTTTGCCCTGCCCGATTTGCAGTACTTCGGGTTGTCATTCCAGCCGGTACTTATCATCCCGTTCGCGATCGCGGCGATAGTTACATTCGTGAAGAGCGTTGGCGAATTCTCGATCTGCCAGCGGATCAACAACACGGAATGGAAACGGCCGGACATGAAGAACATCCAGTCCGGGCTTTTTGCCGACGGGATCGCATCAGGTCTCGGCGGCCTGTTCGGGGGAATGGGACAGACCGGGTCGTCGTCGAATATCGGGCTCTCGATTGCCACCCGCTCAACGAGCAGGTACATCGGTTTCATGACCGGAGGGATCCTGATCGGGCTGGCCTTCCTCCCGGTCCTTGCCACGGTCTTTCTCATCATGCCCGGCCCGGTTATCGGCGGGACGCTCATATACGTTGCCGGGTTCATCATTGTCGGGGGGTTCCAGACCATCACGACCCGGATGCTGGATTCACGGAAGATCTTCGTCATTGGGATCTCGTTCATCTTCGGTATCAGCGTCTACCTTATCCCCCGGGCTTATGCGAGTGTTCCCCCTCTATTCAGCCCGCTCTTTGATTCGGCCCTTTCCTTAACAACGGTCATTGCCATCATCCTGAACCTGGTGATGCGGATCGGTATCAGGAAGCGTGTCACGGCGACCATCGATCCCGATGGTCAGATCTCGGACCAGGTCTTCACCCTGATGGAGCGGCAGGGCGAGGTCTGGGCTGCACGGAGCGAGGTGATCCATCGGATGGCGATGGCGCTCTCCGAAGCCTGCGAGCTGGTGACGGGCGAAGCGCGGACTTCCGGCCCGGTGACGGTATCAGTGTCGTTCGACGAGTACAATCTTGATGCTGAAGTCTCGTACACCGGCACTCCCCTTCCGCTTCCCGAAAAGCGCCCGGGTGAGGAGGAGATCCTGAACGATCCTTCGGCGATGCTCCACCTGGGGGGTTTTCTTATCCGTTCCCACGCGGACCGGGTGAGTTCTTCAGCCTCGGGAGGACTTGCAGTGCTGAAGATTCATATGGAGCACTGAGGGCATTACCCCCGCCCCTCCGGAAAAAACCGGGCGGAGGACAGGAGGATATCCACCACCCAATCATGAGTAGTGCATGGTTTTACGAACGCACCAAAGGTGGAGTTCGTGTGAAATTTATTGAGGGAGATACGCTCCAGATAGTCTTCCCGAACAGGAGCGCGTGGCCCGGTATTTCCTGAGTGAGTGGGGGGGTGTACCCCCCGGTCGCTTTGATCATGGAGGGGGGATCACCCCCCACCCTTAATTTTTTGGCTGGGGGGTATGCCCCCAACCCCCCCATCGCAATCATGAGTACTGCCCGGTTTTTCGCACATGCATCTGGGGTAGTTCGCATGGAGCATCCGGCGTAACATGTCTTCATGGAGGGGCTTCACGAAAATGAGTAGGAAGCCGGTATTTCCTGACCGGGTGGGGGGGTGTACCCCCCAGTCACTTTGATCGCGGAGGGGGGATTACCCCCACTCCCCCTTTGGTTTGCCGGGTGCATAAGGGAAGGTTGGATGTAAAAGCAGAATATCCTGAAAAAACCATTTACTGGTACCAAGGAGGATCCCGGCATGGTAGTTGCAGAACCGATCAACAAAGTCAACCTTGAACGTCTCACGAATGGCATCTATGCCTTCACCATGACCCTGATGATCCGCAACATCTCGTCACCCGCGGCCGGCACGCTGAGTGACGCCACAACGTTCTTCCGGTTCATCAATACCACGGTCTATGCCGTTTTCGACTTTATCGGGGCGTTCCTTATCCTCGGCATGTTCTGGCTCTTCTATTACCAGATGTTCCACCGGATGAAAACCTTTGATTCCCGTTTCCTCTACATCCACCTCCTGTCCCTCATGGTCGTTGTCTTCGTCCCGTTCACCCAGTCCTTCACCTCCGATGGCAGCGAAATACCGATAGCGGACATTGTTTTCCAGATCAACTATCTCGCCCTCGCAGTCCTTCTCGCCGGTGCCTGGTACTATGCCTGCCGGGCCCGCCCGTCCCTGCTGGTTCCGGAACTGACGGGTGCCGAGGCCGTGTTCCTGCAGAAAAAATTCCTCGTGCCTGTCGGGGTTTCCATTTTCGGGATCACGATCCTCCTTTCCGGGTTCCCGTACTTCGATGTTATCTATCTCTTCCCGTTTGCAATCATCGCCATCTTCTTCCACCATCCCCCCGGAGTGCCGGCAGAATGAACCGTATCTCCGGGGTACGGATCCACCCGGGGAGTGTCAACGGGGGATCAACTGTTGCACGATTTATCCGGCCATACACCCTATTGCCGCATCATCGTGTGCATTGCATTGGCAATCTATAGAGGGCCAATATTTGCATATAGATACCCCTTCGTTTCCAGTGGAACCAGGCAACAAGATTGGCAATGGTCACTTTAAATAACAGTTCAGCCGCTCCTGCACGGCTCCAGGCACATCCGCGTACACGACCTCGTGTGGCATTCCGCCAAGACCGATCTCTGTTGCATGCCGGATGTACGGGTGGTCCCTGACCGGAATTTTTTGCAGGTCCTGCACGTTCGGGTTCTGGTAAAGGATCATACGTTCTGCAAGTTTCGGAAAGACCGGGACCGCGGTTTTGAGATCTTTCAAGAACGTGAGCGCAAACGCCTCGGCTGCCACCGGATCGGCGCTCGCAAACACGAGCCCCGGATCAGGTTTTGTGATCCAGGCCCTTCCAAGCCCCACCGGCCCGACCCGGATACCGTACCGATCAGGACCGAACGTTGTCTGTGCTTTTGTTGCAACAAAGAGATTAAGGCGCAGTTTCTCCCGTATCGCGTCACTGATCTCTACAATCTTCTCAAAGAACCTGCCCGACCCGTCATCTTCGGAGACGAGCGTGCTCCCCTTCGCGGAACCCGTGATGAAATTATTATATGGCCCGTTCGCGTGAAACTCCATCCGGCTGTCCTCCCGGAGCATCCCCACCATGCATTTCAGCCCCAGTGTCGCCCCTGCCTGGCTGTGGGTGCTGACCCGGGGCAGACAGATGATATGATCCGCTTTTTTTACCCATGTGGTTATGAAAAAGCCGGACTTCCATGAGGAGGTATTCTGCGACTGGTGATGGAAGAATCCCGTATCCCATCCCCCGTCTTCGAAACTGACAAACCGGGGGTCATAGGGAGAACCCATGCCGGAACGGGTGTAATTGGCCCGGCTGCCCCCCCTGAGCACTCCTCCGGAATGATGCAGTACGTGTTCGATACCGGACTGGTCACCTATCACCACGTTTGCACCGCGATCTTCAAGCGCTCCTGCAACAACGCTGATTGCGAGCGGGTGGGTTGTGGAAGGAAACGGGTCCGGAGAATTCAGGGCTGGCTTGAGGAGGACAACATCTCCTTCGCAAAGCCAGGCGCAGTTATCCGATGCAGAGAGGAACGTTTCGCGGATGCAGGCCGCAAGTGACTCCTGCGGAACATCCGGCCTGACCCCGTTTACGAAGACCGGTTTCATATACCGAAAGTATCGGGATGGTTATTGAAAAATGATGCGGCAGGACGTCGGGCGTTTTCAATCAGCAAAAACTTTTCAGAACAAGAGTGGGCCCGTCGTGATTCGAACACGAGATCTTCGCCGTGTGAAGGCGACGTCATAGCCAACTAGACCACGAGCCCGATGCATCGACCGGGAATTGAACCCGGGCTATAGGCTTGGAAGGCCTAAGTCATACCACTAGACCATCGATGCACTGTGCTCTACAATTTTGGTGTGGCGGAGTATTAATAATTGTCACTGGTCTTCCAGCGCGTACCGCAATAATGTCCGGGACGAAACAAAAAAATTAGTATCCCCTGAGTTCGGCCTCGACTTTCTCAAGGTTTGCAATCCGCTTCTCAAGGGGCGGGTGGGTTGAGAAGAGCTCCATGATTGTGTTCCCCGAGAGAGCCGGAATGATGAAGAATGCGTTTGCACCCTCGACTTTTGCCTTGGCTTCGGGTGGAATCGCATCTATTCTCCCGCTGATCTTGTTAAGTGCGGATATCAGTGCCCGGGGGTTACGGGTGATAAGTGCACTACCCCGGTCGGCAGCAAACTCGCGGTACCGCGAGAGTGCAAGGATGAGCAGGGTGCTGATCGCGTAAACGATGATTGAAACGATCCACACAATGATCCATCCTCCCCCATTCTCCCTGTTGTTTCCCCCGAAAAGGGCTGAGAAGAAGAAGCTCTGCATGATCATGGAAGCTATCATGGCGATGAAACTCGCGAGCGTCATGGTCAGGATGTCGCGGTTCTTTACGTGGGAGAGCTCGTGGGCAAGTACCGCTTCCAGCTCGTCCTTGTTCAGGAGCCGCATGATCGAGTCCGTGCAGGCAACAACGGCATGCTTCGGGCTCCTGCCGGTAGCGAATGCATTGGGCACCGGGCTCTGCATGATGGCGATCCTTGGCAGGGGAAGGTCTGCCTCCTTGCACAGTTTTTCAACAGTACGGTGCAACTCGGGATATTCATCGGGTTCAATAACACGTGCGCCGGTCGACCAGAGTACCATCTTATCCGAGAAGAAGTACTGGAACAATCCCATGCCTACTGCAAGGAGGACGATCAGCCAGACGTTCCCAAAGAATACCCAGAGTATTGTCATGAAGACAAGGTACAACAGGAATAACAGGAACCCTGTTAACAATACCCGGGCCGTAAGGCCCCAGTCACGTTTCCATTCCATAATTAGTACATGTTCTCGTCTCCCTCTTTTAAACCATTCGATAATTCCAATAATCGGGGCTCAATCCGGGCTGCTTCCTTCCCGGATCACGCGCATCCACCTGCGCTGCAGGTATCGGTAAACCGTGTGCCCGCCTCCCTTTTATCAGGATCAATACAGAAACTATTTTTTTCCCAACATCTGACTGGTACCTATGGCTGAAGTCGATCCCGAAGCGCTGGCTGATGTGGCATACGGCATCTTCGAGCATCTCCTGAACCGCAGGCTGCGGGAGCAGGGCAGATACCTGTACATGTATGTCGAAGAAGGTATCGACTTCAAAGCGGAGCTTTCCGCTATCTTTGATGCATTCCGGGAAGAGTATCCCCAGCTTGCCGAGGCTATGATCGCCCGTTTCTCTGATATTGATACAATCTACCATATGCTGTGCGATGGGGAAGGAACAATCCCCTTAAAGACAACCCAGATGTACTGGATCGTTCTCGATGCCCCAGGCAGCGCCCCTGAAGCTATCGAAGATGAGAATGCCGGCAAATGGCTGATCTTCCAGGAACCCGATCTTGTCGATGCAGCGTGGAAGAAGGTGCGTGACGCTACGGCGGGGCTTGAACTGGGCATCTCCGCGAAGGTGAGTACGGCCAAACCCAATCCGGATTCCCGGGACAACCGCAAGGTGATCTATGTATATACAAAAGACTGGGCGGATGAGGCGGATGTCATGCGTGTCCGGGAGAAACTCCGCGAACTCGGGTTTGTCGACCGTATCGGGTACAAGCGTAATATCGAGACCTTTGCCGGCGAATATGCCAAGAAAGGCAAGCGGGTAACGTATTATACCGCGTAACCCGTTGTCTGCATCAGCGGATCTTTGTTCCCCGTGATCTGCAATCCGGTATGCTTATTTTTACCCGTTATCCCAGTTCTCCTTATCATGCATCTGCAGGGATCCGGACTGCGAACCGTGCACTCCAAGCCAGAATCCGGACGTAAGGGAACCCAAGCAGGATCCTGGAAAAGCCCGGGATCAGGCAGATCAGTATCTGCAAATCGAAAACAACAAAGAAAAAAGAATGCGGGATATCGGGATTACGCTTTCCTTTCCTTATTCTTGGGCCGCAGGTTCTGGTAACCGCACTTGCGGCAGCTGGTTGCACGGATTGCATTGCGTGCATTACAGTGCATGCATATTTTTACGTTGAGTAACCGGGCTTCGGCTTCTGGAAACTTTGCCATTAAGAAACACTCCTGTTCGCCCTTATAACAAAGCTGTAAGACTTCTTAACCGTTTGTGTCACAAGCGGCCTCCGGCCGGATGTTCCTGCATAAACCAGTTGTGAAAAGCAGCCAGCGCCAGGGCCCGGTGGGATATCCTGCTCTTTTCTTCAAGGGGGATCTCGGCAAGCGTTATATTCCCGATCTCAAAGATCGGATCATAGCCAAATCCACCCTCTCCGCGGGGGCTTTGGGATATCTGCCCATCAAGAATCCCGGGAAACACCCGGACTCCCTTCGCATCAGCATAAGCGATCGCGGTGGTGAACCGGGCTGCCCGATCCGTTCTGCCTTCCATCAGTTTCAGGATACCGGGATTGCCAATGGACTGCTGGACATATGCGGCGTAGGGACCAGGAAACCCGTTGAGGGCCCTGATGGAAAAGCCCGTGTCATCGACGATCAGGGGTGTGTTCAGTTGTCCGAATGCGAACCGGGCCTTTCCGGCTGCAATCTCTCCCACATCCCCGGAACGGTGTTCCGGGAGATCCAGGGTCACATGGGTCACTTCGACCAGGCCTCCAAAAAAGGCTGCCACTTCACGGGCCTTGTTCGCGTTACCGGTAACCATCGTGATCTTCAGAGATACCGCCCCCGGAGTTCGATCTCGTGTTCCCTGGCGATAATCTCTGCAGCACCCTTGAAGGATTCTGCATAGCCTATCTCGAATGCGGCCTTGAGGCCGACACACCGGCCCGGGGCGGTGCTCTCCAGGGTCTGGTAAAGGACATGGATGTCAACCCCGCGCTGTTCGATCTCCTGGGTGACCTGTGACAGTCCGAAATCAATCAGCACACACGCGCCGTCTCCCTCGCGCAGGATCAGGTTGCTCGTGGTGAGATCGCCGTGCATGATCCCGGCGGTATGCAGTTTTCCGACTATCGTGCCGGTCCTCCGGAGGTTTTCGTCCGTGAGATCGTCCGTGAGCATGGTTCCCCGGATCCGTTCCATTACGATAGTGTCGGTTGTTATATCGTGCATGACGGGTGTTGGCACGCCACCTTTGCGCGCTGCGTGGATCAGGCGAGCTTCCGCCCGGGTCCTTTCGGTAATGAGGCGCCGGTCCAGGGCCGGGACCCGGTACCGTTTTGCAACCCTGCGCTTCTCAATGGTGGCCGGGCCAAAGGCAATCACCGCTTCCGCACCGCGCTTCTGCGTGTCGCCGTCTCTGCACGGGAGGGCCGGCACCCGGCCCGGGATATCGCGCTTCCATGTCACTTCCACCTCGTCTGACCGGAATGACGGGTTGACCTGTGACGATTCCACCGGGAGCGATGCACCGCTCTCCAGCATCAGTTTTCCAGTATAAGCGATCATCGCCCCGTTGTCCCCGAGATACTTCTGTTCAGGCACATAGAAACGCGCCCCGCGGTCCTCACACATGATCCGGAGCATCTCCTGCAGGCGCCGGTTCGCCCCGACACCCCCGACAAGAAGCACCTCGTCCTTGCCCGAAAGTGAGAGTGCCCGTTCGGTCACTTCCACGCACATGGCAAACGCGGTTTCCTGGAGGCTGTAACAGACATCCGGGAGGCAGGCTTTACTGTCCTTCGCTGCCGAGATGAGTCCCGAGAAGGCGAGATCCATTCCTTTGACGGTATAAGGGAGTTCGATATACTGCCCCTCTTTTGCATTTACCTCGATGAGCGGGCCCCCGGGATGGGGAAAATTTTTAGCCCGGGCAAACTTGTCCAGCGCATTGCCAATACCGATATCGAGCGTTTCTCCGAATATCCGGTACCGTCTGTTCAGGTACCCGATAACCTGGGTATTCGCCCCGCTTGCATAGAGCACGATGGGGTCTTTGCATCCCGTGGCAAAACATCCGATCTCCACATGGGCAACGCAGTGGTTGACACCGATAAGCGGGACATCGAGTGCGAGGGCAAGGGAACGGGCAGCAGTTGCTACGGTCCGGAGACATGGCCCGAGACCCGGCCCCTGCGAAAATGCAATACCCGTCACTTTTTCCGGTTCAGTGAGGATAGAGCCGATGAGTTCTTTCATCACCGAGGCGTGGTGCTGTGCTGCTTCGCGGGGGTGAATACCCCCTTGTGCAGGGCTGTACGGCCGCGATGCAAGAGAAACAAGATCCTTATCAAAAAGAGCGGCACTGAGATTCCAGGCAGTGCCCTCAATTCCGAGTATCTGCCCAAAAACAGGCATTGGTGCTTATTTTCTGAATTCGGTGTATCCGCACTTGCCGCAGGTGGCCCGGTCCTTGTGGTCGGCCATCATGACACCAGGTCCGCAGCGCGGGCAGTATTTCTTTGTAGTAGTGACCTTTGCGCCTTCAACCTTGAAGTACGCACCCCTCTGGGGTCCTTTGGCCTTTGCTCCTTTCTTTGCTGCTGCGGCCATGGTTATGCCTCTTCCTTCTTCTTGGGCAGTCCGCGCGCCGCAAGGTGCGGGCGTTCAGTCTTGTTCCTGCTCTCTTCCGAATCATAGATGCGGGCCGCTCCGGTAAGCTCTGTCTTGCCAAAGCTGCTGTTCAGGGTGTCAAGGGTTACCTGGTGCTCCTTTATGTTCAGGAGGGCGCAGAGTTTTCCGATGATCTGCATGCGCGAGGGGGTTGCACCGTCGTATTTGAGGGTAAACTGAACCTCTCTTCTGGATAAAAGTTCATTCCTTTTATCGCTGGTGATCTCAAAGTCCATCGATATCCTGTAATTATTGGGAACCAGTTTATTTAAAATATGACCCTCGTTCTGAGGAGGATGGTGGAAAAAGAGGGATCGACCGGCACCTGGTACGTGACTGAGATGAATCCGGGTTATGGGTTCGTGAAGTGTTTGAGAAATTTTTTTGCGGTTTCCTTGGCTTCCGGTGTCACGGTCCTGAACACAACCCCCTCATGCGGCTGGCCGTAGAGCACGATGGCACCGATCGGGGCTGCAATGACCATCGGGATAACTGCAAGGTCTTCCTCCCCGTCCACAACGATTGTCGTGGGAGGGGAGGCAATTGCCTGATCCAGTGCCGCGATAAGCTCACTGGTGAGAGTGCCCGCCGGATTCTTTACCGTTATGCATGAACCGGTGACGTCCGGCATCCTGCTGCACGGCGATCTCATCGTATAGCCATCGACAACTGCCACGTCAGGGACGATCCCGTTCTTCTGGAGGTTGTGTGTGACAACATCCCCGACAGCACAGACCATATGGCCGGCAAGGCGGGGCAGGATCTCTTCTATCTCATGATGGAGTTCACCAAACGGTTCCTTGAAGAGCCTGCGGTGCTCTTCGGGAAGCGTGAGCATCAGCGGACCTTCAGCGCGTAGCGGCCCGGAAGCTTGATGTTCATCCGTTTTGCCACTTCCGAGTTTTCCGGATCGATAATAACGAGGTACCCTGACCAGTCCTCGCTTAAATTTGTTGTACCACAGACTACGCAGTTCTCGCCGTCAACTACGCGATGGCAGTCGCGGCAGACTTTTCCCTGTTTCTTCTTATTCGCCGGAGGCATTCTCCTTCCTCTTTCCCTTTGCCTTTTCCTGCGGGCGCTCCTTTGCCGCACCGGCGGGCTGGCTAGCTTTCTCTTTCTCCTTTGCGATCTCTTCCTCGAGCCAGAGCGCAGTGCCGAGGCCTGCCTGGCGCATGGTGAGGCCAATCTTGCTGTCCCGCGGTTCACGCTCGTTTAAGGATAGGGTAACAACGCGGACACGGACAACATCGCCGACACCGATATACCTCTTTGACTCCTGGCAGATGAGACGGGCATTCTTCTCGTCATAGTTGATGTACTCGTCGGAGATCTGGCTGACATGCAGCATCGCGTCGATAGGGCCGAGACTGACGAAGGCACCAAAGCTGGTGGTTTCAACGACAAGCCCCTCAATGACTTCCTGAAGGGCAAGCCTGAGTGCCATTGCCTCGAACCGGACATCATAGTATACGCCACCATCACCGGGAACAAGTTCTCCTTCACCTACGTCAAGCACTCTTGTGACACAGATGAAAATCCCGATCTCCTTGTCAATGCTGCCCTCGAGCTGCTCCTGTAAAACTTCCAGGATCACTTTTTCGAGTTTCTCACCAAGGCGCTGGGGGGGCACCCGCACCTTATCCTCAAGCAAAAGTTTGTGATACATATTTACCTCCGCAATATCTCCAGTTTTTTCTGTTTTCTTAATGAGATTACGCCGATGCCGCGGGCAAAGAGCGCTTCTCTGACGCGCCGGTCATTCGTGACTACCAGACAGGAGTTCCGGGTCGCGTATTCGATCACCTGTGCATCGATCGATGCCGATTCCAGCTCACCGCTCGGAATAATGGTGCACTTCTCACTGAGGGCAAGACCGCAGCGGGCCGCAGCCCCGTCCCGCCCTTTTGCCCGCGAGAGCCCGGTGAGCTCCTGCAGGATACCGGAGAGCACGACCGGCTCAAATGAGCCGATGAGCATACGGAGTTCGTCAAAGATATCTATCTGGAACTGCGCCGGCATCATCAGTGCATTGGCGTCCAGAAGTACCTTCACTCGCCCAGCACACCCATCCCGATTAACCGCCAGCGTGCTCCCACCTGCCGGCTCATGGCGATCCTTGATCCCACTTCTGCACATACTGGTCGCTTCAGAGCAATTTCCACATAATCTTTCTTGGTATTCGTTACAATACCCACGGTGACCGCAGTGCCGACAGAGAGCATCAGCGGTTCGGAATGTTTCAGTGGTTCAATGATGAGTTCACTCGTTGCACCTACCACACGTTCCATCAGGGTGACCTTGCACCGGATCTTGTCCCAGACCGGGGGAAGTTTTCCCTCATGACCCAGCACCTGGCCTGCAAGCGCATCGCTCTTCGTGAGCGCGGGGTCGAGTTTGGTCCCCACTCCCAGGAGTCCCCCGGGAGTCGCGGTTTCAACGACTTTTGATCCTGCATTGATAGTTGTAATTGTCGTCGTGATGGGAATCCACTTGATACGGTTCTCAACCTGTGTCTGCCTGCCGGGACGGATCTCAATCTTGTCATCTGCGCGGAGGATGCCCCGTATAAGAGACCCCCCGACCACGCCGCCTTTGACATCCTTCCAGTTACAGCCCGGTTTGTTCACGTCAAACGAGCGGGCGATCAGCATGAGCGGCTCGGTGTCTGGATCCCGCTCAGGTTCAGGAATGATCGTATCCAGTGCCTGAACAAGTGCCCCCATATTAATTTCCTTCTGCGATGAGACGGGGATGATTGGGGCGTTTTCGGCGATCGTCCCTTTGACAAATGCCTTGATCTCGTGGTAATTATCCACCGCCTCTTTCTGGCTGACAACGTCGATCTTGCTCTGGACGATCACGATATTCTTTATACCGACAAGCTCCAGCGCCATCAGGTGCTCTTTTGTCTGCGGTTGCGGGCATCTCTCGCTTGCCGCAATCACAAGCATTGCCCCGTCCATCAGGGCGGAACCTGAGAGCATCGTCGCCATCAGCGTCTCATGTCCCGGTGCATCGACAAACGATATGGAACGGAATGGCGTTCCTTTGCCTCCGCATTTCGGACACGTCGGATTTGTTGAAAACGCCTCCGTACCTTCGCAGGCGTCACACCGGTAAAATGTGGCGTCAGCATATCCGAGCCGGATGGAAATGCCCCTCTTCACTTCCTCGCTATGCCGGTCGGTCCATGTCCCGGTAAGTGCGTTGACGAGCGTGGTCTTTCCATGGTCTACATGACCCACGACGCCGATATTGATACTGGGAACTGTCACATCATGCAAATGAAATCGAACCTCCTTCACGATATTCTGGTTGAATCAACCATTGTATGATTTATTCTTATCAGGATCGAACGCACATTTTGAGATTTCGCGCCTGTCGATCCTGGTGCCCTACCAATAGATAGGTACAAGTTCAATCGTACAAGTGATCATGATATTGCGGTATGGGTTGATAAAAATACCCGCGCCGTTTTCCCGGGTTTTGAAACCCGGACACATTATGTTATGAGCGTTCCTGTCCGGATACACTGATACTTTTGAACGGAGGTCAACCCCCTCCCTCACAACTCTGGTCAATATTCCTGAGGGCGTCCTGGAGCTCGCGTCCTGCGGCAAACTCCCGCTCCCGTTCGATGATCGTTTTGGCATCCTCCTGAATTGATGTGACCTTTTCATCCGTCACGGTCGCCGGTATGAGCTGATCGATGCGGTAGAGAAGATTCGTACTGTCCAGTTCGGCAAAGGTCTCACCCCGAATCTGTTCAAGGTGGAGGATTTTACCGGTCGTTCCTGTGCGGGGATACCGGACTTTCATATCGAGAGTGATCTCATCAGCTAACATACCGGAGTATGAGCATATCCTCCCATATAAGGATTTTTTGTCCTGTTGCCAGAGAATCATCACGCAAGACCATATCATTACGTTCCTGACTATGCTCTCCCTGAAACTATCCCAAAAAAAGGAATTAAAAATTACTGGATTGTCAGGCCCTGCATAACTGCTGCTTCAGGTACATCGTACTGACGGCCTGTACCAACAATCTGGTATTTTCCCGTTGTTTTCACGCCATACGGGTTACCTGTCGTCGAATACGGGACAACGAACTCTCCGTTGACGCTCTCCTGACGGTACGTGTAATTCCGTCCGGTGTTGGTGACGACCGGGACTTCAATAATCCCTTCGCCTTTGATATGGGCTCCTTTGACATATTCAAAGACCTTCACGTATTTCAGATCGACCGTCTTTGAATTGAGGACATTTGTCGGGGATTCATGGACTAGGCGATAATGGCTGAGGGCCGGGATTTTATCGACAGGAGATACAAGCGAAGGGTTAAGCGCCTGTGCATGGTATCCTGCCTGTGCCTTTTTGTTAAATTGTTCTGCACGGAATGCCGCATCGGTTGAATTTGTTACCTCAGCCTTCGTCATAAGGGGAAGGGATGCGCCGGTTAGTCCCGGGTCCGCATACTCCACATAATACACAGAGGCGGGTGTTGTCATGGAACCGTCGAAGTTGTGCAGTCTTGAGATCATGGTGTGGTAATACGGCTTTTCATTGAGCATGAACGAATCATAATTATTGGGATCATCCCTTCCCGGTGTAAGGAGGGTAATCTGGTAGGGGCTGCTCCCGTCTGTCGAATTATACCATGTGGCCATAGCCCAGAACTTTCCTGTGTCCATTTCGGCATCCGTGACGATGTATCGCGTTCCGACATGATCAAGGATGGAATTTGCTGTACCTTCCGAGGTCGAAATGAAAAATGCAGCCGATCCATCAGCCCCCGCAACGCCCTGCTGGAAGGGGTTTGCATTCGGGATCCTCTTGGCAATGTACGTTATCAGGTGACCATAGTCCCACCAGGACATGACACCGTATGAGTGACTGGGGTACTGGAAGGTCTTCGGGTCGTATATTGTAAGGTAATTTACACCAGTCTCCGGTGTGTTGTTTGCCATCCAGTCGAGCGACTCACGCCAGTCCGGGTTCATCTGCATAGGATCCTGCGTTGCGCTCAGGTAACTGAGGGAAACGGATGCATAGATGAAGAGAATGCTCACAAGAATTCCAACAATGAACAGACAGATTGCAGGATAATTTGCCGGCCGTGATCCAGTTCCTTTCTTCTGGAGGTTTTTCTGTTTTTTACTCCGTGCATGGCCTTCTTTTTCGACCTCCTTTCTCTCGCTTACGGCTCCTTCTCCGGGCAATCCCTTCTCCATACGGAGAACCTCGTCCCCCCCGCGGGCAATCACAAAACTTATGCATGCTGCCGAAAGGAGAGCCACGTTGATGGCAAGATAATACTCGTACCGGACATGCTGCCATGTGGAAAACAGCATTATCAGTGACCAGACCAGCACGAATACCTGAGTCGGGTGCTCGTCGCGGAAGTTGTTATATACCATAACAATGATCCCGCCCAGCATGAGGAAAAGACCAAAATTAAAGGTGGTCCATGCAAGCGCCGTCGTCCACCCACGGGCCTCCTGGACCGTATCAGTTACGGGTGCCTGCCCGAAAAACGCAAAGAGATTGTTCACGAGGAGTGAGTACATTTGCGGGTTGAATATGTAGAGAATAAGTGCAAAAATTACTGCACAGGCTATAACCGCCGCCGGGAAAAAATACCGCTCTTTTGTCTTCAGGAATCCTGCAAGCAGGAACAGAAATGCTGTACCTGCGATCAGACCGATATATGCATAGACGTGTCCGATCGAATAAAGGGAGAGATCCAGTCCGGTAGTCTTGAATCCGAATAGCAGGAGGCCCGCAATTGCTATGATAAAAATGGTGCTGTTGATGATGAGCAGGTACTCGCTTGTCCGGCCACGGAGATGGTCGATTATAAACTGCAGCACCGTAAATGCTCCGACAATCAGGGCGAAGAGTATCATTGTCGGCATAACCAGCAGGCCGAGAATATAGGCAATACCGGCGAGACAGGAAAAGATGATGGTTTTCTTGTAGGTATGGAAATTTTTGAGATCTATCGTGCTCTCTTTCTCGGACAGGATTGCATACATGTAGAATAGACAGAAGATCGTAGAAAAAAGGACCTCTGCGATATGATGGTCCATGTATCCGTAGAGTGACCGGTAATAAAACTGGCCGGTGACGATCGCAGTGAACCCGGATGCCAGAATGCCCGTCTTCCAGTCCCCGCAACACTTACCAATGTAATACATGATGGCAACGATCGCCGCAGCCATAATGGGTGGAATAATGAGGCCGAGACTGATGATTTCAGGACGGGTTGAAGCCCCTGTCAGAAGACAGCATGCAGCGATTATCGTTGGAAACAGCGGACCCCAGTATATGGTAGACCCGGTAGGATAGAGGCTCATGGGATCAAACCAGGCATAGTTCGGGAAATTTGCAATGATCTGCTCAACCTGGCGGAGATTGTAGAGCGGGTCATCACTTGCCACCATCATCAGAACATCTGTTTTACCCATGGTAAACAGAGGAATCAGACGAATCCATAGAGCAAAAAGTGAAAATATTGCGACAAGCCCGAAAATCAGATACTTTCGGTGTTTTGTAAGATCCAGAAATTCCATGAAACCATCCTTTCTTGGTTAATAGGTTTCATCGGGAATCATTAATAAATTTGGATAAAGCGCTCACACAATACGGTTAAAAATCTCTTCAAATTGTCTTGATTTTTCTTTCCAGCTGCTTTTATCGGGATTTACGGAAAAAGTGGGCGGGTTATCCATGAGGGTCCTGATGTGGGAGATATATTCTTCCTGGGTCCTGTATACAAAAAGATCCGGTCCGCCAATCTTCTCCACGTCCGGCATCGGCCGCATGACGATCGGCTTGCCGCAGGCTGAATACTCGAAGTACTTGTTGGGAAGGGCAATATCTCCCCATTGTGGTGGTGCCAGGGGAATGGTGCAGGCATCCATGCATGCGATATAGCGGGGAAGTTCATTATAGGGTTTGAGCCCGGTAAATATGACTCTGTCTGCGACCCCGAGCGCCCCTACAAGTACTTTGAGTTCCTCCTGATAATCGGTAAACAGGGATCCTCCGACAATAAGCAGCCGGGTATCCGGGTGGTACCGGATCAGTGCAGGAAGAGCCCGGATCATCTCGTCGAGTGCATACCATCGCTCGATACTCCCGCAGAATCCGATGACAAAATCCTCTTTTTTTATGCCCAGTTCTCTACGGGCAGGGCTCCCGTCTGCAGGTTTGAAAATGTCCGTATCTGCCCCGTTAGTGATCAGTTCCGCAGAGAAACCCAGTCGCCCGAGCTTATCTACGAGCGAGGGAGAGACGGTAGTGATGATGTCACAATTCTTAAGGTTACGTTTTGTGATTGCCCAGACACTCTTCCGCACGGTATCCTGGAGGAACCGGTTCTTGAAATATGCAGCAGCCGAGTCAGGAAACCAGTCCTTGAGATCGAATACGACAGGAACCTCATGTTTTTTTGCTGCATGGATCACGGCCGAACCTGCGAGCACATTGGCGGCGACGACAATGTCAAAATCCTCTTTATCGATGAGCCTGTCAAAGGCATAATAATGATAGGGCGTGTTGAGCGTATAATGCAGAAGCGGGCTCCGGAACGGGATCAGTGTGGTTTCGTCCACCGTCAGTCTGGTGGATCTCGGGGCGCATCTGCTGACATGGAAATGTGCTACATGGACGTCATGCCGTTCTGCCAGGATCTCAAATATGTTATGATGTCGTGAGAGGACCGGGTGATGGATATAATCCTGGGTTGATACAAGGAGAATTTTCATGACATTTCGTCCTGATGGTAGTGTGGGGTGGCGGTACTGATTGGTTTTCCCGTTAGTTCACCGCTCTGTTGCCGGCCCTGGAAGATTCCGCAGTTTTGCCGGTGATCCAACAGCAAGCATACGGTCGGGGACATCTTTCGTGACCACCGCCCCGGCAGCAATGAGAGCCCCCTTCCCGATGCAGACCCCCGGCAGGATCGTGGCGTTGGCACCGATTGCTGCCCTATCCATGATTGTTGGCCCCACCATCTGCCCATGGGAAGGGGGATACCGGTCGTTCGTCAGAACGGTGTTGGGCCCGATGAACACATTGTTCCCGATCCGGGTATTGGTAGGTATATAGACCATGCTCTGGAGACTGACATCGTTTCCGATGGAAACGTTTCCCTCAATCACTGTTGCCGTACCGATAGCAACCCGATCGCCGATTCTTGTTTTCTCCCGGATCATTACGTTATGGCCTGTCTGGAAGTTGTCACCGATCATCACATCACAGTAAATTATCGTGCCGGATCGTAATGTGGCATTTTTTCCGATTACCGACCCGGCAAATCCGGTCTTTTCCATGTTCTCTCTGGAAGGAAAACCCACGGTAACAGGTTCGAAGATTCTGGCATTCTCACCAATAGTGTTCTTTCCGTATTCGATCATTCGACGGTCACGCTCTTTGCAAGGTTTCTGGGCTTGTCGATATCGCGTTTCAATGCGACTGCTGTATGATATGCGAGGAGCTGGAGTATCACAAGACTCGTGAGTACCTGTACAAAAACGGAAGACATGGGAAGACCGATGAAGATGTCAACGATATCCGGGACTTCACGATCTCCCTCACAGCCAATTGCAATCACGGGTGCACCCCTGGCTTTCATCTCCTTGATATTGGAGATCATGACCCCGTAGGTCTCCCCGGGCATACAGAGTGCAATCACCGGAGTATCCGGTGAGAGCAGGGCAAAGGGTCCATGCTTCAACTCCCCTGCGGCGTATCCTTCTGCATGGATATAGGAGATCTCCTTCATTTTGAGCGCACCTTCAAGGGAGACCGGGTAAAACGGCCCCCTCCCGACAAAAAAGATGCTCTGTGCCTTCATACAAAGGGTGACTGCCTCTGAGATGTCCATTAAGAGTACCTCTTCAATCACCTGGTGGGCACGCAGCAGACTGTCATTATACTTTTGATCGCAGATGAGGTTTGCAATCTGCATCATTACAGCAAGCTGGGCGATGAACGATTTTGTCGCAGCAACACTCATCTCAGGCCCGGCCCGCATAAAAAGGGTCGCGTCAGCAACCCTGCTGATGGTGCTACCGAGGACATTGGTGATTGCAAGTGTCCTGCAGTTATGGGTTTTTGCCTGACGGATCGCAGTAAGCGTGTCGGCAGTCTCTCCCGACTGGGTGATACCAATCACCAGCCCCTCCACTGGTGGCGGGAAATACCTGAATTCAGAGGCGAATTCAAGGCGGGCAGGTATGCCACAGGATCCCTCCAGGAGATACTTGAAAATCAGACCGGCATGGTACGAAGACCCGCATGCCACGATAGTTGCTGTTGCCGGGTGACAACCCATGATCCTGGAAATCATATCCGGGTTTACGGCACGAATCGTGTTATAGAACGCCTGGGGCTGTTCGTATATCTCCTTGAGCATGTAATGGGGAAATCCACCTTTTTTAACATCTTCGATCGACCAGTCGATGAGTTCGATCGGGCGGGCGATCAGGACGCCCTGGTTGTAAATCTCCAGTTTTTCCCGCGTAATGGATGCCACATCGCCTTCTTCCAGAAAAATTGCCCGCTCCGTGTGTTCCAGAATCGGAGTCATATCTGACGCAGCGAAAGTTTCTCCATCACCGATTCCGATCACCAGAGGGCTTGCGTTTCTCGCAGCAATTATACCCTCCTCTTTAGCGGAAATGACCAGCAGTGCATACGACCCTTTCAGTCCGGGAAGCATCTCCTGCACTGCCTGGAGGAGGGTTATTGTCCCGGTATAATGCTCTTCAATCAGGTGGGCAATAACTTCCGTATCTGTTTCTGAACGAAATGTATGCCCTCTGGCAACCAGCTCCCTTTTGAGTTCAGCATAGTTCTCAATTATTCCATTATGGACAACGGCAATTGTTCCGGAACAATCTGTGTGGGGATGAGCGTTGACATCGTTGGGGGCCCCGTGGGTAGCCCACCGGGTATGCCCGATACCGGTCTTGCCCTTCAGTATCATAGCGGAACTGGCATTTTCCGAGATCCTTCCCCGGTGTTTTGCGATCTCGATACCTGTTCCCAGCGTTGCAATACCGAACGAATCGTAGCCCCGGTACTCGAGTTTTTTTAACCCCTCAACGATAATGGGCGCTGCTTCTTTCCTGCCAACGTATCCGACTATGCCGCACACGTCATATCACCGTACTATCATCGGGAATGCACCGGGTGCTCAGGGATGTGCCCCCCTCGATGGTCACATTGTTACCGACAAGGGAATTCTGAAACCGTGTGAACGGCCCGCTCTTCACGCTGTCTCCAAAGATCACGCCAAATTCTGATCGTATTGCATTATCTTCGATCTCCATGAGCCCTGTTGCACTGGATACTGATGTATGATCGGCGAGGGCACAGCGTTCCCCGATAACCGTGTCGGTTATCCGTGAATGTGAGCCAATGGAAGTGTCGTCCATGATCAGGGTATTGCCGATGAACGTAAATGGTTCGAGAGTCACCCTTGAACCGATGCTCGTGTTGGGCAATATGCAGCAGTTCGGCCCGATCGTGCAGTCACTTCCGATTACAACAGGACCGGTGATTACGGTGTTTGGCCCGATGGTCGTACCTTTCCCAATTCTGACAGATCCCTGAATAACCGTCTGCCGGCTTGCCACTCCTTCGCGGGCCGGGGAGAGTGTACTCAAAAGGCGTCGGTTCATCTTGAGAAGATCCCATGCAAAGATAGCATCCTGCCAGTCATCTGCAGGCATTCCCCGTACCTGGTGACCATCTTCAATCATCGAGGATATAGCATCCGTAAGGTCATTTCCCTGAATGTATGGGAAAATTTCCTTGTTCAGGGAATAGATCCCTGTACTTACCATGAAACTCGGTGAGTGTTCGGGTTTTTCCACGATATTGGTGACAAATCCTTCTTTTAAGAGAACTACGCCGAAGTTGGATGGATTGGGGTGTTCTTTGACCAGCATTGCATTCGGGATATCTTTTATCCGGGCAATGGAATGCGGGTCGATATAGTTATCCCCCGGGAGGAGCAGGAAATCGCCGTTTATCCTGGACTCCGCACACTGGAGGGCATGGGCAGTTCCGAGTTGTTTGGTCTGGACAACCACATCGATCTGGATATCAAGCTGGTTTAAGAATCTGGTTACCTGCTCTTTACGGTACCCGACAACAACAATGATATCACGGATGCCGTTTTTTACCAGGGCATCGATAACATACTCAATGATCGGGCGGTTTGCAACCGGTATCATTGCCTTGGGCCTGCTCCTCGTCAGTGGCCGGACCCGTTTTCCCTCTCCTGCTGCCAGAATGACTGCCTGCATATCCATTCCTACCTGATAATTCCGTTTTCTCCGATACAACCCTCGATATAGGATCCGGGTGCGAACAACGCGTTGCTTCCAACCATCGAACCTACATTGATGGAACAGTTGATCCCAAACTGGACATTATCCCCGATAATTGCCCCGAATTTTTTTCTCCGGGTATCTTTTCCGCATACCCGGATATGGGCGTGATCATGGCGAAGGTTAGCCACTTTGGTGCCTGCACCGAAATTACATCCGGTTCCAATAATAGAATCCCCGATATAATTAAAGTGAGGGATTTTTGTCTCGCTCATGATGATCGAATTCTTGATCTCAGTGCAGTGGCCGATGTGGCAGTTGTCTCCGATACTGGTCGCACCCCGGATATATGCGTGGGGACCGATGCGGCAGTTTTTCCCAATGATGCAGGGCCCTTCGATATAAGTTCCGGATTTGACAACGCTCCCTTCGCCAACGGTTATCGCACCATGTAATGACACTCCCTCTTCAATATTTCCTTTATTTTCCAACGAAAGTGACTCCATGAGTGTGGCATTGGCATCCAGCATATCCCATGGATACCCCACATCCATCCAGTAGGAAAGGGTGTGTGCGTGTAGTTTCTTTTCTGAAATCAGGACCGACAGTGCATCAGTCAGCTCGAGTTCTCCTCTCGGTGAAGGCTTTACATCATCGATATACGCAAAGATTTCAGGTGTAAAAAAATATGCACCGGCATTGATAAGATTGGATTTTGGCCGGGGCGATTTTTCTTCCAGGGATGTCACCCTGCTGTTTTCCACCATTACCACGCCAAAATCTCCCGGATGATCGGTAGTACTGGTACTCATACAGGGAGCAGTTTTCCGGCACAGATCTGCGATATCCTTCTGCTTGAGTACCATATCGCCGTTCATGACAAGAAATGGCCCGCTGACAAAATCCTGCGAAGCCTTTACCGCATCAGCAGTCCCGTGCTGGTGTCTCTGGGATGCATATTCGATATGTATGCCCCACCTGGAACCATCATCGAAGTACTTTCTGATCTCCCGCTCACCGTATCCAACCACAAAAACAAATCTGGAAATTCCGGCATCGCGGGCTGCAAGAACCAGGTGCTCCATCATCGGGCGGTTTGCCAGCGGAAGCATCACTTTCGGGCGCTTCGCCGTCAGAGGGCGCATGCGTTTTCCCTCACCTGCGGCGAGAACGACACATTCCATACGTACAGCTGTTACTTACAACATTTAAGCAGTTTTCCCCTGCCGGATGCGTTCTTTACCTTTTGCAAGCATATCTTTTGCTTTGGCAAGAGTCTTCCCCTCTGCTGTAATCCGGATTTTGGGTTCAGTGCCACTCGCCCGTATGAGATACCAGCCCCCTTCATCCGCAATACGGATGCCATCCGTGGGACTTGTTGCACCAAGAGCTGCCACGGTCTCCCTAGCCAAAGGACTTGCCATGGATTCCCTGATTATCGGGTATGACGGCATTGCATCGATCTCCTCTGCAATGTTCCATTGGGATGCAATCTCGCAAAAGAGTGCGGCAGCGTGAGGGCCATCTGGACAAAGAGAGACCTTTGGGAAGATCCAGGCCCCCGAAGGCTCCCCCCCGAAATCCCCCCAGGAAAGCAGTTCCTCGGAAACATAGGTATCTCCCACAGGAGTGCGCCGGACCTCAGCCACATCATCGATGATCATCGAGGCGTCACTGGTGGTGACCACCCGTTTTGCATCCATGTAGCGGGCAAAAAGAAGAAGGAGGTGATCGCCACCGATATACCTCCCCTTGTTATCGAATGCCATCATCCTGTCGGCGTCACCATCATGAACCACGCCACATCGGGCATGGGTCCTCCGTACCATCTCCCCGACATAACCAAGGTGTTCCTCAAGAGGCTCTGATGGTCGGGCAAAATGGCCGGATGGGTTACAGTTGAGACATACCGCTTTTATCCCGGCATCTGCCAGGAGGGAGGGACTGAGTGTGCATCCGGCGCCATTGCCACAGTCGAGGACTACCGGAATGTCGGGTTCGATCTGCACGGTGTTCAGGATGGCATTCTTGTGTGGTGTGATGGCATCGATAACCCGTTCCGTGCCCTGGTGCTGCCAGTCAGTCCAGTACCGGGATTTGAGAAGCTCCTCCATCTCGGTCTGCTGGGATTGGGTGAACGAGGAGCCATCCGGGTTGAAGAGTTTAAGCCCATTATATTCTTCGGGATTGTGGGAAGCTGTGATCATGCAACCGGCACGGGAGACCCGGGTGGCATATGCTACGGTAGGCGTCGGGACGACTCCTGCTGTGCGTGCAGTACCGCCACTCCCGAGCACCCCGGATACGATGAGGTGGGAAAGCAGAGGACTTGTTGTCCGGGTATCCATCCCGATGATAATGTCAGATGACCTGTACGCCAGTGCAGAACCCACTTTCAAGGCGGTATCGATCAGGATCTGATCGTACTTCCTTCGAATTCCCGACGACCCGAAGAGCATGGTCAAGTATTGGAGGTCATTTTAATAGATTTTATCGCTCGGATGGATCTTTCCTTTTTTGGAACGGGTGTTGTTGGATCAGCTTTTGCCACAGGGACAAAAGAGCTCGAGTTCATGGAGCCGGGCGATACCTGCCGTGGAAGGACCGATACATATGATCCGTCTTGTTTTTCGCCAAATCTCGATAAGATCCCCTGTCCCGGGAGCAATAATTCCCTCGCTCCCGATAAGGAGGATATCCGCCTCGGAAGGGTCCCCGGAAATGGTATGCCGGAACTCAGACTCAATTGCCGGTATGTTCCCTGCACACCAGACATTTTTTCCCGCCAGTTCATGCCTCAACCGCTCTATACAGGTGTCGTGGGAGGATAGTGGGCAGGCATGGAGTACCCGGGACAGGCAGAAGAAACCCGTTGCAACATTCACAATCGCACAGGCCGCACTCCGCACCGGGAGAGTATCCAGCGGGGCGCCGAACATGAAGGATATCTTCGTGCGGGCCCGGATAGGCTCGAATGTAGTAAAATCAGCAATCCGTCCTCCGAATGTTGCAGACATGCATGCCCCATTCTCATACCGGCAGTTCACAGCATCCGGATTTACATCAAGAAGCACATCCCCATTCTCGCATCCGCTGTGTTCGAGCAGGCTCTCCAGTTTTTTCACTGCTTCAATTACGATATCCATCAGAGATCTTCCTTTCCTGCGGTAAGGATGACCCGTGCGGGAGAGCCATCAAGGTCTTTTAGATTAAGAGGTAGTGCAATCATATCGTAAATCCCTTCCGGCACACCGGATAGATCGAGAAGCTCGATGATTATGCAGTAATGACTAAGCAGTTCCCGGTGGACGGATCCATCACAGTTGAAGATCTCAATCGATGGGGAGTCAATACCGATACACCGGATCCCGCAAGCAGTAATAAACACTGCAGCATCGGTTGTCAGGCATGGATAATCCTGGATAAACGTGTTAATTCCGGAATACCCTGTTTTAAGAAAGAGACGTTCTGCCCCTTCGATTTTTCCTGCAAGATGTTCTTTTGTGATTCTGCTGCCTGCCCCGCTCACATCAACGACACGGCACCCGCCGATCAGGGTTTCTAACGGGACCTTGTCGATCGGATCTCCTGCATCGAGATAGTGGGACGGGGCATCGATGTGCGTACCCGTATGCGAGCTCAGGTGCAACTCGCTGATGCGATATTTCCCGGGTTTTTCCTGATGAAATACCGGGCAGATATCTCCCGGGTATACAAGCATATCCCCAGAAAGCGGACGTGTCACATCATACCATTTCATGAATTTTCCCCCTCCCAGCCATGCTTCCCAATCAATGGGACAAAACGTACTCCCCCATGATGGGATTTGAAAAAACGGGTTCCTTTTCGGCAGATCCGTGTGAGTTCCTGGACATCGCGGCCCCCGACCGGTGCAACAAGCCTCCCCCCGTCAGCCAGTTGATCTATGAGGGGGTCGGGGATCTGCGGGGTTGCTGCAGTGATGAGAATCCCGTTGTAAGGGGCCCCTGCAGCATAACCAAGAGTACCGTCGGCAATTATCAGATTTACATTGCCAATATCCAGGTGTGCAAGGTTTGCGCGGGCAAGATCTGCCACAGCCGGTATTCGTTCTATCGTGGTCACGCTCTTTGCAAGCATGCCAAGAATCGCTGCCTGATATCCGCTCCCGGCCCCGATTTCAAGGATATTGTCATCCGGTCCCGGGTCCAGGAGTTCCGTCATCAGGGCAACAATATAGGGCTGGGAGATTGTCTGCCCGTTACCTATGGGAAGTGGAGAATCGTCGTATGCGGCCCGGTCATATGGGGGTGGAATAAAAAAATGGCGGGGAATTTCCTGCATAACAGAAAGAATGCGGGGATTCTTTATGCCCCGTGAGACTATCTGATGCTCCACCATCGTTGTCCGCTCATCATCCTGGGGGAATCTGTGCATATCCGTTTCAGAATCCTGACTTCTCTGCCACGTCAATCGATGCGTCAATCTGGTTTTGCAGGGCTTCGGGAAGACCCGCGATCTTCACATCCAGGAAACCCCTGATGATTGTAGCGGTAGCCTCATCCTCGTCGAGTCCGCGTGCCATAAGGTACTCGATCTCGTCTTTTGCCAGTTTCCCGACTGCTGCTTCATGGGAGAGTTCAGTACCGACTACCGATCCCTCGATCTCCGGGATCGCATAAATCATGCCGTCTTTTAATATCAGGCCCTTGCATTCCAGGTGCCCGCGGGTGCCGGCAACTTTTCCGTTGATGTGGCCCCGTGAGATGATCGTCCCGCCCTTGGTGATGGCCCGGGTGATCAGTTCTGCACTGGCGCCCGGGGCTTCGAGGATAGCGCGGGAACCGAGATCCATATACGAGCCCGGCGTTGAAACTACGATGCTGCTGAACCGGGCAACAGAATTGGCCCCCCTGAGGGTGGCGGTAGGATACATCTGAACCTTCCTGACCGGCTGCATGCAGACATAGTTGGAGAGGAAGACTCCGTTCTCTTCGATGAGAGATGCACTCCGCGGATAGACCTCAATGTCTTCGGTCCAGTTGTGGATCATCGTGAAACTGATCTTGGCGTTCTTTTTGATGTAAAACTCAGAAACGCCGTAATGCGCCCCGCCTTTCCCGACGTGGGCACCGCTTGCACATCCTGAGATCATGTGGAGCTCGGCTCCTTCCTCAGCTATGACAATATTGTGGACATGCTGGATCTGGTCCTTTCCCAGATAGAGACAGGCCTGGACCGGCATGATGTTGTTCGAGCCCTTGTGGGCGATGATGACATACCCTTTGGGGTCTTTCTGTGCTGCAACGTATTTTGTTATGTCATCCTTTTCCGATGAGACTGCCTTCCATGCATAGTCTTTCAGCCAGTCATACTTCTCCATTGCCCGCTTGTAGGAGAGTACCTCGATACCGGACTCATCGCATTCGGTCTGGACAATGTCCTGATCCATCTGGATATAGGTCCCGCAGCGGTTCTTCGCTGCGAGATCGATACCGGACTGGGCAATACGCTCCTTATCAACTTTCGAGAGTTCCGTGACGTTTATGGGTGACGGCATTCGAGACACTCCTTGTAACCGCGCTGTTTGATATCCTTTAAGATCTCCCGGGGGTTCCCGTGGCACCGTATCTGCCCGTCGCACATCACGTGACCCTTGTCGGCATCGATATAATCGAGAATATAGCCTGTGTGGGTGATGACAAGGCCGCTTTTCCTCCTTTTTATCAGGTGCTTGTCCTTCTCAAGAAGGGATCCGATAGTTGTGCCGATGAGGGAGATGTTCTCAAGATCCACCCCACTCTCCGGTTCATCGAGCATAACAAAATCAGGGTTCTGGATCATCAGCTGCAGCACTTCGCTGCGCTTGATCTCCCCGCCGGAGAATCCCTTGTTGATATCGCGCTCAAGGAACTTGTCCATGTGGACCGATTTTGCAAGTTCGAGTATGTTCTCATCTTTTGTTTTGGAAATAGCGGTCAGCATCTTTCCCAGTTTGAGGCCTGATATGGTCGGGGGGCGCTGGAACAACATACCGATGCCCCGCTGTGCCCGCTCATGGGCATGCATTGCCGTTACATCCTCCCCTCGGAAAAGGATCTTTCCTTTTGTGATCGTGTAATTGGAAAAACCCATGATTGTCATGAGGAGCGTTGTCTTTCCCGATCCGTTCGGGCCAAGCAGCACATGGGTCTCTCCATCGCCGATGTGGAGGTTGATATCGTGCAACACTTCTTTGTCGCCAACCTTCACATGCAAGTTCTTGATCTGCAGCATAGAATAATCACACACACTATGTCCATGGCTCCAATTAACGCTTTTGACGTGAACATTTGCTCACATGTTCACTATTTCGGCAGCCTTTAACCCCTGCGCGGTACAGCAATGTATGATCAGTGTTTTTGATGAGAGCACAGAAGGTATCCGATAAAGAGGGTAAGGCACGTGTGCGGGGTGGCACGAAGCATGCCAAAGAAGAACATTCTGTGCAGGATTCTGAGCAGATACTCGCGTACACAAACCGCATCATTTGCGGGGATGCAAAAAAGGGCATCTCCCTTCTTCCGGATGAGAGCATCGATTTGGTCATAACCTCCCCCCCCTATAATTTTGGCCATGTTTATGCCGGAGACCCGAGCGATGATACGCATGAATGGAATACCTATTTTAAAAAACTCCTCGATGTATGGAAGGAATGTAACCGTGTCCTCAAACCCGGCGGCCGGATTGCTGTAAACGTCCAGCCACTCTTTTCCGATTATGTTCCCACCCACCACATAATCTCCCGTCAGTTAGACGGTCTTGGCCTTCTCTGGAAAGCGGAATTTCTCTGGGAGAAGAACAACTATAATGCGAAATTCACGGCCTGGGGCAGCTGGAAATCCCCCTCAATGCCTTACATCAAGTATACGTGGGAATTTATCGAAGTCTTCGATAAAATCACTCATAAAAAGGCCGGGAAGCGCGAAAATATTGACATCACCGCGGATGAATTCAAGGAATGGGTCAAAGGCCGGTGGTCCTTTCCTCCCGAAACCCGGATGAAAGACTACAATCATCCTGCCATGTTCCCGGAGGAGCTCCCCCGGCGGCTCATGAAACTCTTCTCGTACAAAAACGACATTGTTCTCGATCCTTTCAATGGGGCGGGAACAACTACACTCGCAGCCTGGAAATCCGGGCGACGTTTCATTGGTATAGATAATTCACGCCAGTATTGTGATATCGCGATGAAACGTCTTGGATCTTTAGCATGCGAAGATAAATCATCAGATGATTACCCATCCCCCGCGTTTATCTCTCTGAATATAAAATAAAAAGATGGAATCCTGGTTTATCAACAACTTTCACGAGAGAACATTCGCTTTTATAAAAGTATACACTCCTTTCCGATCATACTCGTGGCTGATGATATAATTGTAGATATTCGCGTACTGCTCGTACTGAGTTCGAAGTTCTCGATATTTCTCAAGGCGCGTGTTATATTCCAAAACAAGTGCGTTATGCTCTGCTACCCGGGCATTGTATCCCCCGGTGTTCCCGGAGGCTTTAATAGTCATCATCTGCTCTTCGAGCTGTTTGACAATATCCCACCGGCTTTTCAGGTCACTCTCCATGTCCCGTACCTGCAGCTCAAGTTCCTTTGCTTTTTTTTCGGAAAGTAAATTGATCTCTTCGATATACTGAGTCTCTCCTCCCAAGTGATACTTATTTGATCCTGCGCCCATCGGGATAACCAGTGGAGACGACTGGAGTATGACCCCGTTTTCAAGTGTTCGTGTGGGAACCCCGACAAAGGAAAAGTTAGTTGTTTCAATAAATGTATAATCCGTGTTTTTGTACTGGTATTCATCGGAGCCGACACCTACTGCCATGTGAGCTTCGGGCCCGAATGAGAAGAGCGCCACGTTGTAATCCTCATGTGATAATAGACCTGCGAGCAACAGGCTCTTGTCATCGCAATCCCCCGACGCTTCCACCACTGTCTCTATAGGAAACTTTGCCGGGTTTTCCGTACCCGTCTCGTACCGGAGCGACTGGACATAAGCAGCCATAAGTTCAAGATATTCATCGTCAGTCAGTCCCATTTCACCCTTAACTTTCCGGAACTCGGTAATAAGTGAACGGTACAGTTCTTCCTGGTTGGGATCCCCTGCCATAGCCCGGTAGCTCTCTGCCACCCAGACATTTTCTGAAATGTTCCCGAAAATGGTGACTGATTTGTCAGCACTCCGTGCCCCTTCGTAGACCGATCTGTTGATCGGGATCGAGATGGTAATGAGCGATTGTTCGAACGGGAACACATGCGTTGAAATAATCGGCTGGGCTCCCGGTGCTGCAGGCTTTATGTTCGGGACAATAACCCTGTCTTTCTGGAAAAAAGAGCTGAAATATCCCCCGGCAACTCCGGCGGACAAGATGATCACTACAATTCCCAGAATATACAGGATCTTTTTAGGCATGGTAACATCAGAACTCCGTCATGGCGGCTCTTCAGAGAATATCCCGGATCTGCGCAATCGAGTCTATGATATAGTCAGGTTTAATGGCTGCGGAATCTGCAGATTCTTTGCGGTATTTACCCGTCCTGACCAGTACCCCACACATACCCGCCTGTTTTCCTCCCCCGATATCTGTATTTATATCGTCTCCGATCATGGCAACATGGCCCGGGGAAAGTCCCATATCCTGCAATGCAAGCTCAAAAAACGCAGCTGATGGTTTTCCCATCACCGCTGCGGTTTTTCCGGAAGCAAATTCTAGGGCTGCAACCAGCGGTCCGGCAGACAGTGACAGCCCGTCGGGAGACATCCAGTAACGATCTTTTTCAAGAGCGATCAGTTCCGTCCCCTCCATCAGGAACCGGAATGCGGTATTAAGGGTATCATACGTGATTTTTTCACCAGCATCCCCAATCACGACAAAATCGGGTCTTGCGGGAGGAATACACCGGCTGGCCGGATCGAAATCCTTCTCAACATCCCCGGTCGTGAGGAGATAATACCTCATTTTTCCTGTTTTTTTCATATATGCTATTGCGGCCATTGGCGGGGTGAAGAGATATTTTTCCGGAATATCAATTCCCATAAGAGAGAGAATACGGGTAATGGTTGTGCGGGACTTACGGGTAGTGTTGGATACGAACCGGAACTTGTATTGTTCATCGGTCAGGAATTCAATTGCCTCTTTTGCGCCGCAGATTGCCCTGTTCCCTACATACAGGACGCCATCAAGATCAATGAGAAATCCCTTGAAATCGGTCATCGTTTCCCCTCTCGTTAAATCCCAGGATACGCTTATGGCACATATGTGCACTCCTGTCAAGATATTTTTCTGTATATATCACGATAGCGGTTTCCCCCGAGGGGTCTGCCGTCACCGTTCGCGTGCACCCAATATCCGGTTTCAGATCACTTTCATCCTGCACGGTAAGGTGTTTATCTTATTGGTTCTGGATGTTCTTGCAGACAATGTCTGCCCTGCAGGTTCATTCCCGGATTGGTACCCTCTGGCAAGAGCGCATGGACACGATGCGTGAATATGAGGTTGTCCGTGACGGAAATGTCTTTGGTACGGGTTTTTCCAATAGTTTTGTTTTTTCTTCAGAATATGATCATGCCCGCCGCATGCTTGGTGAATTGCTTAATCAGTACCGTGGCCAGTCTGTTGATACTGTTTTTAGCGGGAAAGAATGTTTCAACGCAGGAGGTACCTGTTTCGAACTCGAAGGCAGGCACCTGCTCACTTCTCCTCATTTTAACAGGGACCGGTTTAAAAACGGGATCCTGGAAGATCTCATCCTTGTCCGGGGAGTTGGCCCGGCGACCCGGAAACGACTGAATGACCGGGGGTTTCACCGGATTACTGATCTCCTGGGACACCCGAAATTCCGGTCCGGGGCAGATCATGTGCTTGACTGTTTAAGCCGGGAAAATTCTGCAGAGATCATGGAGCTTGTCGGATGCAGGCATTCCCGATCCCACCCTGCGGTTCTGGGTGCGGCAGACCTGCACGAGCCTGAGGATTTTGTGTTCTTTGATATCGAGACCCTCGGGTTGTTCTCCCGGCCGATCATTCTCTTTGGCATTGGGATTCTCGAACATGGAGATCTCAACGTCCGCCAGTACCTGGTCCGGGATATTGCTGAGGAAGAAGCCGCACTTACCACAGTTTCAGAGTTTTTTTCAGGCAGAAACCGGGCAGCAGTTACCTTCAATGGCAAATCATTTGATCTTCCCTACCTGTCAGACCGGCTCGCCTACTATGGCATGGAACCTCTCGCACAAATCCCCCACTTCGATGTCCTCCACTTCAGTCGCAGGAGATGGAAGGATCATCTCCCCTCCCTCCGCCTTACCGTTCTTGAACGTGAGATTCTGGGTCTCCATCGGGAGGACGATATACCCGGGCAGATGGTACCAGAGTTCTTCGAGACGTACCTGCGGACCGGTAATTGCGGCCCGTTGGTGCCCGTTGTTGAACACAACCGGCAGGATGTAGTTTCTCTTGCCCGCCTCTTCTTCCACCTCCGGGGGGAGTCTTATGACTGTTCCTGATGTTCTCCGGCTTCTGGGAACAAATCCTGTCTACCGGAAACGGCTTGTGCACGTGGAAATGACTCCCCCGAGGTATCCGGAGTATGGAACGCTGGATGAACCCCTTTCCTCCCTGCTCCAATCATATCTTGACCAGAATGGAATACAGCTGTATTCCCACCAGTGCGAAGCCATCGACCATATCCGTGCCGGAAGAAATGTGATTATCACGACTCCCACGGCGAGCGGCAAAACCCTGGCATTCAATATCCCCGTATTCGAAGATCTTGAGAATGCACCAGGAACGCGTGCGCTCTACCTTTACCCAACCAAAGCACTTGCAAATGACCAGCTTGCAACGCTCCTGCGGATGGAAAAATATTGCGGGATCAATGCAAAACCGGCAATATACGATGGTGACACGCCCCAGTCAAAACGGGCCGCGATCCGGGAGAATGCCCGGATCATTGTCTCAAATCCCCACGAACTTCACCATGTCCTGTCATGGCATACGAAGTGGCGCACGTTCTTCTCGGGGCTGCATTACATAATCATCGATGAAGCACACCGGTACCGTGGGGTCTTTGGATCCAATATCGCATTTCTGATTCGCCGGCTCCAGCGGATCTGCAGGTATTACGGATCAACTCCCCGGTTCATTGTATCCACTGCAACCCTGGCAAATCCCCTGGAATTTGCCAGAAACCTGACCGGCCAGCCATTCGTGCTTGTTGAAAAAACCGGTTCCCCTCACGGTATAAAAAATTTCATCCTCTATAATCCTTTTTTTAATGGTACCGGCGATCGGTCCACGTACCAAGAGACAAAGGATCTTCTTCTCTCGTGCGTAAAAAACAATCTCCAGACCCTCTGCTTCACCGGCTCCCGGAAAATGGCAGAACTCGTTACGGTCTGGGCACGGGAGGATGCACGGCGCTCATCGGCACAGCTGGCAGATTCCATATCTGTTTACCGGGCCGGTTTCCTGCCGGAAGAGCGCCGGACGATCGAGCGGGGGGCAAAGGATGGGACTATGAGAGGAATCGTTTCCACCAATGCTCTCGAACTCGGGATAGATATCGGATCGCTCGATGCCGTTATCATAGCCGGATATCCCGGGACCATGATGTCCGCACGCCAGCAGGCAGGGCGGGCAGGGAGGAGCGGGACGGAATCCCTTGCAATCCTCGTTGCCCAGGCAAACCCGCTTGACCAGTATTTCATGAATCACCCGGAGGAGTTCTTCAACCGGCCTCACGAACATGCAATCATCGATATAAACAATCCCTATATCTTTTCCGGACATCTGCTCTGTGCTGCTGCAGAGCTGCCGCTTCATGAGATAAATGACGGGGAAGTCTTCTCTCTGCCATTCTCTGATCTTCTCCCTGAACTGGCCTCCGGTGATCTTTTGAGAAAGACCTCCCGCGGGTGGGTTTACTCGGGACGTGGAAGGGCGGCGGACGCCGTCCGGCTTGACGGCATCCCGGGTGAGACATTCAGAATATTGAGTCAGGGAAAACTGCTTGAGACCATGAGCCGGGAGCAGGCATACCGGGAGGCGCATAACGGTGCGATCATGCTTCACCAGGGAATCACTTACATAGTGACTGAAATGGATCTGGAGACCCACAACATCCGGGTAACAGAAACGGATGTTGATTACTATACCCAACCCTTAAAAGAGGTAAATCTCGCGGTGATCAACATCCTTGAAACAAAAACAATTCAGGGATCAGAATGCGCATTCGGGGATGTAGAAGTAACCGAGCACTATACCGGGTACAAGATAAAACGCGGGGATTCTGTTATCGGTATGGAACCCCTTTCCCTGCCCCCGCTGATGTTCCGGACGAAAGCCTTCTGGTTTGTGATGCCTGCAGATGTTGAGACAAAAACCATTGAAGCCGGCCAGGATTTTGCGGGTGGTCTTCATGGAGCGGAACATGCGATAATCGCACTCATGCCCCTGCACGTGGTATGTGACCGCTGGGATGTCGGGGGTCTGTCCTCCCCGTCTTTTGGTGACGCAGGCGAATCCACGGTATTTGTTTACGATGCCTTTGAAGGCGGGATCGGGCTCGCAGAGAAAGCGTATGAACTCCTCCCCTCCCTATTCACCAGTGCTTATGAACTGGTCAGGGATTGTCGGTGTGAAGATGGCTGTCCTACCTGTATCTACTCCCCAAAATGCGGTAATGACAACCAGCCACTTGACAAGGAAGCCACGATACGAATTCTCGGGCACCTTGTAAGTGTTCCGGAAAAAAATGACAATGCTGTATCCCCGTCAGAATCAGAACATTCCCGTAATGTCCCGGTAATTTGCAGTTAATCCTCGAGAACTTCCCATGTTCCGGGGCCATGGGTACCGTCTTCGAAAAGGAACAGATCGTCAATCTTTGCATGCAGGGTTTTTGCCACATCATGGGCAAGTTTAAGGGACGGATTATACTTCCCCTGTTCGAGAAAGACGATAGTCTCCCGCCGTACACCTACGGCTTTTGCGAGTTCCTCCTGGGTCAGGGAGAGTCGCGTGCGGTATTCTTTTATTTTTGTCTGCATGCCCATCTCATTCCTCGCATTTCAATCTGCATCACCCTTCCGGAAGAGATACGTCTGGAATACAATGGCAGAGAGTGCCAGTACGAGGATCGATACAGATAGGGCGTTCTGTGCAGTGAGCACTAGGATCTTCAGGTAATCCAGCCAGAACAGTGAAAACATGAAAATAATGCCGGTCAGCCAGGCATAGGACAACCCGTACGCACCTATCTTCCTGGATCGCTCATCTGACTCAGGATCATCGCCATATCTTTTGTGACGGCTGATCCCGGTGATCAGGAATGCAAGACCTGCACACAGGAGGATTGTGCCGGTTATGCCCTCTCCGCTGGTTAGCAGGATTGTTACAAGACCGCTGACTGACATCAGTGCACCGATGATTATCCGGTAAATATTTCTTGGTTTCATGGTTATCGCAAACGTATGTTATTTATTTCTAACATTAATCGTAATAAATGTTACTTATTTCTAACAAATGCCCCGGATATTACGATTTGTCCATTTTTATCTGGAATATCCACTGCGCATTCCCGCGATCTTAATACAATCCGGCACTCCACTGGTACGTATTCCATGGATTATTTGCCCAATTTCAAGGAGATCATAGCCCACTCCCCTGTTGTCTTTACGATCGGTGTGGCCGGTGACAGCGGGTCGGGAAAGACCACGTTCACGAATGCAATCCGGCAGATATTCGGCCCGGAACTGCTCTCCACCATAACGCTCGATGATTACCACAAGTACGACCGGGAAGAACGCAGGCTGCGTGACATCACGCCCCTTCACCCGGATGCCAACAATCTTGCACAACTGGAAACGGATATTGCGCAGCTGAAGCAGGGCCATCCTATCAATAAACCGGTGTATAACCACTCTACCGGCCGGTTCGATCCCCCGGTCACGTTCTCGCCACGGAAGATCCTGATCCTGGAAGGGCTCCACACGCTCTTTACCCCGCGCCTTTTGGAGTTGATGGACTTCTCCATCTTCGTTGACCCGGATAAAGAGGTGAAGTATACCTGGAAGCGGCTCCGCGACATGGAGCGCCGGGGATATTCTTCAGATCAGGTGACGGAAGAGATAGTGCGGCGCGAGAAAGATTATGAGACTTTTATCGCACCACAGCGGTGTGATGCCGATGCGGTTATCCGGATCGCCCCCTCAAAGTATGGCAGGCAGAAAGGTCCCGAAAGAAACGTGTACAGTATCTCCCTCATGCAGAACCGGATGCGGCGTACCATCTCGGACATAGATCTCAACATCGATCTGTACTCGCTTCTCTCGTTCCATGACGAAGATTTCCTCATCGAGTTCTCGACGCAGTTTGTTAATTGTGCAAAGATGCGATCCCTGACTTTTGACGGGGAGATGAATTATGAAACCATCCGGAAGCTCGAGAAGAGTATCGAGCACCAGACCGGCGTCCACCCGATTGCCATGTTCGAAGGAAGAAAGACTGTTACGGCAACCGATATCGTCCAGTTGATCCTATCCTGGAGGATTATCCACCGGAGGATTTTCATCCGGGAACGGGCTTGATAAGGAAAAAGGATTTTATTCTTTGATGGTTGAGCTGACCGAGAGGAAGACCGGGCCCCGGACATCGACTTTCTTTTTGTTATCCGTGATAAACCGCATCGCGTACTCCTCAATCTTCAGGTTGATGTCGCTAGGGAGTTTTGCCATCTTCACCTGCACGGTTGTACTTTTCCCGCAGTGTGCCGCTTCTTCTACCCTTGCTGCCGCGAGGGCAGACACTGCACTCAGATAGCTGATCCCTGTTGGTATTCCCTCTGTTCGTACCTGTTTCCACTTCTCGGCGTCAGGCACTCCGAGAACGGAGCCGTCATGGACAAAGATCTCATTTGCGCAGGCGGGACCACAAAGTTTTGCGTTTGACTCGGACTCTTCCACGGCAACGCTGATCTTTACCCTGCCAAGCAGTCCTTCCCACGCAGTAAATGAGCAGGGCCCCGGGGCAGTTGCGTTCGCAGCAGCGGTCTTTGCAATCGCTATGGCGAGTTTTTTGCCCTCCGGGGAGACCGGCTCCTCGCGCAGGTGAACAGTCCGGGCAATCTCGTTGTTGCTAAGGGGTTTGGGGAAGAACTGGGGGAAGCAGAGCTGCCTGACATCATTTGCATTGTAGGCGATCATGGCCAGCCGCTCTACCCCGAGACCGAGATTCATGACCGGAACTCCTATGCCGTACTCGGCAAGGGCTGAGGGGGAGTACATACCGAAAGTTGCAACCTCCACCCATCCGTGGACCGGGTGCCGGGCATAGACTTCGGTCTGTGAGTCCGGCATGTAATACTTGGAGCGCTTCTCATCTGGCTGGAAACGGAAGTCGGTGTACCCGAAAGCGGAAAGGAGTGCCTCGCTCACCGCTTTTCCGTCTTCAATGGTCACATCATCCCCGGCCACAACGCACGAAGCCGAGTGGTAGGTCATAAGCCGGGTCGGGCCCTCGGCCTGTTCCCGCCGGAAGCAGCGATCCACGGAGAACATCCGCAGCGGCAGCGGGCTCTTGTCCCAGATGGAGCCGAGCGTCAGGAACCAGCCGCTCGTCATGTGGCTGCGGAGGGTGGAGCGTGAGGATTCGGGAGCAAGTTCCCGGAACTCCGGGAAGACGGCATCGAGGATATGGACAACGACTCCATCGTCGGTCTCGAGCACTTTTGCAAGCTCGAAGGTGAGCTCGTCGCCGTCGATCTCGGATTTTTTATAAGCATGGAGCGTCCCGCGGAGTTTCTCCTCGGTTGCGGGTTCCATTGCCTTGCCGAGAATCCCGTTGATCTTATCGAGCCGGTCCCGGGCGATTCCGACATTTGGCCGGGGAAGCCCCCCAAGGTAGAAGACCCGGTCGAGCACGGCCATTGCCTCGGGCCCGAACTGGCGGTAGATATCCTTCTCTTCGATGATAACCGGAACCTCAGCCTCGTCAAAACCCATCGAGAGGTAGGTCTCGCGCAAACGGTTGATAGTGGCAAAGACGGGGTGTGCCTGCGCCCGCTTGTATACCCGGCACGGGTAGGTGTCTGCATGCGATGCCGGGGTCAGGACCGACGGTCCTTCATGCCATGCCCCTTCAAAATTCTCATGTGACTTCTGTTTCCAGTCCTCGGGATTGAATCTCATCTCAAACGCTCCAGCACTACCACTCTGCTCAATTCATTCTCATCTTTGAACCGGTAATCACACGCGGCCGCAATCTTCTCCGCAAAGGATTGCACAAGTGCATGATCCGGCATATTCTCTCTTGCCAAACGGTTTCTACTGTATCCCAGATACATATATCCCTTTATTTCCACAAAGCTTGCGCCCGAATCCTGCAGGATCGCGGCGTAGCGTTCCGGTGCAAAATCGTTGAGCCCTTTGACCAGGGTCACTCTCACTGCAGACCTGCGGGAATCGAGCAGCCGGAGGCTCTCGTTCACCCGGTCCCAGTAATCCCCGAGCGGACGGCATATGGCATGGTACGTTTCCCTGTCCGGGGCGTCCAGCGAGACATACATCTGGAACGGGTTGCATCTTCTGATCATCTCCGGGTTTGTTCCGTTACTGACGAGAAACGTGGTATACCCGTTGCGGTTGAATAATCCGATAAGTTCAGGGAGCTGCCGGTAAAGTGTGGGTTCCCCGGAGAGCGAGATGGCGATGTGCTTTGGGTCCAGCGCTTCCCGCCAGCGCTCATCCGTCACCGTATTGTCGAGCACTGCGTTGTAGCCGGCAAGTGCCTTCTTTTGGAACCTGTGGATGCCGGCAAGGATGGTCTCCGGTGAACATTCTTCTTCTTCGGGGGGCTCGTGCTCGAAGGACCGCCAGCAGAAAAGGCAGCGCTGGTTGCAGCGCAGCGTGGGCGTCATCTGGACGCAGCGGTGACTATCAATACCATAGAACTGGTGCTTGTAGCACATCTCTCCCCCCTGCAGGGCACGTTTGCACCACATGCAGGGCTTGAGCGCTGCCGTCGAAGACGGGGAAAAAAACTGGTATCCCTGCCTGCGCAGGGGATCACATGGAGTGGATGGCATCGATCCCAAGGGTCTCTAACGACTCTTTAAGCGTGTTCTGCACGGCTTTTACGAGCGTGAGGCGACGGTTGCGGGTCTGCCCCTCGCTTTTCAGAACCGGTTCGTAATGGTAGAACGTATTGAAGGTGTCAGCCAGTTCCCGTGCATAGATCGCAAGTATGTGCGGGCGGAGTTCGGAGACAACATTATCGATGACCCTCGGGAAGCGGGCAATCTTCTTTGCAAGGATTATTTCCTGTTCTGTCTCGAGTTCGAATGACTCGGGGAATGATCCTGCCCTCTCCAGAATGCTGCAGGCCCGGGCATGGGCGTACTGGATGTACGGTCCGCTCTGCCGCTCGAAATCCAGCGCTTCTTTCCAGTCAAACACGGTGCTCTTTTCCGGAGAGACTTTCACGATGTCATACCGGATTGCAGCAAGACCTACCGACTGTGCTATTGACCTGCGCGTCTCCTCGTCCAGTTCCGGCCTGCGGGTGGTCACCTCGTCAAACGCCCGCTTGCGGATCTCGGTGATGAGATCGTCTGCAGAGACGAACTTGCCGGCCCTGGTACTCATCGAGCCTTCGGGAAGCGAGACGAACTCGAAATGGACGATCTCGGGTACTTTCTCACCAAGGAGTTTCATCGTGCACTGGAGCTGGGCCCCGATGAGTTTGTGATCAGCGCCGAGAACATCGATTACCCGGTCGAAGTTCGCCCCTTTCCATGCATGGAAGGCGAGATCACGGGCTGCATAGACCGAAGTCCCGTCACTCCTGCGGATGACATACTTGTTCTCGAACCCGAATTCGGAGAGATCGAGATAGAGTGTTTCATCTTCATGTGCCTGGGGGATCCTCTTGAGCTTGTTGATAATCCGCTCCGTGTTCCCGTTGCGGATGAAATCGCTCTCCCAGACGAACCGGTCATGGGCAACGTTGAGATCTTTCATCGTGACCTTGAAACCGTCAAGGCATCGGGAGACTTCCCTGCGGAACTTTTTCACCGTTGCCGGGTCGCCATTTTCCACGAGCTGCATCAGGGTATTGACCTGCTGGGTGATCCCTTCGTCTTTCTCTATCTCGCGGTTTGCCGCAATATAGATCCGGGCGATGTGAGCATCCTCTTTCTCGCCATCGAGTTGCTTGTTGTCGAGATTGTCGAATCCCCAGACTACGATCGCGATCTGCCGGCCCATGTCATTGACGTAATACTGGACCTCGAGCGGGTAGCCGGCTTTTCGAAAGGCACGGGCAAGGGTGTCGCCTATGATCGAATTCCGGATGTGTCCCACATGCAGGGGCCCGTTCGGGTTTGCGCTGGTGTGCTCGAGAACGACCCGCACAGGCTTCTTTGGCAGGTTACCGTAGCCGGGCTGTACAGCAGCCCGGAGTATCTCGCTGACATAGGCTTTCCCGAAGATGAAATTGATATAGGGCCCTTTAGCCTCAATAGTAATCCCGGTAAGATCGGGGCGTCTGGCGAGATCAGCGGCAAGCTCCTGGGCAATCTTTACCGGTGCCTGCCTTTTCTGCCTGGCAAGGGCAAATGCAACGGTGGATGCAAGGTCTGCATGCTCCCCCCCATCGACCAGGAGTGCATCAGCAACACCGGTGGTCTCTTTGATTGCCGTTTCTATTATCGTGAACATGTCGTGCAGCATCAGTATCCCGTCCTGTACCTGAGGATTGCGGCTATCCCTCCGAATGCGGTGAAGAGGATCGATCCTTCTTCGAAATCATCGGAGATGATCTCGACCTTGGAACTGCTCTGATCAGCGAGTTTTGTCAGCTCGTCGACAATATCGATCTCTTGATCGAGCACGAGCGGTGCCGTGCATTTCGGGCAGTTCCCGAGCGGGATGTCCCTGACCGTTTTACCCGGTTCGATATTGACTGTTTTTTCGGTGATGTAATCACAGCTCTGGCACTTGATCTTCAGCCGTGATTTCCGGAGGTTTGCCGAGAGCAGGAGTGTATCCACTGCGCCGATCCCAAGGTTGTGCCGGATGCTGTCTTCACCGTATGCTGCAAGCCCGTCTTCCTTGACCAGTTCTCTTAGGAACCGGTCCATGAAGGACTTCTCCTTGATAACGGTCATCCCTTTGAGGGCATCCTTTGCCGCATCGACCAGTTCCGAGAGCCCATCCTCATTGGTGTACGCTACATCGAAAAGCCCGATGATCCGTTTCTGGACCTCGTGGTGGAGATAATTCCCCTTCTCGAATTCCTCTTTTGTCGGGCTCGGCCCCCCGATCAGGACACCTTTGAACCGCTCGAAAAAATCTTTTTCTGCAAGGAAGATAGCACTCGACCGCTCACCAATTTTCGTGTAGAATTCGTCGATGGCGATCTCACGCAGGCGCCCGAACCGTGCTGCCGACTGGCCGCCTTTTCGCATCTTGCCCGGCACCGTTGAGTTTGCCCCTCCCATCGGTTCGATCCGGTTGCCGCGCAAAAATCCCCAGTACGCTTCGCGCTTGTCGAGAACGAGCAAGCCATACACGTACTTCTCTTCGAGCATCTGGAGGAGCGGCTCGAGTTCGAAATTCGAGCTGCAGCGGTACATGTAGAGATTAAGAGGTTCCGGCGGTTCGATGATGGTACACTGGAGATCCGTACGGTCTCCGAAGGTTTTCACGGTGCCGCAGAAGACTGCAAGTCCGCTGGCCGGGGGACGCTTATAATATTTCAGGCGCGAGAGGATGGAGGAGATGGCACTCTGGACATTGGTCTTGGTCTGCTTGCTCTTGATGTTCGCGCACTGCCCGAACTCATCCTTGAGCTGGTTGGTCACGTCGAAGATCTGCTTGTCGGGTGGGATGTAGAGCGTTATGAGTTCCGTTCCGTCTCCCTGCTGCGACTGGAGCTTCTCCAGAGTCTTCTTGAATTCATAGCGCTTGCGCGCATCATCCATCTCCACTGCTTCTTCTGCCATTGCCCGAATCAAACCTCTTTATTGAAGCTATTACCTATTCACTCGCGTGGGGCATAAATTTGCGCCCATTGCCCTATGATCTTTCCGTCCACATCTGAGTTGATGCCATGATCCCCGGAAAAGTTCAGGAATGTTTTTGGCTCCTGCGCTTTTGCAAAGAACTGTTGTCCGTTCCCGAACGGGATGATCGGATCCTTTTCAGCATGGAATATCCAGACCGGACGGGGGGAGATCATGCCTATGTATGTGCCCGGCTCGATGGATGTGGCGAACCGCACCGTGTCGCCGGTGTATCCTTGCCGGAGAACGGAATCGCGGAGTCCCCAGTCCGATGTGGAGATGCCAACATAGCCGGCAAACTGAGGACCGATGCCGGCTGCAACGGTAGCATACCTTCCCCCGTTGCTCGATCCCATTGCATAGACTGGTATCTGAAATTTCCCGGCCAACATCTTCTGCGCTGATATGAGATCGCAGATACTCAGATAATATTGTGGCATCTCACCTTTCTCGAACCGGGCATAGTCCTCTTGGATCAGCTGCTGGCTGAATGGGTTCCCTGCCGTCTCTCCCCCGTTTCCACGGATATCTACGAAGAGGAATGCGTAACCCGCCGACGCATACCTGACCATTCGCTCCTCGTGCCCTGCAATTTTCTCACCCGCTCCCGGCACGTACAGGATCGCAGCCTTCGGCATTTTTGGTGCTGCAAGGTACGTTACCACGTCGCCGTTTTCCGTGTGCAGTATGATTCGCGATTTTGTGTACGTGTCATTTGTGAAGAGTATCTCTTCGCTCGTGGTCACCGGTGCACAGGAAAGTGTGAGAGTCCCGCCGGAATCGACTGAATAGGTGGATCTGGAAGGTGTGGTGTTTCCGGAGCATCCTGCAGATGCCAGGCATATCATGAGAATGAGAACCGGGATGAGGAACGAACGCACGATCAGCACCCGAGGCACCGGTAAATGAGGCAGATGGTCTTGGCATCCGTGATGGTGCCATCCTGTACCATGTCGGGGAGATCACTGACCGCTACGTCAATGACTTCGATAATCTCGTCCTCATCCTTCCCGTACTCTGTTGACGGCGTCAGCCCCTGTGCTTCATACAGGTAGATTTTCTCGTCGGTGTACCCAGGAGTCGTTATGATAAACCCCCGGGGCTCGATCCTACGGGCTGCAAACCCGGTCTCCTCAATGAGCTCCCGGCCGGCAGCCTCCAGTGGTTCTTCGTCTTTTTCGAGAGCACCGGCAGGTGCCTCAAGAATGTAATCGTCAATCGCGTACCGGTATTGCCGGAGCAGTTTGCACCGGCCGTTCTCTATGGGAAGGATCGCAACCGCACTGCTCGGGTGAACGATAATCTTTTCCCGCTCAAGGCCGTTTGGCAGTTCGACCCTGCGCTGTTCGATCCAGAGTCTTCTCCCGCGAAAGATCTCCATTTATTCCTCGTACTCAATGGGGTCCTTTTTCCCGATCGCAGCAAAGGCTTCCTGCCGGAAATGGCACGAACCGCAGGTGCCGCAGGCTTTCCCCTCGCTCCGGTAGCAGGACCATGTATGTTCATAGGGCACGTCCAGTCGTATCCCCTCCCTGAGAATATCACTCTTCGTCATATCAATGAACGGGGTAAAGAGCGAGATATTCGTCGTATCCTTAGTGCCGAGATCGATCACTTTCTGGAACGCCTCGATGAACTGCGGGCGGCAGTCCGGGTAGCCGCTGTAATCGAGTGCCTGGACCCCGATAAAAATCGCATCTGCCGTGTATGCCTCAGCAAAACTGGTTGCAATGGAAAGCAGGTTTGCATTCCGGAAGGGGACATACGTGTTCGGGATATGTGCGCGGGCCGGATCAAAATTATCGACAGCCATATTTTTATCGGTGAGGCTGCTTGCCCCAAAGAGCGAAAAGTAGCCGACATCAACCTCAACAAATTCCTTTGCATCGAGAAGCGAGGCGATTTTCCTGGCGCATGCACGTTCTTTGTTCTCGGTTCTCTGGCCATAGTTGAGGTGAAGCGCGAGGATATCATAGCCTTCATCCTTTGCAACATACGCAAGGGTGGACGAGTCCATCCCCCCGGAGAGTAGACATACCGCTTTCATCATTTTACCCCGATAATTTTGTGTAACTGCAGCTGGAATCTCACCGGCAGGTTGTTGATAAGAATAAACCTGGTAATGGGTGTATAATCTGATCCAAATACGGGTGAGAAGAAGATCTCACCGGCAATCCGGTGCGTGTTCATTACTTCCTGCGCATAACGGCAGTCTTCCTCATCGTGCACGACAAATTTCACGCTGTCCTGCGGGCGTATCTTTTCGAGCAGGTTACAGTTGCTCTGCTCTCCCGACGATGGGCATTTCACATCCATGCATATATCAGCATACTGCTGGAGGTTGCTAAAATCGATGGTTCCGTTGGTCTCGATATCAATCAGGGTTCCCCGCCGGGAAAGTGAAGCGAGCAGGTGCGCGAGGTCTTCTGACTGCAGGAGGGGCTCGCCGCCAGTAATGCAGACATAGGGTGGGTTGATACGCCAGACCTGTTCAAGGATGGTGTCGAGGCTCATCTCGATGCCCCCCTCCCGCGACTCCGGTGTATCGCACCAGCGGCATTTCAGGTTACACCCGGCCAGCCGGATGAAAAGGCAGGGCTTGCCCTGGTTCTTTCCCTCTCCCTGGAGGCTCCTGAAAATATCCGCGATCTTCATTCTTTAAGCTCAGCGCAGGACGTGGGGGATTCCCAGACCCGGATCTTGGGTACTGTTGCCTTAATTCCCAATTCCCGGCAAATCGCGTAGAGGTCGTCGCGGATGAGAACTGCGATCAGTTCACTGGTTGGTTCTCCGGGTGTTGTGATAACCGGGTGGAACTCCTGGATGCGTGGTACCATGGGGTCATCGCGATTGAGGATGATCTGGTGATCGTATTTGTTGATGACCTGTTTTATCAGGCTGTAATCGATCAGGATTTGTGTTTCCGGGTCCGGTTCCCCCTCCATCCAGACCTCAATCTTCCATCGGTGCCCATGAAGGTTGGCGCATTTCCCCTTGTAATAGAGCAGCCGGTGACTTGTATCAATCTGCACTTCTTTATAGATCCCGACTTTCATTGCCCATTATTGGAGAAAGAAGGATATAATGTTATTATGAGCAAGGATCAATAGTATAAGACAGGCAGGTGGGATGCCACAATTTATAAATCGATCACCCGCGTTAGTACATATCCCAATGTGGGTTATCGATAACCACAATAAAAACTGAAATGAGGCTATTTAATGGGACAGGGTAAATTTGCAGCCAGAAAACTGGTTCGGGACTCAAATAAGTTCAGGTGGGCAGACAAAAACTATGCCCGCCGTGAACTCAATCTCGATGTGAAGTCAGATCCTCTTGAGGGTGCTCCACAGGCGAGAGGTATTGTGCTTGAGAAGATCGGTGTCGAGGCAAAACAGCCCAACTCTGCAATCCGTAAGTGCGTGCGCGTCCAGCTCATCAAGAACGGACGGCAGGTCAGCGCATTCGCAGTCGGCGACGGTGCCATCAACTTTATCGATGAACATGATGAAGTCGAGATCGAGGGTATCGGTGGCCGTCTCGGCCGGTCCATGGGAGATATCCCTGGTGTCCGGTACGTGGTCACCAAGGTGAACAACGTCTGCCTCCACGAAATGGTTATTGGCAGGAAAGAGAAACCGCGCAGGTGATTTAAGATGACAGAAACAACTGGAAAGAAACTCCTGTTCAACCAGTGGGATGCCTCCGAAGTCAAGGTCAACGACCCCAGCCTCATGCGCTACGTTACCCTCTCCTCCCAGATCATCCCCCACACCTGCGGAAAGTTCTCCCGTCAGGAATTTGGTAAGAGCAACATGATGATTGTCGAGCGGCTTATCAACCGCCTTATGCAGACCGAGAATAATACCGGAAAGAAGCAGCTTGCAATCCGGATCGTGCGGGATGCATTCATCATCGTCAACAAGAAGACCAAGCGCAACCCGATCGAAGTCCTTGTCGAAGCAATCGGCAATTCAGGTCCCCGCGAAGAGACCGTCCGCCTGAAATATGGTGGTATCAATGTCCCGAAGTCGGTCGACACCGCGCCCATGCGCCGGGTTGACACTGCAATCCACTTCATTGCCGAAGCAACACTGAAGGGATCCAGCACGAGCAAGAAGAGCGCAAGTGCAGTCCTTGCCGACGAACTTATTGCAGCCTCCAAGGGCGACATGAAGTGTTACTCGGTAGGTAAAAAGGAAGAACGCGAGCGGATCGCGAAGTCCGCCCGGTAATCACATCTTTTTTTGAGGTCATTTCATGGTCCGCGGCAAAAAATCAGTTGAGCGCGTAACTGAGCTCATGAAGGAACCGAAACATATTCGGAACATTGGTATTGTAGCACACATCGATCACGGTAAAACAACACTCTCCGACAACCTGCTTTCTGGTGCCGGCATCATCTCGGAAGAACTTGCCGGTAAGCAGCTTTTCATGGACTCGGATGCAGAAGAGCAGGCCCGTGGTATCACCATCGACGCGTCCAACGTTTCGATGGTGCACGAGTATGAAGGTCAGGATTACCTGATCAACATGATCGATACGCCGGGTCACGTTGACTTCGGTGGCGACGTCACCCGGGCCATGCGTGCTGTTGACGGTGCAGTCGTGCTCGTTGACGCAGTCGAGGGCACCATGCCTCAGACCGAGACCGTGCTCCGGCAGGCATTAAAGGAGCAGGTCCGCCCGGTCCTCTTCATCAATAAGGTCGACCGTCTCGTCAACGAACTCAAAGTCGACGAGATGGAGATGCAGATCCGCCTCGGCAAAGTGATCGACAAGGTCAACAAGCTGATCAAGGGCATGAATGAGGAGTCCTACAACAGCGGCTGGAAACTCGATGCATCATTAGGTACCGTTGCCTTCGGTTCAGCGCTCTACAACTGGGCGATCTCGGTACCGTACATGAAGAAGAGCGGGATCTCATTCAAGGACGTGTACGACAAGTGCCGTTCAGGGGACATGAAGTACCTTGCAAAGAAGAGCCCGCTCTACGAAGTGGTCCTCGACATGGTCGTACACCACCTTCCCGACCCGCTCGTAGCCCAACCACGCCGTGTCAACGTCATCTGGCATGGTGACAAGACAACGAAGGAAGGCAAGGGAATGCTCAACTGCGACCCGAATGGTCCAGTATGCATGATGGTCACCGACATCTCCTTTGACCCCCATGCGGGCGAAGTCGCCACCGGGCGTCTCTTCTCCGGCAGCCTCAAGCGGGGCGACGTGCTCTATGTCATGGGTTCGGCCATGAAGGAGAACCGTCTCCAGCAGGTCGGTATCTTTATGGGACCCAAGCGTGTGGAAGTCGAGGAGATTGTTGCGGGCAACATCCCCGCAGTCACCGGTCTCAGGGATGCCTTCGTCGGTTCCACCGTCTCCTCGCTCATGGAGATGGCCACGTTCGAGTCACTGAAGCACTACTCGGAACCGGTCATGACCGTTGCGGTCGAGGCGAAGAGCATGAAGGACCTGCCCAAGCTCGTTGAAGTGCTCCGGCAGGTTGCAAAGGAAGACCCGACACTGATCATAACCATCAACGAAGAGACCGGCGAGCACCTCATCTCCGGTATGGGAGAACTGCACCTCGAGATTGTCACGGGCAGAATCAAGCGTGACAAGGGTGTCGAGATCGTCACTTCCGAACCGATCGTGGTATACCGTGAGACTGTCACCGGCAAGATCGAGGCGGTCGAAGGCAAGTCCCCGAACCGCCACAACCGGTTCTACTTTGACCTTGAACCAATGTCCGATGTGATCGTTGACCTGATCAAGAAAGGTGAGGTCTCGATGAACCAGCAGATGCTGGAGCGCCGTGACGCTCTGGTGGCGGCGGGAATGAACAAGGACGAGGCAAAGAGTGTCAAGATGATCAAGGGCACCAACATGCTCATCGACATGACCAAAGGTGTCCAGTACCTCAACGAGACCATGGAACTTGTCATCGAAGGTATCCAGGAAGCGCTTGCCGGTGGTCCTCTTGCTGACGAGCCCGTCCAGAACCTCAAGATGACTCTCGTTGATGTCAAGCTCCACGAGGATGCAATCCACCGTGGTCCCGCTCAGGTCATCCCCGCAGTGCGCGGCGCCATAAAGGGTGGCATGCTGATTGCCGGTGATTCGCTCCTTGAGCCGATCCAGAAGATCCAGATCACGGTCCCGATGGACCAGATGGGTGCAGCAACCTCCCAGATCCAGGGCCGGCGCGGCCAGGTCTTCGACATGCAGAGTGAAGGCGACACCATCACCGTTGTCGGTAAAGCTCCCGTCGCCGAGCTCTTCGGGTTTGCCGGAGATATCCGGTCAGCCACCGAAGGCCGTGCCATGTGGAATACCGAGTTTGCAGGTTTCGAACTGGTTCCCAATAACATGGTCAAGGAAGTCGTTGTCGGTATCCGCAAGCGGAAGGGCTTAAAAGAGCAGATGCCCCAGCCGAACGACTATCTCGCAGTATAATCCCTATCCCCCAATACCCCGTCCCTTTTTTATATTCTTTTTTGGGACTTCCCTCGTTAGCCTGACGGCAGCATGATCGGGGTGGAAAAGCAGTCATTCGTGTGATGATCTCTGATAGTTGCTGGAATGTCAGCATGATCTGGGACTGTTTTCAGGCTCCTGTTCAGATGCGGGGCTGTGGGCCTTTTAAAAAAAGCGCGGTGGATCGATGGTGCCCACCGTTATTCCGCGAATACAATCACTGCCATTCACTCAAGAACGGCTTTGACGATGACAACATCCTTGGCCGGGCGGTCGCCGTGGCCCGTCTTTGTCTTGCCGATCTTGTCGACGATATCCATTCCTTGAACAACCTTTCCGAAGGCCGGGTGTTTGCCATCGAGGAAGTTGTTGTTGACAAGGTTGATGAAGAACTGGGATCCGCCGGTGTTGGGCCCTGCATTTGCCATGGAGATAGTCCCGCGGTCATTTTTGTTACCGGGCGGGAACTCATCCTTGATCGCATAGCCCGGGCCCCCGCGACCGGTCCCGGTCGGGTCGCCCCCCTGGATCATGAATCCGCTGATGACCCGGTGGAAGATAACCCCGTTATAGTATCCCTTCTGTACAAGCGTTTCGAAATTGCCCGCAGTAATGGGCATGTCAGGAGCAAGGGCAATGGAAATTGTTCCCATGTTCGTCTCGAGCCGCACGAGTTTTCCGGTTTGTGCTGATGCTATCATGATATGCTGCAGAAGTATTGGAGCCGGGACTTATTCTGTGTTGTGAATACGGTGTCCCTGCAACAGGATAAAAAAAGTTATGAGATTATCTCAGCTTTCAGGATTGTCACGCTCTGGATTGGGCGGTTTTCCTGTCCCCCGGTTGTCGGCACTTTCCCGATTTTGTCTACCACATCCATACCCGTTACCACCTTGCCGAAGACGGGATGCATAGTATCAAGGTAATTGTTGTTGACAAGGTTGATGAAGAACTGGGATCCCCCGGTGTTGGGCCCGGCGTTTGCCATGGAGATAGTCCCGCGGTCATTCCTGTTGCCGGTCTTGAACTCGTCCTTGATCGTATAGCCCGGGCCGCCCATTCCGGTACCTGTGGGATCTCCACCCTGGATCATGAACCCGTCGATGACCCGGTGGAACGTCACGTTATTGTAGAATCCCTTTGTTACCAATGTCTCGAAATTGCCCGTGGTAACGGGCATATCCGGGTTGAGCGCAATGATGATGTCGCCCATATTGGTTGAAAGCCTGACCCGTTTCCAGGACTCGGTGGAGACCGTTGCTGCAGCGGTCACGGGTGGCGTTGCTGCAGCCGTTGCGATCCCGGGAGTTCCCGTTATCCCGGCTGGTTCAGTTTTTGACGGCGATGCGGTCTGCTGGGTGCACCCTGCAGCGAGAAGAAGAACTGCGATGAGGGCACATGCCAACAGCGTGGTACGAACTGGTGATGACATGGATAAACTGGTTGGAAGGATAAGAAAATAGAATTTGCGGGATGGATCTCCCGCCACGATGGGTTATATCACTCGCTTTTCTTCTCGTCCCTGCGGCCGAACCAGAAGATCGCGCCGACTGCGATGATCATCGATACGATGCCGGTGAGGACAATGAGGATGCCCCTGGATGTGTAATTATTGTAATCATCCGCCGCCATATCAATCGCAAGGACCGCATACGTGTTCCCGGAGGATCCAACGTTCGAGTCATCGATGGGTGCGTAAGCGGATATGAACGAACCATATTTGGTAGTATAGGGTTCTCTGGATGTGGTTGGCGCAGAGAGTGCCGAGAAGATCTCGAGCTTGTCGGGGGCGGTCGAGACTTCTCCAATCTTTGCCGAACCCTGCGGGTCATATTCCGCGAGATCGTCGACAAGGAATGTTATGGTCCGGTCCGGGCTCACTTTGAGGATATAGGCATTGAGGATATGATCGTTCATGCTGCGCATATTCCTCAGCTGGCGGGTTGTGGCAAGATATGCCGGGGAAGTGTCATCGCCCGGTTTGAATTTGGCGATATCGCTTGCATTGATCTGGGTTGCCATGACGCCGGCGGTTGATTTCATTCCCTGCTTGACAGAGTCTTTGAGGGCATCGTTCGCATTCGAATAGGCATACGCCGTGAACGCCCCTATGATAATGATCACGATGATGGCGCTCAGGATCTGGGTTGTGGATAGTTTGCATGAACCAGTCATTTCAGGATCGCCTCCTTAGTGCAGCTCCCAGTGCAACCATCCCCGCAAGTCCTCCAATAAGGATTACGGGTGACGGGGCTGATTGCGGTGTCGGGGTTGGAGCAGGCTGCAGGCTGATCGCAAGAGGGGTTGTCTGGCCCGAATTCACCGTTGATGTTGTCGGGTAGTCCATATATCCGGTATACTTGAGCAGGATCTGGTGCTGGCCGGGAGAGATCCCGTCGAACACCCCCGGGGTGTATCCCTTGAACAGGTTATCGATATAGACCTCGGATCCCGCAGGGGTTGATACGATATTGAAGGCGCCCGTTGCCGGCACCGGTGTCGGGTTCGTCCCGATCGGGGTAAGGGTTGCCGTGAAGGGAGTCACCGTGTTGCCCCGCACATAGATCGTGTTCATCCAGTCATTATAACCGGGTGCGGTAATCTTGAACAGGTGGTTTCCGTTCAGGATGTTATTGAGTGTCAGGACTCCTGAAGACGGGATCTTTCCCATCGTGTTGCTGTCCATGTATACGGTTGCCCCGGGGAGGGAGGTTATCGTAACCGAACCATAGGACGCCGAAGTCATCACGGCATTGAGGTTCTGGGCAGTCCCTCCGTTGACATACACGGTTGTCGTGTAGTCATTATATCCTGTCAGGGTAAGCCGGAACGTGTGGCTGCCGGGATAGAGCGTGACGGTCAGGGGGGCCTTACCCTGGTAATTTCCGTCAACATAGATCATTGCATGATCCGGGTTCGATGTTACGTACACGGTTCCGGTGCTGCGGGATGGCTGAGGGGACTGCTGGAGTACCGGTGAGTAATATGTCGTCTGTCCCGCGTAGACCGTGACGGTTCTCGAGTCAGATGTGTAGCCATTGAGGGTTGCTCTCATGGAATACGTGTTGGGTAAAAGGTTAGGTATCGTGACCGGTGCGTACCCGCAGAAGTTCCCGTTCATGTAGATCTGGGCACCGCTCGGGGTTGACTGGGCATAGATGGTCCCGTACTGGGCCGGCGGGGCGGTAGTCGGGGTTGAGATGGGGTTGATGGTTGCATAGACCGAGACGGTCTCCTGATCTTCCGGCATGTGGGAGGGTGCTCCCTGCCAGGTAGTATATCCGTATTTGGTGACGGTGATGGTTGAAACCGGTGTTCCCGATGGGCTTACCGGGACCGTAAGGCTTCCCCCGGCAATAGTTCCCTGGGTGACTCCATTAAATGATACCGTAGCCCCGTCGACATTACAGAATGTCGTGATCCAGCCTTTCCCGCCACCTGCCTGTGTTGGCTCTATGGTCCAGGTCTCGGTAGGTACCGTTGTGGAGAAACCGGTTGGATGTGTTGTCGGCTGGGTGACCATGGTAGGAACCGTTACGGTGGGTTCGGTTGTCGGCAATGTTACAACCGTGGGAACCGTCACCGTCGGCTCCTCCGTTGGTGGTGCAGTGACCGGGGTATAGGGCGGAGTTGTTGGTTCGGGTGTCGGCGTTTTGGTTGTAGTGGGTATGACGATGGGGATATCGCCGGGATTGTCATCGGCTGCGACCACGGGCATGACCGCCGCAATGATCGCCAGCGCGAGGAGCAGAATCAGATACTTATTCGTCAAGAACATCGCTTCCTTTACAAGGAAGATCTGGCTGACGAACGTTATAAAGCGTAACGGTTTATGCGTGCAGCATTCCGTGGATAACGTTCGAAAGCCTGTGCATGCCCTCGGTTATCTGCTCTTCTGAAGCCGATGAGAAGTTAAGCCGGATTGTATCAGTACCGCCATCGTCAACATAGAACGGCATGCCGGGAAGCACGGCAACCTTGTTCCGGACTCCCTCGTCAAAGACCGCCCGTGCAGAAAGACCCGGCGGCAGGGTGGCAATGAGAAACATTCCCCCCTCCGGGGTTGTATGGGTGAGTTCCGGTAAGAGGTCGTTAAAAAGATCGCACATCTGCCGGCATTTTCGTTCATACACCTTCACGATTTCCTGAATCCTCCGGTCGGGATCGGTAGTTGTGAGATAACGGTGGAGGATCTTCTGGCAGAGGAAGTTGGAATGGAGATCTGAGGCCTGTTTCACGATGTTGAATTTGGCCAGGATCTCCTGCGGGGCATACATCCAGCCTATCCGCATCCCCGGGGCAACGGTCTTGGAGAACGAACCGGAGATCACGGCCTGACCCGGCAGGTAGCGCCTGACCGGGAGCCGGGGTTTTGCATCGAAGAAGAGCTCGCCAAACGCATCGTCTTCGTAAAAAACGGTATCATGTTCACGCAGGATCTCAGCAATGGCCCTGCGCGTATCCTGTGAGTAGGTCCTCCCGGAAGGGTTCTGGGAGTTGGGGATGCCGTAGAAGAATTTTGGCTGTGCAGTAGTAATCATCCGCTCGAATGCCAGAAGATCGGGGCCGTCATCTTCCAGCGGGACGGTGTCGATGACCGGCTCGTAGAGCGAGAAGGCTTCGATGGCGCCCAGGTAACCGGGCCGCTCCATGCCGACATGGTCGCCCGGGTCGAGGAAGATCTTGGCGAACAGATCGAGGCACTGTTGTGAACCATTCACGATCTGGATCTCGGCAGCCTCTGCCGGGATGCCAAGCCGGGTCCGGTAACGGGCGGCAATATATTCCCTCAGGGGAAGGTATCCATCCGTGGTGGTGTACTGGAGTGCCGTGCCCGCGTCCTCTTCCATGACCTCACGGGTTGCCCGGGCGATCCCTCCGGTATCGATCAGCGCCGACGAGGGCAGTCCCCCGGCAAACGATATAATGGAGGGATCGTTCGAGACCCGGAAGAGTTCATCGAGGAACGATGCCTTCACTTTTCCTATCCTGCTGGCAAACCGGTATGACATCAAACCTGACTCCGCGTTCTGTTGCTGGTAATACGGTAGGTTATGGTGGACAAAAAACCTCTTGCCCACGATTCCTCCGGCTGGGAAAGACGCTCTCTGGTTTGACCTGCATCTTCCTTCGTTTTCACGGGATTTGGATCCACAATCCTTTTTCCTGCCAGGTACAATCTTTACCCTATGACTCTCACACGTGCCGATGATGCGGAAGCCACCTATCGGGGCGGCTTTTCCTGTGCCCAGTCGGTCTGCCTGGCCTTTGCCGAAGACTATGGGATTGATCGTGAGACCGCCCTGAAACTCTCATGCGCCCTTGGGGGCGGGATGGGTCATACGAACAACACCTGCGGGGCAGTGACCGGGGCCCTCATGGTGATCGGCATGAAATACGGGCGCACCCGACTCGACGACATGGCAGCAAAAGAGAAGACGTACGAGGTGACAAAAGAGTTCATTGCGGAATTCCTGCGCAGGAACCAATCCCTCCGGTGCACGGATCTCCTGGGTTATAATCTATCCAATTCCCGCGAGCTCGGCCTTGCAAAAGAGAAAGGAGTGTTCAAGACGAAATGCCCGCTTCTCGTCCGGAGCGCTGCCGAGATCCTCGAAGAGATCTTATAATCCCCTTTTTGAAACCGCCCATCCACACCCCGATTAAAGGATCGGGAGGGTTTTTACAAAAAGAACCCGGCATTTATGGTGAACAACAGACGCTTCCCCCCCTCCCCCTCAATCGACACGACTCCTTTACGCCAACCTCACGATGTCCTGAAATCCAACAACTTCACGATGGCAAGTCCCCCCCTCCTAACAAGTCTGGTCTTGTGCCTGGGGGGTCATCCCCGTGTTGGAATTTTTAAGCAAGGGGGATGGGGGGGCAGATCCCTACCATCAGACCCGGTACTGGAGTCGGGCACGGAAATGTACATACGTATCCCGGCTATCGCGACACGGGACCATTACGAGGACTGAATAGAGGTGTTTTATATTGATACTCCGGACCCTTTTTTTGAGAAACTGCTCCTGCTTCAGGGCAGATTCTCTCTTTAAAAATCCGGACGATCTGGTTTCCTGTTGTCGCAAAAAAAAGGAAATTTGCTGTTCCCGGCTTCTGCCGGGGAACTTACGCCGAGTCAGCGACTTCGATTTTGATAATCTCAGAATGGACGGATGCAATTATGGAGTGCAGTTCCGCATTCTGTGCCTGTCGCACCTGCTCGATCTCTTCCTTGATCCTGGCAATCGCCTCACCCTGAGTGCTGCCATGACCGCGAGCTTTCGGGATCTCCACGCAGCGGGCGGTAAACCCGCCTTTCTCGTGAGATTCCGTCACTATGGTGTAGTGCATGATCATACAGAAAGGACGCGGTCCTAGACATAGTTTCTGGTCAGAATTGCGTCATTCCGACGGTTTGGGGTCTTCCACGGCTGCTGATTTACGGCGCTCGTACTCGGCCATGTGCCCCTCTACCTGCCCCCGGAACTCATCCCCGAAACGGTTGAATTCAGCATCAAGCAGCAGCATCCTTGCTGCATCGCCGATCGCCTTGTGAGGCCTGATCACATACCGGAACTTCTCCGGGATTTGGTACGAGATGTTTTTTGAGGAGATCGAGGTCTTGTTGATCCCAAACCCTATCACCAGAGACATCCGGTCAAGAGATACATGCTCCTTGAGAGAGAAGCGGTTTTTAATCTCTGCCTGGAGGTCGCGGATCAAAAATCCTTCCGTATTCACCCGGGCATGGCGGAAGGTTTCTATCTCCCGCTGTCGTGCAAAAAAGACCAGTGTGCCGATTTCCCGGTGGTTGAGAGCCTGCATGAACCTGCGGAGATCCCGGTGGACGGCGCTGATCGCAACCTGTGCAGTGCGTTTTTGCCCGGAATCAAGGCGGAATCTGCGATTATACTCCCGGGTCAGACCGGGCTCTGCAAGATTGAAAACCCTCCTCTTCCCGTCGACCCGCTTTCCCACGTCATCGGTGATATTTTTCCAGAGTTCGACATCGACATCATAGCTGAACGGTTTCCCGGCGAACGAGATGGTATCCGTACCAGGGTCATGGAGGACTACCCCTATCTCGATGGGGATCTGCATGATCTGGCGGGTGCCGTAGATACCGGCAAATTCCATGTCAATATAAGCGGTAAGGGGCGTAGCCATGGCAGGTGAACGGTGGGGGGTGGGGTGATGGAAGGCTCGGGAGCTGAAGCCTGTTTTGTCCGATCAGTCTTTGTCGAGCTGCTCCTGAATTTTTGCAGCAATGTTCTCTGCTTTTTTATCGAGTGGCTGGAGCCGGATCTGTTTCGTGGATGAGATACCGATGCCGAGCAGAGCCGCCCGGGCGATCTGTTCCTGGTCAAATATCCGCCCGTTTGCAACATCCGGCACGGTTCCGAATGACCGGAGCAGGGCCACTCCCACGGCATCGATGGCAACCCGGTCGGAACCTGCAAGGATCACACCGGGATTGATGAGTTTGCCTTTATCGGGTCCCCCGCTTGCAAATCCTTCCGTGGCATCGAGCACGACCAGGTCGGTCCGGAAAAACTTATTGATCTCGGCGATCATGGAGCGCTGGTGCGGGGATGTGTGGAGCTCGTTCATGAAATCGTAATTGAGGTTCTGCACTCTTTTGGCAATACAACCCACCGCATTTTTCAGCGAGAGCGTGAAGTGGCCGCCATACCGGTGGGTCTTGAGGCAGCAGGTCTGGACAACATGGTCAGACCGTATGAAGGGTGCCGCAATGAAAAATCCCCGGCTCCAGTGGAGGTTGGGAGCCTGGATCTCATGCCACCCGTTGCGCTCCATCTCGTCAAGCACTGTTACGGCAAATCCCCTGTCCCGGGCAAGGGCAAGAACGCCCGTCCGGGCCAGTACGTCCCGCGTCTCCCCGCCACCGCTCCGTTCGGCAAGGGTGATCTTTTCGGGTTTCTGGTCGGCAATAATCGTGCAGAGCGCATCCAGCGTTTCGATATGGGTTGAAGCAGGGAAGGGATCGGCGCTGTTGTAATTTGCCTTGACTGCTACTGACGATCCGGCAAGGACTGAAAGGTCAAATCCTCCGAGAACGCTCTCAACGCCACCGAAGCGATCCGCCGCATCAGCAATGAAGATATCAACGTGCTCTCCCATGGTAATCTGTAAAAGAGTGGTATTGCGCCCAACGTTATCAAGATGTGGATCGGATTTCTGTCAACTGGCGGGGCATCCTGTACGTGAGGAAATCTTTTGGTGGATCCCTCCGGAAGTCTCCCCGGGTATATCCCAACCGGCTTTGAGATTGTTAAAAAAAGAGTCCGGCGTTCTCTGATAAAGCAACGGGTTTATTCCTGTGTCCCTTCGTTCTCAATCCGCCCCGCCGCAATCTCGCAATAGTGCGGATCGATCTCCACGCCGATACCCTTACGGCCGCAACGGGATGCAGCAACAAGCGTGGAGCCGCTGCCCATGAACGGGTCAAGTACCGTATCCCCCACGAACGAGAAGAGCTTCATGCACCGTAGGGGGAGCTCCACCGGGAACGGTGCAGGGTGCCCGATTTTTGTCTTGCGCTCGCCATTGAACGTCCACAAACCATTGGTCCATGCCATGAACTCGTCTCTGGTAATATCCGACTGCCGCGACCCGCTCGTCTTTTTCCAGGTATCCTTGTAAAGGACGATGACCAGTTCCACGGGGGCTATCACGTACGGTGCGGAAGCGCTCATCCATGAGCCCCATGCCGTCCGGCGTGAGATGTTTCCTTCATTCCAGACAATGGTCGAATGGTAGGAGAATCCCGTACGTTTTGCCAGGGTTGTGAGATCCGCCCCTACGCTCTGCTGGCCGCCCTTGTTCTTGTCGAGCGGGATGTTAAGGCAGAATCGGCCATCGTTCTTCAGCCACCCGTGGCATCGTTCCATCCACTTCCTGGAAAATTCCAGGTATTCTTCGTAGCTTGTCCGGTCATCATGGGAGTTATACTGGATGTCTATGTTGTACGGCGGGGAAGTAACGACAAGATCGATGCTCTCGCCACAAATGTTCTCTGTTGAGAAGATATCCTCGTTGAGGATTGTGCACTGTCCCCTCTTTAAAAAAATACCCTTCTCCACGCGTACACCTTCTCCTAGATCTTCAGTCTGCCTGCAGTATAGTATTTCCCTAATCAGGTGTCTGATATCTCAGTTGATCTAACCTTCCGGTTATACGAATAACCGCCGCTATCATAGGAATATTATATGCCTCATTATCCATTACGAATGAGTGAATGGTTTGATGGTATCCATTGGGGTGAGGAGGGTATATGCATAAACGGATGATCTCTGTGATGTGCCTGCTCCTTGTTATCGCGAGTCTTTTCCTTGTTACGGCTGTATGTGCGATCGTGGAAAACATCGAGATCCCAAAAAGCATCGACCCGCTTGACCGGGACAGACCGGAAAACATCGCGGCTCTCAAGACCCATATCGCCTACGTAGGGGAATCTCAGGAAGCCCGGATGAACGGAGTGATCGCATATATCAACAATATCAGCGGGAGTGAAGGGATCGATAAACTCCAGCAGATACGGGACGATTACCTGAGCGCTGCTGCTTCAATCCCCCTCATGCAGACGTCGGACAATATCAATGCGCTCAGGGATGACATGTGCGTCCAGACAAAGCTCTTTGCAGAGGAGACCAAAGTCCAGATATTGTTCTTCAACGGAACACCTGAGGGTATGCGTGAGACTGCCGATGCGTCGATGAATGTATTTGACATATCGTTCAACAGCGTGACCGATCCGCTCTGGCTCTCCCGGGAGAATGCACGGGTCAAGGTATTCGCCCGGGAATCGGAGGAACGGAACTTTACACTCAGAAGCCTGAGTGAAAAAGGCATTGATATAACCCGGGCCCGGCAGATCTCCGACCAGATCGATACAAAGCGCTCTGATCTGGAAGCCGCTCTGCGGAATAAGCAGGATGAAGCAATGTTCCAGGCAAATACCGGCATCAAGAATCTCAAACAGCAGTTCCGGAATACAATTGGAGATTATCGTGCAAATCTGGAGATCCAGATGAGTAGTGCTGCAATCATGGCAAGGAACGAATGACCCTTCCTTTCACTCCTGTTCCTGATAATTTCCGATAGCATCATCTCCATCAGTACTGACATCGATCTATGCAACAAAATGGCGGGGATGAAAACCCGATCACTTTTTTTCCCATCGGTACTATTCATTCTCCATTCCATGATATTGCCGGGATGCCGATCCAGCCGAATGGAGCACGGGGTGAGCGGGGAACCGTAGAGATTGCGGACCGGTTCGCCGGAGGACTGAAGGATCTTGACGGGTTTGCCCGGATCATTCTCATCTATTCCTTCCATAAATGTACTGGTCACGACCTGCACGTGAAGCCGTTTCTGGACCCGGCACACCGGGGCATCTTTGCTACCCGTTCCCCCCGTCGCCCGAATGCGATTGGCCTTTCTGTTGTGCGGCTGGTATCCGTGAACGGTTCAACACTCGTTGTGGATGACGTGGATGTCCTGGACGGCACACCGCTCCTTGATATCAAGCCTTATGTGCCTGCGTTCGATGCGTATCCGGATTCGTGCTGCGGGTGGCTTGAATCGGTTGCCAAAAATGCCGAGTCTGTCCGGTCGGATGGGCGGTTCCGGTGAGAGCAGTTTCATAACACGCGGGATCACCGGGGGCAATCCTTTATCGGTCCCATGGCCGACGTTATGATCGATCATGACAACACCTTTCCCCCTGCACGGGGTTACCGGAATCCTGCGCCCGTTCAAGGAATATCTCCAGTCCCTTGGCCTGTTCCCGGGCGACCAGATCGTCTATTACGGCTGTGTCGGGACCTGCACGCCGTTTGTAGAACTGCTTGCAATTGCTGTACGGGGACTGTATTTCGAACAGGTCTATGTTCCCCTGCTCGATGAGGGAAAGGCAAAAAAACTGCACGAGGTACCTGATGCCGGTATGCAGGTGAGCAGGGAACCAGCCGTGGTGAAACCCCGCGTTCTTGTCATCATGGGTGGGCTTGCAATGCCGTACATGCCGGTCACTAAAGAGCAGGTGCGCGATCTTGCCGCCCGCTATGACAATGCGAAACTGGCCGGGGTCTGTTTCCAGAATATGTTCGAGAAAGCCGGCTGGCTGGATACCGTGGAGTTTGATCTGTTGATCAATGCCATGATCGAACCGGTGACCGTGACACGACGGGAACAATAATCTGAATCACAAAATAATTCATTTCAACCAGGGTCTGCTGAAATTATTTCAATCAAGGTCTGGTTGATCCGTAATCGTTTTTCAATCGCGATCATGATCGCGATGAACTTTTTGAAATCAAACCTTGATTGAAAATAAAAAATCGAAGTCTGCAAAAAAAAAATTCATCAAGGTTTGATGATGAAAAGTTAAGTACCTGTTCACTAGTGTACACCCCCCGTTCACGACGGAAGTCCGATCACAGGAACGGCTTTTCAATCATGGTGTAGTAAATTTTTTTTAATCAAGGTCTGGTTGAAAATTTGAAATCAAGGTTCGATTGAAAAATAAAAATCAAGGTTCGATTGATCCGGATCAGATTTTCAAACGCGATCATGATCGCGATTGAAATTTTTCCATCAAGGTTTGGTTGAAAATGGGGGCTCTGCTGAAACCCAGACGTGAGACCGGCATTTTCTCTTTGGTCAAGGGGCTCTCCCCCCGGGCTGTCTCCCCGCCGGGGGAGAGGGGGTCACGCTCCTTTCCTATGGAGTATAAGCAACCAATATGAATGAGGATTTCAACAAACCTGTTACCCTCTTTAACGGATGACGTCATTGCGATGACTATTTTCCACTCCCGGGTTATTTTGCAGGCTCTTGTCGGGATTGACGTTCGCCTGCTCATCAGGACGACGTGTTTTTGTTTCGTTATCCCTTCTTTTGGCCAGGTATCTTACGGGTTTAAATAAACCTACCGGCGGTTTATTGGCCCATCCGGGGGATATTCTTATTCACGCGCTGAAGAGCGTATCATCGGATATGGCAACGGGTTTCCCCTCACCCGTATTCTCTGATGAGGAGACCCGCCTGTACAAGACAGAATACAGGCTATTTTATGATACTTTACAAGAAGCTGACCGATCAATCAAACCGGGAACGTGTGCGCACGCAACCATGGTGTGATTGAACCTTTATCCGGGAATGATTCGTAACCGGCTTGTCGGGTCGTATGGCGCTGCAAATGTCGACAGATCTCATATATGGGTGACCTGTGGTACGGCATTTACAATAAAACACATTCAGAAATGTGAACGGAAATCTTTCCTGGAATGCACGACTGCCAGATGGTGGCAGACTGCTGTCGGACGGATAAAAAAAATTAGAGGTATGGGTTCCTGAGAGCCTTGCCCACACCGAAGGTTGCACGAGCTGCAAGGGTTGCCTTGTTCTTCGTGATCTTCTCGTTTGCGAGCTTGGTCACGAGTTCAAGACCTGGCTTGACCTTCTCGATGGGCTGGGTCTCAAAGACACCTGCTGCCATTGCCTTGCCCCAGACCGAGTCACCGATCTTGGACCTGACAAATACTGTTGACCAGCCGTCGGGGCTGCCGACTGAACCGGTGGAGATGTCACCGAGGTTTGCTACATAGTCAAGGCAGACGTGGCAGCCGGGCTGCTCGTACTTGTGGGTCACCTTGAGCGGAAGCTGGACAACCTGTCCGCGCTTGCCGTATACCCAGAACTTGCCCTTGCCGATCTCCATCTTCTTGACGGACTCGAGCTTCATGGCTGCGTGGTCTTCCACGAGCTGCAGGATGCTCTGGTAGGGGAAGTTCTCCATGCAGAAGATACCGACTGCAAGGGCGATGCTTGCACCAACGTCGCGCATACCGACGGGGTACAGCTGGGCTTTGCGGACTGCCTGCATCTGGCAGGGGGTGCCGACGATACCGATCTTGTCCAGACCGAAGCTGCGGGTTGCCTCCTTGAGGAGTGCAATGTTCGGGCTGATGTTGTACTTGGTACCGGCTGCCGCGAGCAGCTCAGCCTTGGTGTTGACGATCGCCGGGATAGGTCTCCAGGGCTCGATCATGTCGAAGTTGGAGTTATCCTGCATGCATTTGGACGGGTTCTTTGCTGCGAATTCCTTGGTCGCTGCAACGATTGCACCGTCAATGATACCCTCTTCGAGGGCATATGCAAACAGCGAGGTAACGATACCGCCATCCTGGGCGTGCTTGAGAAGCTCCTTGTCGGTGCTTCGGGCTGAGATGCATGATTTGTAATTTCCGAGTTCTGCTCCCATTTCAATCACCTACTGGAGTGCCGCCATTATGGCCTCGTTGATCGCTTCGTACTGGCTGATGACATCAGTGTTGAAGAACCCTCTCGGGCACTGAGCATAGCATGCGCCGCACTTGATGCACAGGTCGCGCTCGCCGTTAGGCTTGCCATATTCCATGGTGATCGCATTGACCGGGCAGGCTGCTGCACAGCTGCCGCATCCCATGCAGAGTCCCTGGTTGATGACGTTGGTCATCAGGTCGCAGAAGCATGCACTGTTGGATTCCGTCATCTTCATGAGCGGGGTCAGGAATGCAGTTGCAAGGTCCTTCTGTTCCTTGGTTCCCTTGAGGAGCAGGTATGCCATCACGGCAACGTTCCTGATCATCTGGGGGGTCGGTGCGCATCCGGGGATGAACACATCGACCTTGATCAGGCTGCCGATCGGCAGGTATGCCTCGTGTGCCGGCTGGTTCTGCTGGCCACCGCGGGAGAACCGGGTGATGTTGCCGTAACAGGCACAGCCGCCGAGGGCGACCACGATTGCTGACTTCTCACGGGTTTCCTTGATCTCTGCTACTGCGAGTTTGTCGTTAATACAAACTGAACCCTCAACGAATGAAACGTCTACCTGCTGAATGTGCCTTGCGTCTGCAAGTGTTGGCATATACTTAAGGTCTACGTACTTGTCGAGGAGCGTTAACAATCCGGCGTAGTTGTCTGCTAATGCCACAGTACAACCGGTGCACCCACTCAGGTGGGTGTAGCCTAATGTAATCTTGTCTGCCACAGGCTTAACCTCCTTTTTAGTTTCTACTGGCTTTTGTGCTACATCAGCGGGTTTCGGTGATGCCGCCGGTTTGGGCGGTTCCGCGCTGGTGTTTTTCTTGAAGACACTCGATAGTAGTCCCATAATCTACTCCAATCATTTCCAGTATTACCCGAATCGTCTTCGGTATAGCTTTCTCGAGTTCATCGGAAAGCCCGAGTTCGAATTCGGGAGCAGTAACCCTTGCCGGCTGGACTCCGATGATCGTAACCTCGATCTTATCCTTGATCCGCTGGAGCGGTTCGGTCAGATCCCACGAATGGGCATCACGATACGCGCCCGGTGGTAAATCCTCGACACGGAGTTTGGTAATGGATCCTGGCTCTGCCCCGTAATCGGCAATATCGACGATGATGAGTTTTTTCGTCACTTCCGGGTCGAGCAGCGTAAAAACAAAGTGCGGGCCGCCAAGGCCCGCATCCAGTATCGTTACATTGTCGGGAAGCGAGAGTTTTTCCATCTCTTCAATTACTGCCGGGCCAAAGCCGTCATCGGCAAACAGGGGGTTTCCACACCCTGCTATTACGATCTCTGAATACAGCATCGAGGATTACTCACTGGATGAGCTTCTGAGCCACTACCTTGTTGTCTTCATCCACGACGATCATGTGGGTTGCACATGATACACAGGGGTCGTACCCACGCATGATAACTTCTGCGAGCTGCCAGGGTGCACCCTCAAGTGCCTTGCTGCAGGTTGCAAAGTTCCAGGTGGTCGGGACGAGCATGCTGAAGTACTGGACCTTCCAGTCCTTGACGCGTGCAATGTGGACATCGGTTCCACGGGGGGCTTCGTTGGCTGCCCAGCCGAGGCTGCCGTCGCCGTCGGGGATGTAGTCTGCAACGACTTTGCCGCTCGTGTTGAGCTCGTCGATGCAGTCGATCATCTCGTAGAAACAGTCCTGGTATTCCATCTCACGGGCAATGTTCTGGCCCTGGGTACCCTTCTCGTCAAAATTCTTGTAAGTGACGAGACGTGCACGGGGACCGACTTCAACGGGCTGGCCGTCGTACATCGGAATGCCGGTGCAGGCTTCCATCTGCGGGTTCGTCTTGGTTCCCATCTTGGTGGTTCCGCCAATCGGGTAGCGTGGCTCTTCGAGCGAGACTTCCATCTCACCCATGTACCAGTCCCATGGCCGTGCTTCCTTGAACCTGCGGATGTCCCAGCTGGGGCACTCGTCAAGGCTTGAGCTGCCATAGAATGCGTGGGTTGCTAGGTAACCCTGGTCGTGGTAACCGAGGGTCTTGGGCAGTGCGACCTTCATGCCGCCGACATCCACGAAGTCTCTCTTGTGGTAGGCGCGGATGACCGCAATCATGAACTCTGCCTGTGCATGGGCAAGGGTGAGTCCTTCCTTGGCGAGGTCGTACATCTTGGTCTTGGCCTGCTCGGAGCAGTTGCGGTACATACCACCGATACGGGTGTTTCTCGGGTGGATACAGTCGCCGCCGGCAATCTGGCCGATGGTCTGGCTGATCTCACGGAGTCTCTGGATCCGCTTTGCAACAGAACGCACCGGCTCTTCTGCCGTGAACGGGTTGATCTTGGTCTCGGTACCCGGAATATAGAAGTCGGGCAGGATCAGGATATCGTGCAGTGCAATGCTGTGACACCGGTTCGCGAGCTGAAGGATGTGACGGAGCATCCGTGCATCATTGGGAATTTCGCACTTGATGGATGCTTCCATCGCTTCAGTACCCGCGAGGTTGTGGGCAATCGGACAGATACCACAGACACGGGACGCGATCTTGGGAACCTGCTCTGGGGTCTTACCCACGGCAAGTTTCTCAACGCCCCTCACCGGGGTAATGGAACACCAGTTACCTGTCTCGATGATTCCTGCGTCGTTAACCTTCAAGACAAGTTTTGAGTGTCCCTCATGTCTTGTGGTTGGGGAAATCTCTACAACTTTCGACAATATTATCGCCTCATTTTATGTTGAGTTGTTCGAACTACTGTACAAAATTACTCTAAATTCTCTCTCATCTCTAGAGATAATTGAGCGTACAAAGTACGTTCACCTCTATCTTGTACTAACCATTTTATAACCTTTATGACTTAATCGGATGTTCAAAAAGGGTTCATTCTCTCTCTTATTCTGTTAAAATACCCTGAAATGCCGCATTTCCCAAATGGGTGCAAAGATATACCTATGAATTTTAAAAAATAAAATATATTTATGATCAGATACAGGTTCCTGCAAAAGCCGTACCTGAAGGTCAGTCGTTAGCCTGTTTTTCGCCGTTCAATTCATCGACCAATTCGGCAATCGTGGCCCGCCGCTCGGCATATGCGTCGTGCTGGTGGATGCTTTCCTCGTTGGTCTGCTTGATCGTGACTACTGAATCGCCTGAAAGATAATCAAATTCTGCCAGCACTTTCTTTGCCATCTCGCGGACACAGTCCTCCACAAACCGGGGATTCTTATGCGCGTTCAGCACAACCTGCCCCTCATCTCCGCGCTTCAGGAGTTCGTAAATACCACTGCTCATCGATTCCTTGAGAATACTGATGATCTCTTCGAGGTCTACGTGCTGGTCGTCATCAGTTTCTATGCAGAGAAATCCCCGGCCGCGCTGGTTGTGGGTTGCCATGGGAACTTCGCTGAAGAAGGCGTCAATGGTCTCTTTATCCACATTGAGGCCCTGCAGAACCCGCATGGCCCGTTCTTTCATGATATTCTGGGCGCACGGGCAGGCCGTCATCCCGGTTACTTCAGCCCCGATACTCTTGCGTACGATGGGCTCGCGGAACGTGCGCCGGGCAACTGCACGGGCATGTACTTTCACAACTTCATGGCAGACGGTATGACTGACCGGTGTCTCGCGCTTGACCATGAATTCGCTGCGCATGAAGACTTCCGTCCTGTCTGCGTACTCATGGCGATCCAAGAGTTTTCGCGCAACAACACTGCAGAGTTTTTCTATCTGGTTGACATCGCCATCGATAGCCTGCTGGAGGACTTCATCGATCACTTCGAAATTCCGTGAAAGGTTTGCACCCTTGAGACTTCCGGGCAGATCCACATATACATCAAAATTAGAGATAAAAATTACCGGCCGTTTCTCGTGACGGTGAACCTCGACGAGCTTTTTTACGTTTTTTACACCGACACGGGTGAGGTTTATCCGGACATCAGGAGATGTTGCCTGAACGTCTGGCAGTTCCTTGCTGAATGATTTATCCGTAGCCTGTTCAGTTTTTTTAGTTTTTATAGGTCATCGCATCCAGATGGTTTTTCACGTGTGCTTCTTTAGTTTTTTTATATAATATTTATGTGCTTTGTTGCTGATATGAAAGGGATCATCTATGTTAAAAAAGTTCTATGAGGCTGATGCAGATCTTGGCGTGCTGAAAGGCAAAAAAATCGCCGTGATCGGCTACGGGTCGCAGGGCAGAGGGCAGTCGCTGAACCTGAAGGACAGCGGGCTTGATGTTGTCATCGGCCTGCGCCCCGGGAAGAGCTGGGATGCTGCCGTCAAGGACGGCATGAAAGTGATGAAGGTCCCAGACGCGGTCAAGAGTGCCGATATCGTCCAGATCCTTGTTCCCGATGAGCTCCAGGGCGGGGTGTACAAAAACGAGATCCAGCCCAACCTTACCGTGAACAAGTGCCTCATGTTCTCCCACGGATTCAATATTCACTTCGGCCAGATCATCCCGCCGGCAACCGTGGATGTGATCATGGTCGCACCCAAGGGACCCGGCTTCATGGTCCGCCGCCAGTACGAGGAAGGCAAAGGGGTGCCTGCACTCATTGCTGTTCACCAGGATCACACGGGTAACGCGCATAAGATTGCTCTTGCTTATGCCAAGGGTATTGGTGCCACCCGTGCCGTCGTACTTGAGACCTCGTTCCGCGAGGAGACCGAAACGGACCTCTTTGGAGAGCAGGCCGTTCTCTGCGGGGGTTGCACCTCGCTTGTGAAAGCCGGCTTTGAGACCCTCGTTGATGCAGGCTACGAGCCGGAGATGGCGTATCTTGAAGTCTGCCACGAACTGAAGCTGATTGTCGACCTCATATACGAGGGGGGTCTCACCAACATGCGCCAGTATATCAGCAACACGGCGCAGTACGGAGATCTCACCCGAGGCTCCCGTGTCATCGGCCCTGAAGCGTATGAGGCAATGCAGGAGATCCTTGAGGAGATCCAGAGCGGTAAGTTTGCCCGGGAATGGATGCTTGAGAACCTGGTGAACCGCCCGGTCTTTACCGCGCTCACCAATGCTGATGAAGAGCACCTTATCGAAGAAGTGGGCAAAGAAGTGCGTGGCATGATGCCCCAGTTCAGGAGATAACCCCGCACATCCAATTCCCTTTTTTTACAATCCTTGAAAAATCCGGAATATCCCGTTGCAGGAAAAATCTCACCGCTTACGTTTTTTTAACTATACTTCCCATCTATAACCGGATGAAGATCTGCATCATTTATCACAGCGAGACCGGCAACACCCGGCATGTTGCACAACACCTTGCATCGGCTTGTGACGGGAAACTGATCGATATTACTGATAAGGCCAGCTATCACCGTCTCACCCGGTTCCTTGTCCTGTGCAAGATGGCACAAAGAGAAGAGAAGACATCTATCGAACCCACGTCTATCGATGTTTCCGATTTCGATCAACTGGTATTTGGATCTCCGGTATGGGCCTTCAAGCCAACGCCAGCCATTCACGCCGCGATTGATGCACTGAAGGGTTGCGAGGGAAAGAAGGCGACCGCGTTCTTCACCCATGGCGGCCGCCCGGGCCAGACCGCAGAGATTTTCCAGAAATGGATCGAGGCACGCGGAATGAAATGTGTTGGAAACGCCAACATATCTGATAAGGATATTGAAAATGAGAAGAAGACCCGGGAACTGGTCGCAGTCCTGATAAAAAACGCAAACTAGCTGTAGCTCTTCACAATCCCCGGAGGATTCGGATCCGCAACTCCCCATTTTTGCTGTTCTGATTGGCAGAAAACTGGAAGCAATCTGTCTGCCAGGCACACCCGCAGCCGCATAAAAAAACTGTCGAACCTGTGTAATTTCCATCCGGGGAAAGCCTTTTTGTCGACAGGCGCCGTTATACTATACTATTATGACGGACCCGTATGAAACACTCCTCAAACAGGCTTATTCCAATATCACGGAAAAAACCGAATCCTCTGAACGTTTTATAGTTCCCGAGGCAAAGGCATACGTTGAGGGCAAGACCACGGTTCTTGAAAATTTTACTGAGATTGTCGGTAAAGTCCGCCGTGACCCGGATCACCTGATGAAGTTCCTTCTCGGGGAACTGGGGACGAGCGGGAAAATTGACGGGAACCGGGCGATTTTCAACGGGAAGTTCGAGATCACGCTGATAAAAGCGATCATCAAGAGCTATGTAGAGGATTATGTCATCTGTTCTGAATGTGGCAAGCCCGATACACGTCTTGTCAAGGATGACCGGGTCATGATCCTCCGGTGTGATGCCTGCGGGAGTCACCGGCCGGTACGCAAGAGAAAAGCCAGAACCGAACCGGTCTCTGAGAACCTTGAAGAAGGGACTGTTATGGATGTCGAGATCCAGTCAATCTCGAAACGGGGCGACGGTGTTGTCAAAATGGGCCGGTATATCATGTATGTCTCGAATGCGAAACCCGGCCAGAAAGTCAGGATCAAGATCTCACGCATCTCGGGCTCGATTGTCTTTACCGAACGTGCGCCTGAGGAATAATCTTTTTTGGGTCCTGGTATGCGGGATCGCAGTTCCCGATACACTCTCTTTTTTATGCCCGGGTAACCCGTTCAGTCAAATACGTGCTTTCACGTTCGGGGTAAGTGAATGGCCATATCACCGCGATGAGGTTTAATATGGCTCCAGAAAAGTATGGTATTACCTGAAAAAATCAGTTCTTCTTTAACCCTTTGATGAGCTCATCGCAGTGGCCGCTGATACGTTTGCAGGCCTTCTTGATGATGGGGATAGGATTTTTCTTGCCCTTTGTCGTGACGAGAAGTTCGGGATCCGAGAACTGGAACTCTATCATGTATCTTGCCACATCTATGTCCGGATCACTCAGGAGCTCTTCGACAAGCGTATTCATGAACGTGTGGCCCTCTCCCTGGATGATGAGCCTTACCTTGTCTTTCTCGAGTTCGAGTACCTTTACAATCATGCACCTATGTTTGGGAACCTGAAAACTATTAAGGTATGGGTAAGGTATGAGCTGGTCTGGATCCCGCTGCCGCAGACCGGCAGAGCCTCTTTGATGTTATGGAAATTCGAATGATTCGCCGTCTTTTCCGAGATGGGGGAGATCCCAGGGAATGAAATGACTCAGATGAACACAGCGGAAATCCTTTGGGGCTAACTGATTTGCCAGAGTGCATGCATCAAGATAGTTCATGTGTTTATGGACGGTGAAACTTGATGGTACAAGCGCGTCCAGCAGGAGAAGCTCTAGATCCTGCAGGAGGTCCAGGCTTCTTTTTGGGATATCGATGTTGGTGTCGGAAGTGAAGGCAACCCGTGACTCCCCGGTCTCCAGAAGTATGCCGCAAGTGAACGCCGGAGGATGCTTAACCACAAAAAGGGTTACGGTCATCCCGAAGATCTCAAACGGCTCGTATGGCTGTATGGCACCTTTCTCAAAGGAGAGGAACCGGAACGTTTCTGCACAATAGTTCAGGACCTGCGGTGCGGCAAATACCGGGGGGATATTCTGGACCCGGTAAAACTCCCCGAAACCGATGAAATGATCATAATGCCCGTGCGTCCAGAGCACTGCATCGATATGGGGTGAACCGGTGCGAAGGAGCTGGAAACGGAGATCCGGCGAGGAGTCGATAAGGAGATGCCTGCCACAATTCTCTACAAGGAGGGATGTCCGTAAACGTGTCAACCCTTCGGTTTTTGCACGGGTGCACTGGGGGCAGTCACACCCGATACGGGGCGTCCCGACGGCGTCTCCCGTGCCAAGAAGGGTTATCTTCATGTTACAACCAGTTGAGGTGGCGGATGGCTTCCCGGGTCCTTACCATGGCGATACCTTTCTCAATATCAGTGCGGATAATAGTCTGCCGCGAATCCATGAGTGTGGACAGGATGGCCTCCTTGACCATCATACGGAGATCCGAGCCGGAGAATCCTTCTGTTTTCGATGCCAGTTCCTGGTAATCGAGTTCGCAGGGAAGCGAAGCGGTGACTTTTTTGAGGATATTCTTTCTCATCTCTTCATCCGGGAGGGAGAACTCAACAACTTCATCGAACCGGCGCCATGCTGCTTCGTCAAGGAGCTGGGGATGGTTGGTTGCGCCGATCAGGAGTACACCGTTCTTGATGAGGTTGATTTTGTCGATGTTTTTCAGGAGCGAATTGACTGCCCGTTTCATGGCCCCGTGGTCATCGGCAGTGCGGCTCTTGGCAACGAAATCGAACTCATCGATGAACAGGATGGCCGGGGACAGTTTCTTTGCGAGTTCGAAAATACGGTCGATATTCTTGGAAGTTTCTCCGAGGTACTGGGAGGTTATCATTGAGAGCCGTACTTCAAGGACCGGCATATGCATTGCCCGAGACATGGCAAGGGCGAGGGATGTTTTCCCGGTGCCTGGAGGACCGACAAAGAGGAGCTTTCCGATCTCATAAATCCGGTGATGCTGCAGGAATTCCCGGTGGGTAATAGCGTGCTGGATCTTACCTATGATAGCCAGTTGTTCAGGGGTACATACCAGGTCCCCGATATGCTGTTCGACCTCTTCGGGGGCATTGATGATGACGAGGTCCAGGGCACCCCTGAGTTTCTCATCCTCGCCAATAAGTTTGGACAGGCGGGCGTCAAGATGAGCCTTGGTATCTTCAAAGGGCGGATTTGCGGCCCGGACTATCTTATAGGAGATGTCCGTGTTATCCAGCCGCTCAAAATAAAATGCCAGGGCCGGATTGATCCCGATGAGGGATTTCCCACCCTGTTTCAGGAACCACTGCGCGGCCGGCTCAAGGGCCGTAATACGGAGCCTCTGCCCGAATTCCTCGTAGGCAATGAACGGGTTTGCGGCAAGTTTCTGATGGGCATCCGCAATCGCGAGTGAACGTTTGATCAGGCCGTCACTGACATAGACCGGTCGCTTGACATCGGATGCGCTGGTGACGCCAAAAATTTCGCGGCACGCAGGCGTCAGGTCATTGATATCAAGATCCGGGCTCTGGTTGACTATTTCAGCGGTCAGAACGACTTCCATTATACGCAGGATTTCAGAATCACCAGACATGGCTGTAACCTCAATTATTCTTTTCCTGAATGCATAAGGCTATCTCATCGTGTAGTCACGACGCAGCCATCACTTGTCACAAGTACCGTGTGCTCGTGCTGGGAGACAAGGGAACCCGGAATATCGGCAAGTACCGGGTACCCGTGAAGGATCTGCGACCTTACGAGTGATGGGAAGGTGATATCCAGTTTTTTTTCACCCATCCACCTGCGGGCAAATGGCAGTCCGTGGCGGTCTTTGATCTTCTCCATAACTGTCCGTGCAGCGGGAATGCGTACCGGTTTCTGTGAGATCTGTGAATAAATTTCGACCCGGGTTTTCTCGCCAACGTGCCCGCTTCCTGTCGTTGCGAACGGTTCGATGGCAAATACCATGCCCTCTTCGAGCATCACGCCCCCGGCCATACCCACGTTGGGGATTGTTGGGGAGCGGTGGAGAACATACCGGTCCAGTCCATGCCCGGTCAGGTTGGAGATAGGGCGATAACCTCTCCCTTCGATCTCCGTCTGGACCGCTGCCCCGAGTTCTCCTGCAGTAACACCCGGCCTGATTATTTTTATGGCGGATTCCAGCGCATGTTCGGAGGCCTGGAGGAGAAGGGAATTGCGGCCAAGGTCGACGGTTGTTGCGGTATCTGCAATGTATCCTTCAATCTGGACCCCGAGATCCAGTTTTACTACGTCCCCGCTGGCAAATACCCGCACATCTCCATAGGATGCGGTGTCGTGCGCGGCATCCTCATTTAAGGAGATATTGAGAGGAAATGCAAGCCCGGCCCCCTCTTCATGGACTTTTGCTTCAATGGATTCGACGAGATCGAGGTACGATGTTCCAATCCGTATTGCCTGCGCCCCTTCTTTGAGAATTTTTGCTGCAATGCCTCCCGCTTCACGGTATTTATCGAAAACCTCGTCCTTCATACGATCAGATCCTCTGGAAATGCCGTGAATTTCTCAAATCCTTTCGCCGTAACCGCCCCGATATCCTCCAGTCGCACCCCGCCGATTCCCGGATAATACAGCCCGGGTTCTATGGTGATCACATTGCCCTTCTCCAGGGTTTTTCCTGCGGGGCCTACGGTTGGCAATTCGTGGATGTGCAGTCCCACACCATGACCGAGATTGTGCACAAAACCTTTCGTATTGCTTTCATAACCACAGTCGTTGAAATAATCAACGACTCCCTGATAAACGTCAGCTCCCGATACCCCTGCCCTGACCCGGGAGATGCCCAGCTGTTTTGCCTCGCGCAGAGCATCGTACATATCCCTGATATCCTGTGAAGGCTTCCCTTTCACAACGGTCCGCGTCATGTCTGCAAAATATCCGGTCTTCTCTTCAACCGGGAAGAGGTCGATGACGATCGGCTCGTCCGCTTTCAGGGCCCCTGTGCCCGTCATATGGGGGATGGCAGTATCCTCTCCGCAGGAGACGATCGTGTCTACGGCGCTGCATTCCTGTTCCATGAGGTGGCAGTGCATGACAAATTTCACGTATTCTGATGTCAATGGCGCTCCGTTATAATGCAGGATACCTTTTTTTACGGAAGAATTCCTGATAAGGGAGACGGCCTTTTCCATTGCAGATTCTGTAATTTTCTGGACCCGTTTCATGGTCACAATCTCGGCCCGGGATTTTCTGGCTCTCATCGACAGAACGGTCCCGGTGTCTACTGAAACTGAGCAGTAATCCTCAAGCACCGTTGCAAGACCGTGGGGGAACTGGGGCGGGACGAGGATCTTTTTCCCTGCCATACCCGCAATCATCTTCGCGGTTGCCCTGAGGGGATCGTTCTCTGTTTTCATGATCTCGGGAAGCCCGGCCTGGGTTCGTGTCATCACTGCTGCCGTTGATTCGCGTGACGCGCGCCCCGTCTCCATCTGCGAGACAATGATCGTGCCTTTCTCACCCGGCTTCTTGAAAAAGACAAACGGATCACTGGTCGTGAAATGCGTCATATAACGCATATCTGCATCCCGTGAAGAGGCATACATGACATATGAATCGGCGTCATGCTCCGTGATTGCTGCTGAAAGGGGATCCATCTGTCCATACTATATGCAGTGAAACGTCAAGTACTTTTATTCCGGGGTCGACTTATCGGATAATGGACGCAAAGGCCAAAGACCAGTTCCGATGGAAATTTTACCGGTTAGCCGTACAGCTGAATGCGATTATTCTTCTCGTTGCACTCTCCGCTCTTGCCCTGTTCCTCTTCCCGGGACAGTTTCGTATCCCCGCAATCGTCATCATGCTCGCGATCGCGCTGGTTCTCTCCATTGATTTCCGGAAAAAATACCATGAAACGAAAGGATGGCTTCATGAGCAACCGGATGATAATAAACCTGAATAACCAGGGTTAATTCCTGATTTATCATGCTGGAAAAAATGAAGGATGAGATCGAACTTCTGAGCCGGCATATCGAGGTAGCCCGCGCTGTGGTGGATCACCAGCCGATTGGGATCATGAAACTTTCAGAACTGCTGGATCTTCCCTCTCACCGGATACGGTATTCCCTTCATGTTCTCGAGCAGCTGGGATATATCCGCGCATCCCAGGAAGGTGCGGTTGCAACTCCCCGCACGGTTGAATTATTCTCGCATCTCAATGCGGACCTGGATGAGCTGATCCACCTGCTCAAAACCATGAAACCGGGGAAAAACGGGCACTAGGAATACTGCCTGCGATCTCATGGCTTTCTGCCTGTCATAGTTACCTTTAAAAGTACTCAGAAAGAATCTAATAAGGCGCATTGACGCTTTGGGATTGCCTCCCTAACTCAGTTGGTAGAGTGTCGGACTGTTAATCCGAATGTCACAGGTTCGAGCCCTGTGGGGGGCGTTTGGGGGCCCGTAGCTCAGTCCGGTTAGAGCGCCCGGCTCATAACCGGGCGGTCATGGGTTCGAATCCCTTCGGGCCCACTGTTACATTTTTTTGATCATTCTCTCTTGCGACATCTCTCTCCTTTGAAAACGGTTTGAAAACCTTTGTATCCCTGAACATTCATAGGGTGCAACATGAAGTGTCCTGTGTGCGGGATGGATTGCGTGCAGTCCGCGAAGGATATTCTTGCCACGCTTCCGGTGTTTTTCCAGCCGTGCCCGCGATGCAGTATGAGGTCCCTGGATAAGCGTGCCCCGCTGCCCTCGCTTGAATATGCACCCCTGTGTTCCTGCGGCAAGCGTTTCATCGACGAGGTGTTTGCCCATATCTATGTCATCATGGTCGAAGAGGGGGATCTCATGCCCGTGGATCCCCTGTTCGCCGTGGGATCCCCTCTTGTTCACCCGGGATATGCAATGGATCGCCCTCCGTTCCTCCCGGCCAAATCCCTGGTCCTGCTCACGATGAAAGCCTCCAAAAAAACCGCGGAGAGGCTGATCGGGGAGGTCCCGGAACTTCGCGGAGTTGTTAAAACCGGGAATTTTGTCCCGGGTATTGCGAGTCCCGACCTGAACTCTGTTCCCAGGGTGTACGAACTTTTGGCCGGGTGCGATGTACGGGCTGATATTTTCCCGCTCAGGACCGGGCCCCTTGTGATATACAAACAACAGTCGCTTATCCACATCGAGTTCCCGCGGAGCGGGTACCCCAAGATCCGCTCTGTGGAGCAACATGTGGGTAACCCCCCCGTTCAGCTTTTTGTTGATGCGTGTTGTGGTGTGGGAACCCTTGGACTTACCGCGGCATGCCTTGGGACACCCCGCGTTGTCATGAATGATGCCTGGTATGCATCAGCATTCTGGTCCGCCTTCAACCTTGAAGTGAACCGGGAATACCTGAAAATTGATCATGTGAAGATTTTTGAGCAATTATCCGATCTCCAGAAACACCCGGTTATCCGCGACCAGATCAAAATCGCCGAGGGATGCGGCGACCAGATTGTTGAAGTCTATCAGGGAGATTTCCACGAGCTCCCGGCAGTCCTCCCGCGGGGAATTGCCCCGGTGACCGCGCTTGATCTTTTCGATAAATCAGATCCGGCTGCAACCGGGAAGATCCGGCGGGAATGGCTCAGCCGGGCCGGTGGCGAGGTATTCATCCCCTGATCCTCTTGTCCGCAGGGAGTTCTTCCGGGATCTGTAATTTCCCTCAGGTAAAAAGCCTTTATTGGCCGGTGCACAAAGGTATATGGGGACTAGCCCGGGTGGCTCGGCGTCACTTGTAACCCGAAACCGTCGGTACGCGGGGGGCGAAGTTTGACTGAGGCTGCAACGGCCTGCAGGAGCCTGTGCATTCTGACGTTGAAACCTCGTCCTGTGAGGTCGATGGCCAGGTATCAATATTCCGGAGGGAATGGCGACCTGTTGCTGCGGGGACCGGTTCAGGCCCGGAAGGGAGCAGACTTACCGCAGACATTCGGCGCCCACAGGGTAACGGGGCGGAGGACGAGTGCTTTGGTAAGTGCAGAAACGTACAGTCGACCGATAACACGTCCCCACTCTTACGATTACCATGGCAAAAGTGACCATCATCGGTGCAACCGGCAACGTCGGTATGTTTGCCGCCCATGCGATTTCAGCAATCCCCCACGTGAGTGAGATCCTTCTTCATGGCAGGGAAGGACGCGAGGCTCTTTTAAAAGGCATATCTCAGGACCTCGGGGACTCATTTGCTGCGCGGGGAACAGATATCCGGGTCAACTGGACAACAAATCTCAAAGATATTGCCGGATCAGATGTAGTAATAATCACTGCCGGAGTAGCCCGCACACCAGGTCAGGACCGGATGGATCTTGCAACCGGTAACGGGAGAATCATCGCATCTCTTGCCCGTGAGATCGGTGCAATAGCACCGAATACCAAGATTCTCATGGTAACCAATCCGGTCGATGTCATGACATCCGTTGCCCTGAAATATTCGGGGCTTCTGCCGCACCAGGTCTTTGGTCTCGGCACCCACCTGGACTCCATGCGACTCAAGTCACTCATTGCCTCTTACTTCCATGTTCACGTCAGTGAGGTTCACACGCGCATTATCGGTGAACACGGGGACAGTATGGTCCCGCTCTGGTCAGCAACAACGATAGGCGGTATCAAGATCTCGAACCTGCCGGAATTTTCGCACCTGCCGGTACAGGACATTATCACCTCTGTTAAATGCAGCGGGCAGTTAATTATCCAGAACAAAGGGTCTACGGTCTACGGGCCGGGCGAGGCAATTGCGTCCCTGGTCAGGACGGTCCTTTCCGATGAAAACCGTATCCTTACGGTATCTGCGTACATCAAGAGCGAGGTACACGGGATCGGGGATATCTGCATCGGTGTTCCAGCCCGCATCAACAGCAAAGGAGTCTTTCCTATCGCAATCCGGCTCGATGAATCGGAAGTAATTGCCTTCCGCGAATCAGTTGAGAAGATCCGGGAAAGTACGAAAAAAGTCTTTGCTTCACTGGAAGAATAAGGAAAAATTACCGGCTAACCTGAAATCAGGTTAGTGTTACTTCAATAATCTCTGCCCGCTCGACACCGGGTATTGCACCGATTGTTTTTTCGAGCATATCCGTCTCGCCACCGGCATCGTTAACGATGGCGGCGAACTTGATTGCCTTGAGACCAAAGCCAATCGGCTCTTCCTGGATATCCTGGATGCCAGGTAATTTCTCTTTGAGCATTTTTTTGAGTTCTCCGAGGTTCACTTCAGGTGACTCGGGCATGACCCTCATGATAACTGCGACACTGCCCATGTTTTACGGTCCCCCGAATCCGCATTTTGGGCAGATGTAGGGAATGCTCTGTTCCCGGCACCGGTAGCACCGGTTGATCTCAACACCGCACGCGGGGCAACCGAATTCCGTTGCACCCTCTTCTGCAAGCGGAGCGTTGCAGGATGTACATTTCTTATCAGACATTATTGCTCCTCCAAGGATTCCTATAGTATCTCTTTTAATACCTTTAAAAGGTTGTACCAATTGTTGTTCCTGGTACGGGCAGGCCCTTGAGAAAATTCCGTAATCGTTCCGGGTCGGATCCCCTGATTATTGTTGTATGTATCCTGTTTTCGAGCACAAACGGAATAAAAAACGGGTCAACGACCCCGGTTTGCAGCGACTCTGATATCTGATCCTGCAAAACCCCCCCGACTTGTATACCGTCTGTGGATTTGAGCACGAGAAGATCGAGCCTGAGGTTTTTTGCCACCCATGCTGCGATGGAGTCAGATGTAACTTCCCAGGAATGAGGCAGGGGATCGTTTGCCAGGAGAGATGTATACGGAAGGAAAACCATTGTTTTTTCAGGGATCCCGAGCTGCGCGGTTATGGGAACTCCGTACGAAGAGATGAGCCACCCGTACTGCTCCATTGCGGCAATCGCCATCCAGTGGGCAGCATCGTCGGTTGCACCGGTCCTCCTGACCGCATCAGCAAATACTCCCCCCCCCGGGACGATAAACAGGGGTCGTTGTGACTCCTGGAATGCAGGAACGAGATCCGGAAGATGAGCCAGCAGGCTTCCTCCGACCTTGACCACCAGTGCATTCCTATCTGGTTCTGTGGGCGGTTTGCGCATCACAATCATACTCAATTAATTATATATTTAAATATTATATAATGTGCATAGTAATAAGGTCAATCTATGCGTACCCTTGTTTTGCTCGCGTTTCTTATTATGGGTCTTTTCCCCCTGTGTGCAGCCGTGCAGATTGTTGAGTTCTGTCCCGATCCATATCTTCCCGATGACGCAGATGAATATATCGTTCTTTCCGGTCATGGGACGCTTGATGGAATTACGATCTCTGATAACCATGGCGGGTTCCGGTTTCCGCCGGGCACACGTATTGATGGAACGATCACCGTTGCCAGGAATGGGCCGGCATATATCCAGACCCATGGTTATAATCCGGATTTTGAATGGGTCGACGCCTCCCCCGTTATCCCCAATGTAATAAGCGGCGATCCGCTCCGTCTTGCCAATGCGAGGGATGAACTTATCCTCTATGAAAACGGGGTTCTGGTACAGAAAATCGTTTGGCCGGGGGATATCAAAACCCGCGAAGGACAAATACATTTCTGGAAAAAAGGGGTTTGGGATCCCCGCCCGCTCCTGATAGGACAGTCGCGCTTTGAATCTAAAACCTATCCGAATGTCACCGTAATCGCTTTCGTACTCCCTGATAGTTCAGATAACCAGTTCTCTTATGCAGTTGATCGCGCGTCACGGGAAATTCTTCTTAATGTCTATGAATTCTCCAGCCCGGCCATGGTGGATTATCTTGTAGCTGCCCGTATCCGCGGAGTCAATATTACCGTTCTTGTGGAAGGTGGGCCGGTCGGGGGAATATCCCCGTCAGAAAAGGCCATGATCGCAAAACTGAACCAGAGCGGGATTGTAACCCTGCAGATGGCAGCACCCAAAGGCGGGCATGCTCCCTACCGATATGATCATGCCAAATACATGGTCATTGACCGCAACGCTGTCTTTTTAACCAGTGAAAATTTCAAGTTCAGTGGATTTCCCCCTACGGGGACAAGTGGAAATCGTGGATGGGGGGTATATCTGGAAGACCCTGCCCTGGCAGCATATTTTTCCCGGGTTTACCTCTCCGATATCAGCCACGGGTCGATCCTGCCAATTACCGGGATCCACGGGCCGGCTGAACCGGCACCTGCTACGGGACACGTTGCAGAATTTCTCCCGCAGCAATTTGATGGTGCGACCGTGGTCCCGGTAATCGCGCCGGATACCAGCGATCAGATCACCGGTCTGCTGGATTCTGCCCGGACAAACATAGAGATAGAGCAGGCTTATATCACGAACGAGACACCCACTACCCTGAACCCGTACCTGGCAACAGCCATCAACGCATCCCGGCGGGGTGTCCATGTCAGAGTCCTGCTGGATTCCTACTGGTATAATACCGCGGATAAAAATGACAACGACGAGATGGTCATGCTGATCAACCGGATTGCCTCACATGAGCATCTCCCTCTTGAGGCACGGTGTGCGGATATCAGTCTCAATGAGATCGAGAAAATTCACAACAAGGGGGTCATTGTGGATGGGCGATATGTACTCGTGAGCAGTATCAACTGGAACAGCAACTCCCCGAACTTCAACCGTGAAGCCGGAGTTATTATCGATCACCCGGGTATAGCCCGGTATTTCGGTAATGTGTTTGAAGACGACTGGAATCCGGCATTAACAACCCGGGAAAAACCCGCCGACTACCTGAAATATGCCGTCGTTATCGTTATCATCGCCTTGCTCCTGATTGTCTATTACCGGCGCCACCGGTATTGATACAGGATCGGGTAAAAACTCACGGCTTGTGATGATACCGTGTCAGATAAAAGAGTCAGGGGATTAGAACTTTTTTTTTGCACACTGGCATACGTCGCACAAATTGATGTCGCTCTCACCGGTAACGACTGCAAGCGCCCATCGATCGATGATTGCATCCATTTCAGAGGATATCATCACTTCACCTGCACCCCGTTTCCTGCTCATGTACTGTGAAACCGCAGCCCTGGTAACTCCGAGACGTTTGGCTGCATCACTCTGGCTGAGTCCCTGCTTCTGCACGAGCCTTGATACCATCTCCGCTCTCATGGGAGGCAACAGGATCCTGACCATCGAGTCGCAATGCATGAGGGTACAGGTATGCTTTGTCATACGTAGGCTGGCTGGGGTTTGTTCGTCTGTTCTGCCCGGTTCTGGTAGATGATCTGACGGGCGTCGCGGAAATTGAACTTCTCAATGATGAGCTGGCGCTCCTTGAGTTTCTTTAACGCATAGCGTACGGTTCGGGGTGCAAGGTGGCTCTTCTGTACAAGATCTTTGTGGGTCATCGCCCCACCCGCATCCAGTATCTCAAGTACCGTCTTCGAAGACGGTGGCAGTTGTGTAGGATACATGTTGGTAATGTTAACAGTGTTAACATATCAATCTGTCGGTAATTTAAACCCCTCCCGCTCACTATTTCATCATGTTCGAGCGACAGGAGAGGCTGGCAATCCTGCTTCTTGTCGGGGTTGCCATCGTTGTCATCTCGGCTCACTTCGTCCTCACCTATATTGGAAAACAACCCTTCGCCCGTCCGTTCTCTGAGACATCAGCCGATGGGGAACTGGTCTATACCGAGGGCCAAATTGATCAGGTTACCCTGACGAAGGAAGGCGATTATGCCCTCATCAGGATGGGGAACACAACCCTGTTTACGCAATCACGGCACCTGCGTACCCTCGGCCTGCAAAAAGGAGATCTGGTTTTTGTGTACGGAATCGTCCAGACCTATCACGGAAAAAAAGAACTTGTTGTCAATGCTCCGGAGGATTTCCGCCGTATGTCTCAGGAAAACCGATCCAGTCAATCCGCAGATAGTATCTCCGGATAAGGACAACCAGCTACTCTTCCGGTTCATCCGTCATATCTGTGCTTTTTTTTGATGCTGGCTCACAATCGATGCAAGAGCGGTTCGCGCTGCATCCCGGACCTCTGCATCCGGATCCCCTAATAACTCTGTCAGTGGGGGTATGGCGCGATCATCCCCGATATTCCCGAGTGCCCATGCCGCATCTTTCCTGACAAGCTTTTTTACATCCTTAAGAAGCGGGATGAGAACCGGTACTGCCCGGGCATCCCGGAGTTTTCCAAGACCCCATGAAGCCCCGGCCCGGAGCCATTTGTCCTTTGACTCCAGGGCAGATATAAGCGGTTCAACTGCCCGGCGATCCCCTATTTTACCCAGAGACTTGGCAGCCAGCCACTGGACATCGACAAAAGGATCATTCAGCGCCATAATCAGGGGTTCGACTGCCGATTCATCCCCTTCGGTTCCCAGCGCTTCTGCGGCTCTCCACCGGAAGTTGAGATTGGGATCCTTCAGGAGTACGAGATAGTCTTTCACCCGTTGTTTTCTGCGTTCTTCCATTCCTGAACGTTCTTCAGGTGTCAGCTCGCGGGGCTCTGGTGCCTCAGGAGCCGGTATTTCATCGTCTCCCATTTATAAAACACTCTAGCCACCCATACGCGATGCCGGACTATTAACCTTTTCTCAGGGTTTTTTTAATCGTGGAACCTGCTATGCGAATCGCGAATTTCCATGAAAAGCAACGAACCTGAAAACAGAGAAATGCAGGTCTTTGAGCGACCATCACGTCACCGTCGGTTTAAGGCTGGATTTCCAGGGTTACGGAGAAGTTCCTCACGGTATGGGTCAGGGCGCCCATGCTGATGGTGTCGATTCCGCATGCTGCATAAGAATGGAGTGAATTCTCATCCACACCTCCGGAAACCTCGAGTACCACCCGTTCCCGGAGCTCGTGACTGCGGAGGAGCTCAACGGTTGCCCGGATTTGTTCCGGGCTCATGTTGTCAAGAAGAATGATGTCGGATCCGGCCTCTGCGGCTTTTTTTGCATCCACCGGGGTCTCGACTTCAACCTCGATGATCCTGTAGGCCGATACCGCGCGTGCCTTATGGATTGCCGTCTCCAGCGGGACAAGGGCGAGATGGTTGTCTTTGATCAATATCCCGTCACTCAGGCTGGTCCGGTGGGGATCTCCTCCCCCGAGAATGACGGCTTTTTTATCAAGTACGCGGAAACCGGGTGCCGTCTTTCGTGTGCAGGCTATCCTGCATGAAGGGCTGACCGTGGTGATTCTGTTTACCATCTTCCGGGTCTGCGATGCAATGCCGCTCATCCTCCCGATGATATTGAGCGCTGTGCGTTCAACGAGCAGGATCTTTTTTGCGTTCCCGGACAGGACAAGAACCACATCCCCTGTCCGGACATCTTCACCGTCACGTATCTTGCGTTCAGCGACGACCTGGAAGTATTCAAACAGCGCTGCCGCCTCTTCAAGGCCGGCAATGACCCCCGACTGTTCTGCCCGGATGACTGCCGAGCAGTTCACATCAGGTATGATTGCCTCTGATGTTATATCCCCGAACGGGGCATCCTCGTCGATATAGCTCAGCAGGTGGTGAATTGGTACCATGGTTCATTCGTGCCGTTATTAAGTTCCCACGACAATCGGATCCGTTATCTTCTCCAGGAGGGAGAGGATGGAGAGGGCTGCAAGGTAGCTTGTTGCCGGGTTATCCGGGCTGGGGAAATTGGTCACTTTGATATATGCCTCTCCAAAATCTCCCTCGAAGAACAGTTCGTGGACATTGCGGTCAACAGCCGGATCCACCCAGAGTTCCACGTCGGTATCCTGCCCTGATGCAAGACTCATGGCAACGGAGACGTTGACATTCTTCGGGAAAGCCTTGATACATTCGTTGGCTTTCCCCGAGAAAATCTGCTTCCTGGTCTTGGCCTCAATACCCAGGGAAGAAGGACTCTTGGTAGTCCTGAGGAGCAGGTGGCTTATTTTCGAAATCCTGCCAATTTTAAGGTTATCCAGGCCGAAGATCGCACCGCTCGGGATATAGATCTTCTTTCCCTGAAGAAGTGCCGTCCTGCGGCATTCGTCACGGAAGTTATGGTCCGTGAGCGCCCCGACACTCATGATAACCATGTCTTTTTTATGAGAGAGCACATCGAGGGTATGTGCCCGTGCGGCACTGACCGAAGCAGCTTCGACAACGATGTCGATATCCGATGTAACAAACGAATCGAAGTCCCGGTAAGCTCTTGCGCCGCACAGGGCGGCGATCTCCTGCGCCCGTTCAAAGACCTGGTCGTAAACCGCGGAGATCGAAAAACTGCCGGTGTGGTGCGCAATAATGTGACCTATATTGCCACAGCCAAGCAGCCCGATTTTTATCATGATAAACAGATTACGGGTATAATTGGTTAAGCATTGTGATGAAACGGGCGGTTTTTCCACCCTTTCCCATCGTCATTTTATTCCGGTCACGCGAAGGCGTGTTTTGTTCAACACTATTTAGTGCCCCCGCCTCCAAGGAAATAGTAGCTTGGCATGACTGCCCGAAAAACCACGATCCCCATGGTTGAACCCTGCGGCAATGAAGTACTTGACTTGCTGTGTAACCGGCGGGTCTTCATCGAAACCTATGGATGCCGGTATAATTTCGGCGATACTGCAAAACTTGCCGAGATACTTCTGCATAATGGCAATACTCTTGTGGATTCCGAGGAGGAAGCCGACGCCGTTGTCGTCAACACCTGTACCGTTGTCGGCCCGACCGAGCGGCGGATGCTCCGCAGACTCTCCCAGCTCCGGTCTCACGATCTCTATGTGACGGGGTGCATGCCGGCGGTACAGCGGGAGGCGATCTTTGCAGTTTGCACCCCGAAGATAATTCCCCCGGATGCTATCCAGGAGAAATACCGGTGTGTCAGGACCGTATCCGGGGAGGGGGTAGGGATAGTTCAGGTTGCCCGGGGATGTCAGGGAGCCTGCACGTACTGCATTACCCGGCTTGCCCGGGGTCCCCTTAAGAGTTTCTCACGCGATGAGATCCACGGTCAGGTCCAGGCATTTGTTGTAAAAGGCATCCCGGAGATCCAGTTAACGGCCCAGGATGTGAGTGCCTGGGGAATGGACTGCGGGGGTACTCCTGCGGAACTCCTGACCGTACTCGGGCATATTCCCGGCCGGTATATGCTGCGGGTGGGTATGATGAACCCCGCTACGGTAATGCGGGATCTGGATGCCCTGGTCGAAGCATTTGCAGGCAATCATATCTTCAGGTTTATCCACCTCCCGGCGCAATCCGGGTCGGACCGGATCCTTAAGAAAATGGGGAGGATGTATACCGTTCAGGATTTTGAGGATATCGTATCGGCATTCCGGCGCGCCTGCCCGGATATCACCCTGATGACTGACATGATCGTCGGGTTCTGCGGTGAGACGGAAGAGGATTTTGCCGGGTCCCTGGAGCTGATTGAACGAGTCCGCCCGAATAAAGTGAACATCACCCGGTATTCAGCGCGCCCGTTCACACCCCTCGCAAATGAAAAGGACTTTCCGGATTTTGTCAAGAAAGATCGTTCCCGCGCCATGAACGCTTTTGCCGAAAAGGTTTACACTGAGATTAACCGTCCCCTCCTGAATCGAAAGGTCCCGGTACTCGTGACAGAAAAGATCCGGGATGGATCGGTGATGGCCCGGACTCCTGAGTATCTTGGCGTTGTTATCAACGAATCTCTTCCGATTGGATATGAAGGCCCGGCCATCCTGAAAAAAGACCGGAAATACTTCTTTATCGGGGAACCGGTCACGTAAGAGTTATCCCTCCATCATGGCGGGATAATTGTATTCTCCGGAAACGAGCGGTTTAATAGCCGGGGCATCAACAATTCTTATCCTGATAATTACGACGGGGTAATACACACATGGACGAGATAGAAAACGGCTTTGAGAAACTGATGCAGAAAATTGACGAACTGCACGGGAAGGAGAAAAAACTATCGGATGAGGTCAGAAAAAATGATGACCGGCTGCTTGCGCGGATGGCAGAATCTGCGATCCCTGTCGTCAAGATTGTCGGGCTGAATATGCTCAAAATGGGTAAACAGGACACCAAAGGGGAGATTTACGACCCCATGTATTATCCTGCAAAAATGATCATTCTCGGCAAGAGCGAGCCCGCCGCATTCCGCCCAGACAATCCCGCCAAACAGGTAACCGATCAGTTCTGCGTCCTTTCTGAAGATGGCGAATTTTTCGAACTGATGTATAGTTTTGACGGGTTCCTGACCGATTCGTATCTCAACCCGATCGATGAAAAATCTGCTCTCGAACGCTACGGCTATGATATTATGTTCATGCTGTACCGGGCCCTCCACGATTACCTGAAGGGAGAGGAAGCCCTTGTCGAGGCCCTCGATAAAGTAGTTGGCTACATATTTGCCCGCAGCCAGTAAGCCGAAGGAAACCACCTCCGGTAATCTTTTTTTGAAATCTTATGGTAAAATCCAGGATATTTTTAAAAAGCCGGAACTATTCAGCAGGAATGTAACAGAACGAGAAACGCTGGATGGGCCCGATGTGATTCGAACACATGACCTCCCGGTTATCAGCCGGGCGCACCACCGGGCTATGCTACGGGCCCAAAAGTTTGCCTTGAATTTACCCTAATTACTACTCCATTCGAGTTTTTATAGGTTGTGAATCCCCCCGGGAGATACAGATCAGTTCAGATAGGGATATGTGTGAAAAACCACGGTACTTATTACGGAACCGGAATATGGAACAGAACTATCTCCTCGGGAACGAAGCGATCGCCCACGCCTGTGTCGAATCAGGAGTGGATTTTGTCAGCGGTTATCCGGGTACGCCTTCTTCTGAAGTGATCGATACCCTGCGCATGCAACCGGAGCGGTCGTACTATCTTGAATGGTCGGTGAACGAGAAAGTCGCGCTGGAAAATGCGCTCGCTGCGGCATGGTGCGGCATACGGGCACTCTGCACGATGAAGCACGTAGGGCTCAATGTTGCGGCCGATCCTCTGATGACCAGTGCGTACACCGGCGTCACCGGCGGTCTCGTTATTTTAAGTGCTGACGACCCGTTTGCCCACAGTTCCCAGAATGAGCAGGATACGCGCTGCTATGCCCATTTTGCCCGGATCCCATGTTTTGACCCCGCCAGTGTGCAGGAAGCTCATGACATGATCCACGATGCATTTGAATTATCCGAGGAGTTCCACCTGCCTGTTCTGTTCCGTCCGACAACGCGCATCTGCCATTCGAAAGGTGATGTGAAGCTTGGTGCAGTACAAAAAAGTTCCCGGAAAGGAGAGTTCCATAAAGATCCACGCCAGTACATCATAATTCCGGTGCACACCCGTGTCCTGCACAGGAAGCTCAACGAGAAGCAGCCGGCTATACGGAAGCGTCTGGTTGAGAAAGGATTCAACCGGTACGAGATCCGCGGAAAAACCGCCGTCATCGCAAGTGGTATCGGGGCCTCTTATGTGCAGGAATTATTGCCACCCGGGGTTTCATTCATGAAGATCGGCGCGTACCCGATTGACGAGGAATGGCTCGGGGACTTCGTGCAGAAGCATGAGAAAGTCCTCGTGATCGAAGAACTTGCCCCGGAAGTCGAGGAGACCGTCCGGCAGGTTGCCGGGTATGTCCCCGTACTCGGGAAGAAGAACGGGTATGCCCCTTACGAGGGGGAATTCTCACCTATCGCAGTGGCAGGAATCATGGAGAAGGCTGGTTTCCTTCAGAAAACCCCGTTTCCCGCGATCGAACCCGTGCCTAACCTTCCCCCGCGCCCCCCGATTCTCTGCGCGGGCTGCCTCCACCGGAGCGCGTTCTATGCCATAAAGAAGGTGTTCAGGGACGCAATTTATCCAAGCGATATCGGATGTTATACGCTCGGTCTGCAGCTCGGGGTTGTCGATACCACGATCTGCATGGGAGCATCCATAACTATTGCGAGCGGGATCGCGCATTCGGGTGAACCACGTGATGTGATCTGCACGATCGGGGATTCCACGTTCCTGCACACCGGTATCCAGGGCCTGATGAACGCGGTCTATAACGGGGCAAACATGACGGTTGTAATCCTTGACAACCGGATCACCGCCATGACCGGCCACCAGCCCAACCCGAATACCGGCCAGACTGCCTGCGGTGTGGAATCGCCCGCCGTATCGCTCGATGCGATCTGCCGTGCCTGCGGTGTCAGTTTTGTCGAAAGCGTTGACCCGTATGATATTACCGGGATGGTGAATGTTCTCCAGGAAGCAAAGAAGAGAAAAGGTGTCAAGGTTATCATCGCCAAACAGATGTGCGTAATATCTGCCCGCCGCTCCGGCGTGAAGCGCGGGCGGTATGCAGTTAATCCGGAAGCCTGTACCGGATGTGGCACCTGCGTGCGGTTCGGGTGCCCTGCCATAGAGTTTGTCAATGAAAAAGCGCAGATCAACGACCTGTGCAGCGGGTGTGCTGCATGTGCCCAGCTCTGTTCCTTCGGGGCGATAGGGCGGGAGGCGAAACAATGAGTGCCAGTTTCGATATCCTGATCGTCGGGATCGGTGGTCAGGGAACTATTCTCGCATCCAATGTCCTGGGTGAGGCCTGCCTGATTGAAGGCCGGCATGTTAAAGGTGCCGAGACTCATGGGATGGCACAGCGCGGGGGTTCTGTCGAGAGCCACATCCGTATTGACGGGGAGTTCGGCCCCCTGATTGCGCCGGGGCAGGCAGATCTCCTGATATCGTTCGATCTTCTCGAAGCACTCCGGTACTCGCATTACCTGAAAAAAGAGGGGAAAATTGTTGTCAATCGCCGCATGGTCCTTCCGACTTCTGTATATACCCAGAAGCTTGTGGCCCCGTCCGAGGATGAGATCATTGCCGCACTCAAAAAGTTCGATCTCTGTCTCCTCGATGCGGATCGGATTGCAACGGAGGCGGGAAGCCCGTTGTCCCAGAACGTGGTGATGCTGGGTGCGGCGGCGCGGTGGATACCGCTTAAGTCGGCTACACTTCTCGAATCCGTCCGGAAGCTTGTGCCCAAGAAGACGATCGAGATCAATACCAAAGCGTTTGAGATGGGCAGGGATGCCGGCGGGAAGAACTGAATGAGGCGGAGGACGGGCGCCCCTGAACTGGACAGGATCTATGAAGGGGACGCGCTCGAACTCCTGCCAAAAGTTCCCACCGGCACCGTTGATCTGATCATCACCGACCCCCCGTTTGCCATCGACTTCAAAGCGCAGCGACTCAACTACAACCGGAAAGGGTACAATGTTATCGAGGGCTATCAGGAAATCGCCGGAGAAGACTACGGGGCTTTCACTCACCGGTGGATGGCAGAAGCAGCCCGCGTGCTTGCGTCCTCAGGGAGCATGTATGTTTTTTCCGGATGGAACCGGCTCCGGGATATTCTGGAAGGGCTGGATGCAGCCGGGCTGACAACGATCAACCACCTTATCTGGAAATACCAGTTCGGGGTATTTACGAAGAAGAAGTACGTGACCAGCCACTACCACATCCTGTTTGTGGTAAAAGACCCGAAACACTACACTTTCAACAAGATCGATCATTATCCTGAAGATGTCTGGGTGATCCAGCGGGAGTACTGGAAAGGGAAGAAAAAGACGCCGACCAAGCTCCCCTCGGAACTGGTAAAAAAGATCCTTCTGTATTCCAGTAACCCCGGTGACCTTGTTCTTGATCCGTTCCTCGGCTCCGGGACCGTTGCAGTTGTTGCACGGAATGAGGGGCGGCATTTCCTCGGTTTTGAGGTTGTGCCTGAATATTGTGTCTTTGCCCGGACCGCTCTGGACAATACGAATAGCAGATACTGAGTGTGCAGATATTGGATAACAAAATCTCTCTGCGGGTTTTGTGCAGGTCTGGAAACGATGGAGCAGGGGATATTTGATCCATTCAGAACAGGGGAGATGGGATAATACCCATTTCCCAAACCGGCATTCTCTTCTTTTTTACGCATCTGGTTTAACTGTTTTTCATCGGTGATTTGCGATGTAACTACCCGATCCGCAGGGTTCCCGCAAATGAGTAAGTGCTTCTTTCTTCAAAGGTTGAGTAAGGGGTCTATCCCCCAGTCACTTAGGTCCTTGTGGGGGGGTCACCCCCCGTGTCAGAAAAAACTGGGAGGGGGGTATATCCCCCCACCTCCCGCCCCAAAAATGAGTGGTGCATTGTTGTGTACATATGCATATCTATTGTTTCGCGTAGAGTTCCCGTCGGGGGTTGTTCCGGTGGGGGAATATCAGAATTGAGTAGTTGGCGGGATTTTCCATTATCAAGGGGGGGGCCTACCCCCCATGTCAGAAAAAAAGGGGAGGGGAGGTGTACCCCCCCCTCCACCAAATGTGAGTAAGTGACAGATTTTCCGGAATGTCAATTGGGCAACTCCCTTTGAAACAAAAAGAAATTACCTGAAAACCGAAGAAACGCTGAGGGGGGGAATTGAACCCCCGAGGCACTTTCGCACCACAGGCTTTCCAGGCCTGCGCCCTACCGCTAGACTACCTCAGCAAAAAGTGTATCCTATGTATAAGCGGGGTATTTTTTTAATGCTATCTCTTTCTCCAGAACCTGTTGCCCTGTTTACCCTCCGGTTTTCTCTTCTGGAACGGGGTCTGTTTTTTGTCCGTGGCCTTTCCTTGACCCGGAACCTGCGGCGTATCGGTTTTTTTATCGCGGGGGATGATGGTTTTTTCCGATTTTGTCCATCCACGGGCATATGTGCCCGGGGCCATGAAGACGGTCGTGGGTGCAATAACAAGTCCGGTCTGGCCCGGTAGAATCCCTGACGATGGTACCAGTGCCCGGCCAAGACCGATGAACTCGTTCTTCTGCGAGAGGAGTACAACGGTCTGGCCGCGTTCAAACTGTGCGCAGGAGATGACGCCAATACCCGCCAATACGGCTCCGTGACAGACGGCATCAATTGCCGTGTCGCGGACAATAACGGACGGGATGTCGGGAACTGCCCGGTCTACCGGGAGGATCATGGAAACGAGTGCGCTGCGATCACCCGACCGCGCGGCAACAGCCGCGTCCTGGACTTCGTGAAGGGTGTGCATATCCCCTTCAGCGAATGTCCCGGAACGGGTGCGGCGCAGTTCCTGCATATGCGCCCCGACACCAAGGGCGAGCCCCATGTGGTGGCAGAGAGACCTGATATATGTGCCGGCATCGCACCGGGCCCGGAAGAGGACGAGCCGCTCCTCGATCCCGAGGATCTCCATCTCCCGGATGGTCCTGATGCGGAGGCTGCGTTTCACGGCACTCTTGCGGGGCGGGCGCTGGTAGAGGCGGCCCGTGAACTCCGTAGCCATTTCATGGATGCGTTCCGGGGCAGCGTCCCCGTGCAGGCGCATCAGGCAGATGTATTCCTTGTCGTGCTGGAGCAGGAGCGGGGCGAGGCGCACCGCGTTCCCGAGCATGATCAGGAGCAGGCCGGAAACCTGCGGATCGAGTGTGCCTGAGTGCCCCACCGTGCAACCCAGCATCTTTCCCACCCATGCCGCTACCTCGTGGCTTGATGGCCCCCGGGGTTTATCGAGCACGATGATCCCGGACCCGCACCACAGGTGAACTTTTTCCGGCCCTGCCGTATCAACAGCGTCTGTCATCTTATCAACCCTCTCATCCGGTAAGATAGGCATTGAGTGCCCCCAGCGTTCCTTCCAGCGAACCATCGCCCACGACAGCCGGTTTAACGCCAGCATTCTGCATCACTGCGTCTGTCATCTCCCCGATTGCCATCACCAGGAGGTTTGGGCGTGGAGTCCAGACCGCTTTCGTGAACGACATGGCACTCGTGAAGAGGATTGCATCGGCAGCTATGAGATCCAATGCATCTCCCGTGGGCTCAAGACCATAGCACCGGAACTCGCGGACAATGCCGCCGGCATCCGTTATGGCATCGATGAGGGCAGGGTTCGGGACTGCTGCCCGGGGGATGCCGATACGTTTTCCGGCAATCCAGTCACCGAGATAGGGTACGAAGTCCCTTGAATAGAAACCCGGGAGAGTCTCGCTCTCGATTCCATGCAGACTTAGTTCCTTAGCGGTCTGGGGCCCGATCGCGATAATGCGGGCTCCCTTCACACGGGCTATCCCGGGGGCGATCAGTTTTGCCGGGAGCGCACTGGTGAAAAAAACAGCATCGAACTCACCGCGTACTGCCATAGTCACAAATTCCTCAATCACATCAGGACGAACTTCTGACCGGAGGGGGTGCACACTGTAGCATGTATGCCCGAAATCTGCACATCGCGCAGCATCGCTCATCTCCTTTCCGGAAAGCCGGGTGATTGCGATCTTCATTACGAACTTGTCGCCTCGGGATGTTATGATGGTTGTTATGTTGGTATGCATTTCGGTTGATTTATGTCCGCGCTCCCGGATCATTAATTAATGATAGAGATCCTGCTGGGGGTGCTCGTCGGTGTTGCTCTTGGCACCGTCAGCGGAATCATCCCCGGGGTCCATGCCAACACCCTTGCCGCTGTTCTTTTAAGTTTCCAGCTTGCACTCCTGTCGCTCCTTGGTCCAGTTGCCCTTGCCGGGGCAATGTTTGCAGCCCTGATCACCCATACATTCGTGGATGCCATCCCGAGTACGTTCCTGGGGATCCCGGACACCGACACCTCCCTTGCCGTCCTGCCCGCTCACGCACTCTGCATGGAGGGTAATGGCGAGGAAGCGGTCCGGATAGCTGCCCTCGGGAGTGCCTGTGCCATGGTGATAGCAGTCCCTCTTTCGGTCCTCTGTTTTTTTGCCCTTCCGGCGCTCCAGCCTTATTTCGACTGGTGGATCGGTATTCTCCTGGTTGCCTCGGTAGGGTACATGATTGTCACCAGTGAAGCTCCCGGATGGGCGCTGGCGATCTTTCTTGTCTCCGGCATGCTGGGTGCCTTTGCACTCCACTATGCGTTTCTCGGCTGGCATACTCTTGCCGGGGGAAGCGCCATCCTCATGCCGCTCCTCACCGGGTTGTTTGGGATCTCCGTCCTCCTGACGGCCTCCCGTGGGATCCTGCCGGAACAGCGCTTCCAGGGATTGCGGGTAGGTGACAGGATGATAATGAAGTGCTCGGCAATAGGGACACTTGCCGGTGTTGCCGTGGGATGGCTTCCTGGGCTTTCAACCGCCTCAGCAAATGGCGTACTGGCCTCGTTTGTCGGTTACGAGAAAGATCGCCGTGCTTATATCCTCGCAACCAGCGCAGCAAATACTGCCAACGCGTTCATCGGCCTTGCCGCACTCTTCGCGCTCTCGCGGATGCGCAACGGGGTCATGGTCGCCCTGTCGGAGCTTCCCCTGCCAACGATTAACGAGCTTATGGTCGTGGGGGTTCTGGCGGCCTGTGCAGCCTACCTGATCACCATCGGGCTCTCCCGCTTCGCGTATCGCCTTCACGGTATTGACAGCCAGCTACTGAACCGGGTTGTAATCGCATTTGTTGTGTGTCTCAGTTTTCTCCTCACCGGCCCGTTCGGTATGGTGATTCTGATTCTTGCGATTGTTGTCGGTCTCGTTCCCCATATAGTGAATGTCCCGCGGATGTACTGCATGGGAGCAATCATGATTCCCGTCATGTTCTGGTCTTTTGGTCTGGCGTGGATCTGAACGAATATCCTGGAGTTTCATCCCTTGATGTCCCGTTTTCATTCTTCTGCGTGCTGTCGTGATATGCGATCTTTATACTTCCCGGCATCCTTACTTTTCTGATATGCGGTCCTACTGGTTCGGCGATCTGGACAACGGGATATGTACTCCCTATCTGGGGGATGGCCCTTCACGGGCAGGCAGGGTTGCCACGCTCCGTACCAGTCTTGATGATTTCATTCCCCTATCCTGGGAGGATGCGGTCTCATGCGGAGTCTGCAGCAGCAGGACGGAATATATCGCGGCCCTCCGGGAAGTCTGTTTTTATGCTGCAGAACAGGAAATACGGGAGCGGTATGCCGGCAAGGATGCAGAACTGCTCCAGATGGTCCGGACTCTTGACGAAATGGATAATGTTATCAACCTGCTCTCGGAGCGGGTGGCAGAATGGCACCAGGTGCGGCATCCCACATTCTCCCGCAAATACCGCAAAACCCCGGCACATGTTCTGATTAAAACCATCGCAACAAAAGGCCGTGGAGCTCTTGGCAGGACTGCCAGTCAGATCGAACAACTGGCGGCAGCGAGAACCGATCTCGCACGGGAGGTTTCGGACAGGGCGAACCGGGTGATGCCCAACACCAGTGCACTGATTGGCGGGCTGGTTGCGGCCCGGCTCATGGCAGCTGCAGGGGGGCTCCTTCCACTCTCCAGGCTTCCGGCGAGCGTTATCCAGGTACTGGGCGCCCGCACAGCCCTGTTTGCCCACCTGAGGACCCAGTCACCGTCTCCGAAGCATGGGATTATCTTCCAGCACCGGAGAGTTCACAATGCACCCCGGGAGGTCCGCGGAAAAGTTGCACGGGTCCTGGCAGGGAAACTTGCTATTGCGGCAAAGCTTGATTATTTCCGCGGCGTGGCGGTACCGGAATTCCTTGAGGCCGCCCAGGCACGTATCGATGCCACCGGTGCATGTACCGGGAGAACGGAGGAACCATGATCCGGATCGGCGATGTACTGGTTTCCCGCGGGGAAGGGGGTGTTTATGGCGAGCGTATGCTTGCCGGCGCCCGGGTCTGGGATCCGTACCGGAGCAAGCTTGCGGCATTATATTACGTAGGGACCGGCGTGGAATTGCTGCCCGGAATGCGGGTACTCTACCTCGGGGCGGCAAACGGCACGACGGTCTCCCATGTTGCGGATTATACAGAAGTGGTCTATTCAGTAGAATTTGCACCTCATCCCATGCAGGATCTTCTGGAAGTGGCACGGCGGCGCAGGAATATCGTGCCAATCATGGCCGATGCGTGCCGCCCGGAACTGTATGCACCTCTCGTGGAAGCCGTTGATCTGCTCTACCAGGATGTTGCCCAGCCGGACCAGGCCGATATCGCGATCAGGAACTGTGCGTTCCTGAAAGAAGGAGGAACCCTGATACTTATGCTCAAGACACGGAGTGTTGATGTGAGAAAAGCACCCGGTTTGGTATTCCAGGATACCATTGCGTCTCTTGAAACTGCCGGGTTTGTGATAACCGAGCAGGTCTGGCTTGTCCCGTACCACCAGGATCATGCAGCCATTATCTGTACGAAACCCGGTGCGGGGCACAATGCAGGGAGGGGCCGCGATGAGTGACGGGGTCAGGGTTTATTCGGGAGCCGGGGCGCTATCGGTGTTTGCTATTATCCTTCTTGTAATCCTTGTAATTCTCCTGATCCCGCTTCTTCTCCTTGGGATCATCGGTACGGCTTTCACCCGGCTCGGTTTCTCATGGATAGCAGCAATAGCCGTTATCCTCCTGATGCTGTTTGGGAGTTTCATCAACATCCCGATATACCGGGTAAAGCGCGATATGATTCGTGTCCCTGATGAAAACCCCTCCGGGTTTGATATTCCCACACCCTTCATGTCGTCGCAAGTCTGGGAAACCTTAATCTCGGTCAACTTCGGGGGAGCAATCATTCCCGTATGCATTGCGTTTTATCTGCTGTACCGGGCGAGCCTGATCACAGGCTCTTCCCTCCTGCTGCCCACGGCAGTCTGTCTTGTGATTGTTGCAGGGGTATCCTTTGTCGCAACCCGGATGATAAGCGGGTATGGCATCAAGGTCTCCCTGATTATCCCGGCGCTGACTGCACTTCTTATCGGAATTATTGTTTCGGGTGGAACAGGCCTTGCTGCCGCAGTGCCGGCCTGCGCAGGGGGTATACTTGGTACCCTGATCGGCGGGAACATTGCCCACCTGTTCAGGATAAAAGATATCGAAATACCCCAGGTTAGCATCGGGGGTTCAGGAACCTTTGGTGCAGTATTTCTCTGCTGTGTTCTGCCGGCGCTGATTGCATAAAAAGAAAAATCACGTTTTATGGGCGGATCCGGTGGTATCCGGTGAAACGCAAGAAGAAGTAGCCCGGAGCAGATTCGAACTGCTGTCGGGGGATCCAGAGTCCCCCATGATTGACCGCTACACTACCGGGCTATGTGCCTCATACTTTTTGCCGCTGTTGCCTAATTAAGGTGACGGAACACCGGCTCGTCACGTTCAGACGGTTCCGGCCCGGTGACAGCGTTTGCAGGCAAGGCAGACTTCCCTGACCGGCTGGATCAGGGTGCCTTTGCCGCAGAACGGTTCGATGTCATGAACATCACGGATATAGTAGATATGCGGGACAAGGGAGACGTGGGTATAGGTGCCGCAGGGAATCCCGAGCTGGTCAGCGATGGATTTCTGGAGCTGCACAAGGGCATACATATTGGCTCCTGCTGCGGTGAGCATGTCATTTGACCGGAAGATCACCCGCATATCCAGCCTGCCCTCGCGGATAACGCACTGGACCAGCTGAAGGCAGGGGCAGTCGTCGAGTTTTTCGTCAATAACCGGGTTCCATGTAATGGCGATAGCCCTCCGGGTCACCGGGGATGACCTGAGTTTTTCGACAATATAGGAGATCTGGTCTACGTGTACCGGCTGGCCCTCTACAACCAGTCGCTCGCCCCAGTCAAAGAGTCTGCCATGATAATCGTATTCAAAGGAAGCATGCGATCCCATCAGCAGGTCCTTTGCATACTGTTCAACGAATCTCTGCTGGAACCGGGAGCTCGGGCTTGTCATCGGTTCTGCAAGGGGGGTATCGACCTGCAGGGTGATCTCTTCAAATTCTACGGTAGCTTCGGCATCTTCGGTCTGGAGGAGCCAGCCTTTCTCAAGGATCATTTTGACGACCAGCTCATGTGCCCGTCCGATGCTGGGTGCCCGGATGATTCTCATGCAGATAAATGTGCCACGGTATATTGTATATATGTTGTATTTGTGCTGGTTTTTTCAACCAATCTTCGATTAAGTACTTACGGATCATGACATATCGCGTGAGTAAATAGAAGATTAGTGTTCTGTGAGTTAATGAGAAAGTCCGTTATGATATGTGATTCTAATGATCGTGGAAACTTCCCCTATATGATTTCTGATTATCCAGATGAATTTAAAAAATAAGTCATTTTATGGTATGATCAGGTAGGTACTATCATACTATATATGTAATATAATGTATAATGCGATGCGCGACATATATACGACCCTGGCGGGAGGCTGTAGGGGGAGGGTCTCTTGAGCTGGTATAGACCTGCCTGGGAGAAAACAAACAATTGCCCTTCAATCAAAAATTCAGCCCCATATTACACCCGAATTGGTCTGTAAAATCAACCACAAAGGATATATTAGCTCTTTTACAAATACTCTTCCATATTCCGTCAAAACGGAGTATGGGGCTCGCAGAATCGTTATTCGGCATTTGTCGAAGACCCTTCTCGGCTTGAATTGTATGATGTAATCTTTGGAGGAATTGAAAGAATGACTAAGCGATTTACTATCGCACTGATTGCACTCGCACTCTTTGTGCTCGTTGCTGTAATGCCGGTATCGGCAGCTTACACCAACACTTCTTCGTATATCAACCGAAGTGCAACAGTGTATATTGGAGAGCAGGGACTGAACGTCACTCCCGCACTTATGTATAACACCTACTCGTCTTATGACGGGACCTTTGGTCCTGTTGCAGGAGGAGCAGACGCAACTGCCGGAACGATCGGCTGGTGGGCATCCGCAGCAAACCTCGGTAACACCAACCCGACGACAACCGTGCAGCTGGCTGGACAGAGCAACCTCTTCACCGTCTCAACTGGCAGCTTTGTCGGTTTCACCGGTAACTGGTATCTCGTTAACCAGTCCACACAGCGTGCAATGGTGCCGGCAATCTTCACTGTTGCAGACCCCACGCTCACCCTCAAGATCTGGGACTTTACCCAGAACACCGACATGACGGGCAAATCTGTCCCGCAGGGTGAGGCACTTGGTTTCGGCATTGAGACCAACATGTGGAGCGCACTTGACGCACGGTACCGGTCCCCGGTATACAACAGCACCGCCACGATTGATACAATCGGTGGCAACAAGGTGACTGACGGTTACATAAACATCCTCGTAAAGGATGAGTCTGGAACCACGTATGTCAAACTCTGGAACTCGAACCTGGTAAGCGGATGTGTAACTACTGCAGTTTCAATCCAGCAGCAGAACGTATCCACCCAGCCATGGACCTGGGGCGCTCAGACCAAGCCGGTGATGACCGAGCAGAACTGGTCAACCGCAGCAATGATCAACGGCCAGTATGCATACCCGGTAGGAACCTACACCGTCACCGCTGAGTCCAAGCTCAACAACATGAAGGACAACTACAAGAATGCAGGTGCAGATTACACCGGCAAGACTGTTTCCGCGACCCAGACCATCACGCTCGTCTCTGACACGCTGAAGGTTGAGGCAAACAAGGATTCAGTTGTCCGCAGCAAGCCGTTCTCGATCACCATCACGGGCAAGCCCAACACCCTCTACCACGTCTGGGTCAAGGGTACCAGCACCATGAATGGTGGCTACGACAACCAGCCCCCGTTCGTTAACGCGAACCAGGATGGCGTCGCAATTGATCCGTTCTTCCCCCTGACTGCAGGTCCGACCGTATACGTCGGTGCCAACATCGGAGCTACCTCTGGTGGGTACAACTACCAGAATGCTGGATCCACGACTGCAACTGTCTGGGGCGATGTTGCCAAGGGCAGCGCCAGTGAGGCCGCCCGCAATATGCTCGGTAACGGTTCTTACGTGAACGCTAACGTCACGACCTCCGTCTCTGGTACCAGGACCGTCGAGTTCCTGACCACCAACTGGACCAAGGCACAGAAGTACACTATCCATGTCGAGAAGTGGGACAGTGCAAACCAGTGGAAGAGCGATGAGGTTGATGTGAAGGTCGAGAAGGGCGCAGTCACTATCGTGGCAGCCGGCGACCAGAGCTATTACCTTGGAGAAGAGATCAAGTTCTCCGGTACTAACACTGAAACCTACAAGACCTACCTGTTCCTTATTGGACCCAACCTGCCCACCAACGGTGCAAACATTGCATCCACGAACCCAAGAGCCAATGGTGTTACCAACGGTGACGCAACGACATTCCAGAATGTGGATGTCCAGGGTGACAACACCTGGTCCTGGAAGTGGGGAACTGCAAACTATGCACTCGATGCAGGTTCATACACTATCTACGCAGTGAGCCAGCCCAAGTCCAAGGACAACCTCGGCTCAGCAGCATTCGGCACGGTTTCCATCGTCATCAAGAAGCCGTTCGTCTCTGCAACCGCATCCCAGTCAACTGTAGCACAGGGTGACAAGGTATTCATCACCGGTATTGCAGAAGGCCAGCCCCCGAAGGGTGTCAAGATCTGGATCCTCGGTAAGAACTACCCCACCGCTCCGACCGATGTCAAGACTGAAGCAGTCAACTCTGACGGATCGTTCAAGTACGAAGTTACCCGGACTACCACCACCAACATGTACGCCGGCCAGTACTTCGTCGTTGTTCAGCACCCGATGCAGAACACTGAATTCGATGTCATTGAAAACGCAGTTGTAGAGTCACCCAAGACGGTTGTCTACAACATGCAGCTCGGCACTGTCGGCACTGGTGTCAAGGTATTCACGCTCCTTGGAGCAGGAAGCCTTCAGGGATCCGATGCAGCTGAAGCACTTGTCCAGGCAATCAACGACCCCAACGTCGATGATACCTACACCAAGCTCCAGTTCATCGTCGAGACCCCCAAGATCACCATCACTCCGATCAGCGACAAGCACGTTGGCGACAAGTTCACCATCACTGCAACCACCAACCTCGCAGTAGATGACGACGTCCTCGTCCAGGTCGTTTCATCATCATTCAAGCCGACTCAGAAGTCCCAGAGCGGTGAGTTCAGCGGCGCAGGCCAGACCATCAAGGTCAAGAAGGGCGAAAGCGGCCTGAACGCGCTCTCGTACGATGTCGATGCATCCGCATTCAAACCCGACGAGTACCTTGTTACCATGCAGGGTGTCCTCGTAACTGCAGCCAGTGACTCTGCTCTGTTCAACGTTCTCGAAGGCGCTGCCCCAACCGCAGTCCCGACCGTCGTTGCAACCACTGCAGCACCCGTCACGACTGTAGCAACCAAGGTTGCAACCACTGTTCCGACCCCGGTCCCGACCACCAAGTCGCCCGGCTACGGCGCACTGATTGCCCTGATTGGTCTCGGTGCAGTTGCATTCATCGTTGTGCGCAGGCACTGAACTAAAATCTAATTTTTTTTTATAACCGATTCACGATTTATTCCGTTCTCTTCTCATTTGGGTTTTTTATCCCGTCACTGACATCTTTATATCATTCAAGCGGTCAAGGTAGATGAGTAAAAACATCCTCATCGCGGATGTTTGCAACGGGTGATACCTAAGATGAAACTGACCGCAAAAGTCCTGGATATTGCTACACGGGGGATTCTTCTCAACCGGCTCGATGCACGCAGTATTGGCGTGTTAAATGGTGATCGTGTTCAGATAATCAACCCCAAAAATGGCGTATCTGTTGCTGCATTCGTGGAAACAACATCAACAATAGCCCAGCAGGGAACCGGCGGTATTTTCCGGATAACCAATGAACGCCTTCATCTTGATGATGGTGACCCCATTGAGGTCCGGGAAGCCGGCAGGCCAGCATCCCTTGATTTTATCAAGAAGAAGATGGATGGCGGACGGCTCTCCAAAGAGGAGACCCTGGCTATCATCAGGGATGTCGTGAGCGATGATCTGTCACCCGCAGAACTTACTGCATTTATAACCGCGTCCTATATCAATCCTCTCGATATGGACGAGGTGGAAAACCTCACCCGTGCAATGGTGGAAACCGGAGAACAGATCAAATTCCCATCCCGGCCGATTGTCGATAAACATTCTATTGGCGGGGTTCCCGGCAACAAGATCTCGTTTCTCGTTGTTCCCATTATTGCTGCAAGCGGGTTAAAAATCCCGAAAACCAGCTCACGTGCCATCACGGGTGCCGGTGGTACAGCGGATCTCATGGAAGTACTGGCATTTGTTGAGTTCTCGTCCGGGGAAGTGCAGCAGATGACCGAGAAAGTCGGGGGGTGTATTGTCTGGGGCGGAGCAACGAATATTGCACCGGCGGATGATCGCATCATCATCCAGGAGTACCCGTTCAAGATTGATGCTCGGGGGCAGATGCTCGCAAGTGTCATGGCCAAAAAATTTGCCGTCGGGGCAAATCTTGTCGTAATCGATATTCCTGTTGGTCAGCATACAAAAGTAGCAACCATGCAGGAAGGGCGGAAACTTGCCCGGGAATTTATTGAGCTCGGTGAGCGCCTCAACATGAAAGTCGAATGCGCCCTCACGTACGGGGATATCCCAGTTGGTCACAGTATCGGTCCGAAACTCGAAGTCATCGAAGCGCTGCGTGTACTGGAAGGCTCATCAGAACCTAACTCATTCATCCAGAAGAGCCTCTCTATTGCGGGGATTGCTCTCGAGATGTCCGGTAAGGCTATAAGGGGCAGCGGTGCTGCTATGGCACAGGAGATTCTTACAAGCGGAAAAGCGCTGGAAAAATTCCGCAGGATTATTGAGATCCAGGGCGGGGATCCCAATGTCAAATCCTCGGACATCAGTCCGGGTGAACACCAGTATGTTGTAAATTCCCCTGCTTCAGGGTACGTGATCGAGATGAACAACCGCTCGCTTATAACCCTGGCGAGAACCGCAGGAGCTCCTCACGATCGGGGTGCGGGAATCCTTCTCCACGCAAAAAAAGGCAAACTCGTCAAATCCGGCGAACCGCTCTTTACCATCTATGCAGACCGGAGCTGGAGACTCCAGAATGCTATAGAAGAGGGACGGAGGCTCATGCCCATTCTGGTCGAGGGTATGTTACTCGACCGTGTCCCCTCAATTACCGAGAGATAGACCGATGTCCTGATATATGAGCAGGTGTCGATATTTTAGCATGTATAGTCATAGACATCGTTTCCTTTTTGCCCTGCTGTTTCTCGTTCTCCTCTGCAGTGCAGCACAGGCAACGACGAATCTCCTGATAACCGTGCAGGATAATCTCGATAACTCCTCCATTCCACACGCAACGGTATACCTCAACGGAGGGGACTATGCCCGGACCAATGCGAATGGTCAGGTATACATCACTCATACCGGAGACTATGATCAAAACGTCCAGATATCAATGTCCGGCTATGATGACTGGCAGCAAACCATCAGTAAGAATGCAACATCTGCACTGGCGATGCTGAACCGCAAAACCCTCACGCTTAAAGTGAACCTCTACGATTCAGATACGCTGAAACCCGTCTACGACGCCAGAATCAACCTGACTTCTGTAAACGTATCCCTTGGAAAACAGACCGATAATACGGGCACTGCGGCGTTCGGGGTCAATGCGATGACCCTCTATTCCATCTTTATCAATGCTAACAATTACCAGCCACGCAGCGGGACTATCGATATGGGGGCAGAAAACCGCGAAGTCCAGTACTGGCTTCTTCCCTCGAACCGGTTCTCATTTATTATAACGGACAAAGAAACGAAAACAGCCGTGTCGGATGCTGAGATTCGTATTGATGATATCCTTGCAGGGAAAACCGATTCCCGGGGGATACTGAATACCCAGATTACCCGGGGAAAATCATACACACTCAACATCGTTAAGCCGGGTTACCAGACCATAACTGATACCCGGCTCATCAGCGAGTCGGATGCAATCCAGTCCATAGAAATCTCAAAGGCCCCTATCGGTGCCTTTGTGTACGTTTTTGATGAAAGCCGGATTCCACTGAGTGGTGCACAGGTATATATCAATGGAAGCCTGTCAGGAACAACGAATGAATACGGGAGGAGTAATTTCCCCAGCCTGGTAACCGGTGGATATCTCCTGGAAGTCAGTAAACCCGGATATATCACGGTCAGCAAGTCAATAACGGTTGCAGATCAGGGTAAGGATTATACATTTGCCCTGCCCTTTGAAAGCGCGGCACTGTCGATACTTGTGAAGGATAAAGACCAGAAAGTTGTGTCGAATGCATCGGTTATCATGAATGGTAATACTGCCGGTCTAACTGATGAGAATGGCCAGTATTCCGCACGCGTGAAATTCAACTCAGTCTACAATATCACTGCCATCAAGGAGGGATACCAGTCAGCGTCCGTCAAGAAGCAGGTAGTCTCGGGGAATGCCACCGATTCGGTCACCCTTGTCATCGAGAAGAACCTTGATCTCGGTTTGATCTCTATGGTGATACTTGGTGTTATCGCGGTCCTGATCCTCTTTGCTATACTACGGATGATAGGTCATAAGAGACGGCGGCACGTATCAAGAAGGAATGAAATTTAACTTTTTTACACATCGAATCCTTTAACAGAATCTGGTTTCCCCTTTTCCTGATGGCAGGAATGCATATTTCCCGTCAGTCATGATAACTGATATCCGGTTTTTCAGATTATTTTATTGTGATGAGGCCCGATTTCATTCGGTTCATGATCAGGAAACCTCCCAAAACAACCTCTAAAAAACATCTCAAAGACAGAATGTAAAAAAATTTGTTATTTCTGGATTAAAACGGACCCAGCGGGAATCGAACCCGCGTCCTTGGGTTCGAAGCCCAAGAGGATGTCCTCTACCCTATGGATCCTTCTCATCTTCTTTACATCAAAAGATATTAAGCATTTTCTACCGATACACTACTGAATGATTCTCTCCGCATCAGAGTTTGCCCGCAGGGTTGATCAACAATCTCTAACGGGAAAACTCATCATCAATCCTTACCATGCGGCCTGCCAGCAACCGGCGTCCTATGACCTCCGGGTTGCATCTGACATGACGCTCCCCCGGGGAATCTGTACACTGGTGCCAACCCTCGAGTGGATCGAACTCCCGATGGATCTTGCCGGGACCCTCCGCTGCCGTTCCTCGCTCGGCCGGCGCGGTGTAATCCTTGGAGCCGGCTTTGTTGACCCGGGATTTCGGGGCCAGCTGACACTCTGCCTGACAAATATGGGATGCGAGGATATTCCCCTGCATAAGAATGATCGGGTGGTCCAGATGATCCTTCATGAAGTCAGGAACAGCGATAAGGTCTATACCGGCCGCTACCAGGACAGTCTGGGTGCCGTCGAGGCGCGCGATAACCATGATCCGAACTGAACGAAAATACATAGAGATTTTACGGATTCTCAAGGAACATCAGGATCCTATGGGTGCCAAACGGCTATCGGAACTGATGGCGGAACGGGGTTTCATCCTCAGTGACCGGGCAGTGCAGTACTACCTCAGTTATCTCGATACAATGGGGTTTACGGAAAAAATCGGCAATCAGGGAAGAATTTTGACATCCACCGGAATTGCTGAGACGGATAACGCACTGGTGGACGACAGGATAGGATTTGTTATCTCGAAGCTTGAGCGCCTTGCTTACCGGAGCACTTTCGATCCGTCAACCAGTACCGGCGATGTGGCATACAATCTGTCCATGGTGCCGGCAGATAAGTTTGAACTGGCAAAATCAGCATTTGACGACGTTGTCAGGGCCGGGTGCGGCTTTTTCAACTCCTACCGGATCATTGAACGTGACCCCCGGATTCCCCCGGGTTATATTGGATTCATCACAATCTGCAGTATCTCCATGGACGGGGTATTCCAGCGCAAGGGCATTCCCGTGAAGATGGCATTCGGCGGGAGACTTGAGATTGAGAATGGTACACCCATGCGGTTCAGGGATCTGATCGGCTATCGTGGTACAACGATCGATCCTCTCGAATTGTTCATCTCATCCGGGCTTACCTCCATTACAAATTATACCCGGTCAAAAACCGGTATTGCACTTGCCAACGTGAGAGAAGTTCCCTGTTCGGCAAGAGAATCAGTCAAAGATACTATCCGGCTCATGAATGCCTGTGGGTTTGTGTTTCCCGTTACCATGGGAAATCAGGTATTCAACCTCCCTCAGAATCCCTACCGTCTCTCAATTGTTGCTTTCAGCGGACTGAATTATATCGGAAATACTGTTGAAAAAGGCATAGAGATAAAAACCGAGATCGGTGCGGGAAATATCCAGTTCTCGAAGGTAATGGAGACAAATTAGTCAGATCCAGGAGATATCATCCTTCTTTTTTATTGATTTCTCCTGTTTTTTCCGGGACTCTGCATCGTCCTGTATCTGTTCTGCTTGATCCGGTTTTGGTTCAGGACCGGTGATCAGATGGGTCTTTTTACCGAGATGCAGGTTACCTTTGAGAAGTGCAGAGTCCCGGGGCAGGGGAACGAACCCTTTCTTGACGGTTTTTCCTTCAAAAATCCGGTCTTTTGCCCTGAACGAAGGATCTTTAAGAGATATTGCATCCCCGTCAGGTTTGCTTTCAGGCCTGTATTCTTCGGGCAGTGTCTCATCAGGAACCGGCTCATCAGCCGGGATATACTTCTCCTGCCTGGCGACCGGAGCGGGTTCCGGAACCTGGGGGATGGGTGATGCGGCTTTTTTCCTCGTAATAATCACGGTCTTATTCTCAGATGATCTTTCCGGTCCGGAAGCTTCAACTGAAGTAAATGGGTTTCTCCTCTCTTTTCCCGGAGGAGTATGAGATAATACCTGCTGGGTTTTTATCGCCGTGGGTGGTGACTGCCGATGAGATGCCGCGTCATAATCGCTCGTTTTAATGCGCTCCGGAGTTGACATGATACGCTGCCGTTCCAGTTCGCGTTCGACTTTTTGCCGTGGGGTTTCTTTGGGTGATGTCTCCCGGGCATCTGCCGGAAGACGCAAGGAGGATCTGCCACCATCGATCGGTGGGGGAAGATCCCGTTTCACCGGGGGTGATGGAGCCGTACTTTTTGCAGGTTTGAAATGGCTGGTATCTTCCCTGTGCTGTATCGGATTCTGGGTCTGTTGGGTAATAATTGGACGCGTATGCGTTGCGGTGGGAACAAGCCTTTTCGGCACCGTATTTTCTGCTATATCCCGTGATAAGGCAACAGGTTTTGCCTGTGTCTGCTGTAAACCCGTGTTGATGATCGGTTTTTCCGCCGGAGGGATTTCAGGAATGGTATTTTGTGCAGGATTCAGTGCTCTTTTCTGCGGGGGTGTCTCTCTCTCCCGGGTTGATTTTGGAGCAGCTGTATCTGATGCAAACGGGGCATCAGTTTTACTCCGCGGCATTTTTTGAGGAAGAACAATCTTTTCATCTGATATATTTCCCCGGATCCGGGAAGAATGAATGAGATCTCCTTCATCTGCAGCACTATCAGAAACCCCTCTTAAGGATGGGTGCCGGTAATGTTCCCGTATCTCATTAAGTTCCCCGACCCTGGGGATATTTTCAAGACCTGTGAGCATGATGATGATTGCGACATTCTTTGTATTCACAACGGGATAATCGCCGGACCGGGTCTCAAGGCCTGCAATGCTCCGGTCGATCCATTTCCTGACGGTCATAAATCCCATCATGGACAGTTCGTGTGTCGGGCCCGCTACAAGGATGAGTGCCTTATGTGCGCTCGTCATATCGCAGGGAGTCGAGATCTCGTTATAGATCGCCTGTTTGGCAAGGTCGACGATCCTTGAGGCCTTCTTTTTATTCTCTTCATCAAAGATCCCTTTCGGTCGCAACTGGCTGAGAAAGCCGAGCGGGTTCTGCGGGATATGGTCCACTGCATATCCGATAGTGATAAAACCCATACCCTTCATGGTATTGAGGACTTCGCCGGAATCCAGTACAACCTCCGCGAGATCAATGCCTCCATCGGCCCTGAACTCCCCGGCCCTGAGAATGAGGCTGATCCTTCGGACAATGGAGTCATTCAGGAGACGGTAGGTGACCAGTTGCGGTGACAGTTCCGGCTCATGTTTCCCGAAGCCGAGCCTTTCTGCAAACCCTTTCTCGCGATTCAGTATCTTCTCTTTCAATGCTGCCGTCTTTTTATACCACGTCTCGTTGTCGAAGAGGATCATGCCGTCAAGGAGTGGTGCGAGCATATCTATGCCATCTGCCGCCTTTGAGGATCGTCTCTCTCCTTCAGCAAGACAGGGAAGGGTGACAAGCCCGAAGATCGGTTCAGAAATTTCAGATCTGAGTCTGGAAATGACATGCGGTGCAACATCAGTCATGGATCCGCCCAGACCCAGGCAGACGAAGATGGCATCGGTTTCTCCGGATTCAAAGTTCTGGATTTTAGCGATAATTTCACTGACATCAATTGCAGCGGTCGGGCCTTCAGAAACGCGGCCGGCCTCAATCTGCGGATCGAGCGGAGGGAAATACAACTTGGCAGAATCGGGCAGGTTTTCAAGAGTTTTGAGATTTTCTTCGTCGACATCGATGGCAAGTCCCTGAACACATGCGATCTTGCTGCTCTTCCGGTCAGTTGCATAGAGCCGGTCGACAATTCTGGATCCCGCTCCCCCCAGTCCAATCGCCACTATTCGCATATGGTCAGTCCGTTAAACCGATCGAGTCCATGGTCAGTTATGAGATACAATAACACTGGAATATAATTCCGTGTCGAAGTTCAATATCTTATAGGATCATTGTCTCCGTAAAAAAAAAATGTGTTCATTGCAGCACGTGCAGGATCTTCTGTTTCAGCTGCCGGAAACCTCAAACGGCGCTTTAAAGAGTCAGATCATCCTGCGTTCCCTTCCGCTTAATCGTCAATATCTCTGATTTTATGCCAGACAAATCCCAAATTGAGCCTTTTTGGAAGAGATCGCGTCCGGTGGCCAGCATAAAATCATAATTTATTTAAATGCGTGTACGGTAATACTCAATGAGGTGAACAAGCCTTGACATATGGAATTGAATTCGTACCTGGAAATGTCAACGTAAAGCAAGTTGTTAACTTCTGTAAACTTGCTGAATCCAAAGACATAGATTTTGCATGGATCACTAACCACTACAACAACCGCCACTGCTACCCCACCCTTGCCGCCATTGCGCAGGCAACCACGACCCTGAAGATGGGTCCGGGTATCATGAACTCCTTCACTGACACGCCCGCTGCAATGGCATCCTTTGCCTGCACACTGAACGAGATCTCTGACGGACGTGCAGTCCTCGGTATCGGACCGGGCGACCTCTCCACCCTCCCGAAGCTGGCAATCAACCCCGAGAAGCCGGTCGGACGGCTTGAAGAAGCTATCGTCCAGATCCGCAAGCTCGTTGCCGGTGAGGAAATCAAGAAGTCCGGCATGAAGTTCTTCGACTACGACGGTGCAAAGCTGACCGGTGTTACCCTCCCCGGAAAGAAGGGAATCCCGGTCTATGTTGGTGCACAGGGCCCCAAGGTCCTTGAGCTCGCCGGAAGAATCGGTGACGGTGCACTCATCAACGCATCCAACCCCAAGGACTTCGCCATTGCAATCCCGATCATCAAAGCAGCCTGCGACAAGGTGGGCAAGAAGAACTTTGATATCGGTGCATACACCGCAATGTCCATTGACCGGAGCGAGAAGAAGGCACGCAACTCTGCAAAGATTGTTGCAGCATTCATTGCAGCCGGCTCCCCGCCCGACCTCCTGACCCGCCACGGCCTCGACCTGAACAATGTTGCCAAGATCAAGGCAGCACTTTCAAAGTTCGACTTCAAGACTGTCGGAGAACTCGTCGGAGACAAAGAGATCGATGCCTTCACCATTGCAGGAACCCCTGAGATGGTCAAGCAGAAGTGCGAGGATCTCACCAAGGCCGGTGTGACCCAGATCATCTTCGGCTCACCACTCGGTCCCGACATGACCACATCCATCCGCCTGCTCGGCAAATACGTCGTATAAGTGCGGAACCAATACCTGCAGGGGTGATACAGAATACAGATCATCCCTGTCAGATATTTTTGAAAAAATCCGTTTTTTCATATCTTCATGTTCAGGATTCAATACTCACCCGGGTATTGCGTGCAAACGACTATGTTATCCTGCTGGACAATATTATCCTGAAGAGACATGTTTTCGGTCACTGAAATCGCGACTCCCAAAGGTATCCTGCAATACCGAACAGAACACCTGACCGGGCTCCGGTGCAGGATCAGTCCGGAGCGGCTCGGGCGGAACATTGACCAGACGTTGCATGTTCCGGTCCAGTCTGAAGGCTGCCCATTCTGTCGGGATGCCGTATTTGAAGTCACTCCTGCTTTCCCCAACGGGAAGAGGATCCTTATTGGTGAGAGCGTCACATTTCCGAATCTTTACCCGTTTGGAGAAGGCCACGTGGTTACGGTGATCACCAAAGAGCATTTTGTCCAGGAGTTTTCCCGCCGGCAGATTATCGATGCTCTTCATGGTCAGACAAAGGCCCTCCTTCCGGGAAAGGGCTACGCCAGCATCAACTGGAATTTTCTTCCTTCCGCCGGTGCAAGTCTCCTCCACCCGCACATGCAGGGGCTTTCGGATTCCCGCCCCTCCCAGATCCTTGAACGGTACCTTTGTGCGAGCCGCAAGTATCGTGATCAGCATGGAAAGATCTACTGGGATGCGGTCTGTGAGGAAGAGAAGGTATCAGATCGTTATTTATTCGGTGAAGAGATCGTCTGGTCTGCCCATGCAGTGCCTGTCGGTGAGCGGGAAGTGCGGGGCATATTGCCCATCGCAGCACTTGAGGATTTTGAGAATTATATCGATGTACTGGCAAAAGGAATACTGGAAATCCTCTCATTATATCGCAGGCTTGGGACATATGCGTTCAATATGTCCATTTTTTTTGACAGGCGCGGTAACGATCATGGATTCCGGGCGTTCTGCTCCATGATCTCACGGATCAATCCCAATCCTGCTTCCACGAGTGATTCTGCATTCATGGAACGGCTCCATCTGGAACCTGTAATAATGACGCTTCCTGAAGATCTTGGGAACTTTTACAAAAAATAGAAAAAATAAAAAGATTTACTCGAATTTTGCAACGAGTTTGGTCTTGCGGACGAGCGTGCCATCCTTCTTGTGGGCCTGGCGCAGGATGCTGTCCCCTGCCTTCTCAAGCTCGCGGGCTTCGTCACAGAGAATTGCTGCTGCTCTCATCATTTCGTGGGCGCTTGCAACGATCGGGATGTATTTCTCCCATTCCTTGGTCATGAAGCAGCCCTTGACGTTCTGACCTGCAACAGCGATTGCGATCTCATGGGCAGCGCGTGCCTTTGCAAGTGCGAAGGGGTTCGTGAATTCACCATCAACAGCCTTGTCGGTGGTCATGATGATCTTCGGGAGCTCGATTGCGTCTCCGCTCTTTCCAGCCTTTACCTGGTCGATGACCTTGTCAAGAGCAACCTGCAGCTTGCGGAATGCACCGGTAAGTGCCAGGACTTTGACGAGGTTACCGTTGTAGTCGGACATTTCAACGGGGTCGAGGAACTCGCGGCGGGCACCGATCATGGAGTCTGCCTTCATGATGATGTATCCGAACTTGCTTGCCTTGACGCCTTCCCACTCCTTCTTTGTGGTTACATCATCGGTAATGATAACAACCGGGATACCTGCTGCAGCGAGCTGTTCGCGGGCACCGGTCGGGCCGGGGAGAACCCCGTTGGGGGAGACTACAATACAGAAGTCCGGCTTGTATGCCTTCAAGTTGGAAACCACACGGTCGACATCTGCCGGCTCGAGTTTTGTACCGCTGGTCGCCATGAATGTCTGCATGTCTTCACGGTCTGCTCTCTCGTCGAGGAGCAGCTCTGCCATTACACCACTTGCAATGTTGCCGAGTTTTGCAACGCCTACTTTAACAACCATCTAATTCACCTCGATATTTTTTATGACATGGTATTATGAGCCGGTATTCATATAAACATTTTGAAATTCTTCTCTCGTCGGAAAATCCGGAAAACCTTGTCCTTTTAAGGAACGTAATATCCCATAAATTTGCAATGATTGACGGTGATGATCCCGGCATTTTATTTCCGGACCCGCGCGGTTCCCGGATAGAACTCAACCGGGCGAATCAGATGTACATTCAGCATTTTTGATCACTCTGGCGGGTATGCATGAACTGACCGGCCAGATCCTGTTTCCCATTTCTCCTGCCGGATCTCATGGAGCAATCTTTTTTGTGAAAATGGAGATCTGATCTGTTCCCTGAGACGATTCGCGGACTCCTCTGGAACTTCAGGAATTCCGGAAAGTTAACGAAAAGTGTTTAAGTCCAGATTGAAAATTTGATAGTATGAAGGATGGGTTGCTCACCGAACGCCAGATGGAGGTCCTACGGTATCGAAAGCAGGGTCTCACCCAGCAGCAGATCGCTGATATAATCTCCACTTCAAAAGCCAATGTCTGTACAATCGAAAAGAGTGCAATGGAAAATATCCGGAGGGCTAAAGAGACTCTGGAGTTTCTCTATACACTCGATGCAACCCACCTGTGTACCGTCCCGTCCGGTACGGATCTGTTCGATGTCCCCGCAATCGTATTCGGTGAGGCTGAAAAGATAAATATCAAAGTGAAGTATGATACTATCTCACTCATCAACAGGTTACGCGAATCCCGGCCTCAGTGTTGCAAAGCCAGGTGCATGTGCGAAGATGTCATAGTATACATAACCGATCAGGGAGAGATTTATTTCGGCTGATATCCGGAAACGATACCAGACTCCGGAAATGTGATCTCCGATCGTGTCGCATGTCCGGTGCCGGTATCTGGCATATGTTTATATCCTCTTTTATGCAATAATTAAGGAAGCCGATATGAGGTTATCCATAGCGAAACCCCTGTTCTGATCGTAAGATCAGTATGGCGGATGTTTCTGCTTACGGCGGAACCGTGCCTCCAGACACAAGGATGACGGTTGTGCCGTGGGTATCCCCCGATTGGTGGATCCCTTCACTAGGAGGGTTATCCCGAGAAGGAGTTGTGAATCGTCACAACAGGCTGACAGAGTGGGTCTGATTAGGGCGCATGGGTCGACGTTCGTGCAACGAGCCTGTTCCCCTGCAAAAAAGCAGGTGGATGCGTCAAAATTCAGGATCTTCTTTCGCGAGACAGGAATGCTGGTGCACACCGGCACAAGCGCTGAGTACAATCTCATGCGCATTTCCGTAACCGAGTGAAACCATCCAGGGTCCCCCGTGACCGTTATCCATGAATGGATAGCCATGGGCTCATGACCCCGGGGATGGATTCCTCGTGTCGCGTGTTGGCTTCTGATACAAGCGAAGTTATCACACAATCTCGGATTAATCAAAATTCGTGTCGAAGTGAGAATAACCTACACGCAGTAAAGGATTGATTTAACACATGCCAAAAATTAACAGACCACGCCGTGGCTCTCTTGCATTCAGCCCAAGAAAGCGTGCAAAGAGCCCTATCCCGAAATATCAATCGTGGCCTCTTTACGAGGGAGCACCGATCCTGCAGGGGTTTGCCGGATATAAAGTGGGTATGACGCATGTTATCATGGTGGATGACCACAAGAGCAGCCCTACCGAGGGTAAGGAGATTATGGTGCCCGTCACCGTTATTGAAGTTCCCTCGATGAAAGTCGCTGCAATCCGTGCATACTCCAGAGATACCTACGGCAAACACGCACTCACCGAAGTCTGGACAGATCAGCTCGACAGCATCCTTGGTCGCCGTATCACCATGCCCAAGGACTACGATGGCGAAGCCGCCAGGAAGAAACTGTCGGATGCAGTTGCAGCAGGCATCGTTGCTGAGCTTCATGCAGTCACCTATACGCAGCCTGCAGCCCTCTCCGGGGTTCCCAAGAAAGTCCCGGACCTCATGGAGATCAAGGTTGGCGGAGCCGATGTCAAGAAACAGCTGGAATTTGCACTGGGGCTTCTTGGAAAGGAAGTTACCTTGAACAACGTTGTCCAGACCGGGGCATACGCGGACATCACCGCAATCACCACCGGAAAAGGTACCCAGGGCGCCGTGAAGCGCTGGGGTATTGCCCTGCGCAAGCGCAAGCACTCCGTTGGTGGCAAAGAACGCCACATCGGTACCCTTGGACCCTGGAACCCTCACCACGTCAGGTGGCAGGTCCCCCAGATCGGTCAGATGGGATTCCAGCAGCGCACCGAGTTCAACAAACGGATTTTAAAATTCAGCGAGAATGCCAGTGAGATTACTCCCGCGGGGGGATTCATCAACTACGGCATTCTTAAGAACCCGTACGTGCTGGTGAAAGGATCCATTCCCGGCCCAGTAAAGCGGCTTATCCGTATCCGCCCGGCAATACGCGTGGGAGAACATGTCGTCAGGATGCCGACAATCCAGTTTGTGAGCGTCCAGAGCAAGCAGGGATGATCAGAGATGAAAGCACAGGTTAAAACACTGGATGGCGGAGTTACCAAGAGTATCGATCTTCCGGAGATCTTCTCCGAAGAGTACCGCCCCGATCTGATCAAGAAGGCAGTTATGGCGCTCCAGAGCACCCGGAGACAGCCGCACGGATCCCACCCATTCGCAGGCATCCGCTCGTCAGCAGTTGGCTGGGGAAGCGGTCGCGGATCATCACATGTTCCGCGTCTCAAGAATGGCTCCCGTGCCGCCAAGGTCCCGCAGGCCAAGGGTGGTCGTGAGGCACACCCGCCGAAAGTTGCGAAGATCTTAATCAAGGAGATCAACCAGAAGGAGAAACAGAAGGCATTCCGCTCGGCGGTTGCTGCAAGCGTGAACGAAGAACTCGTCAAGGGACGCGGCCACCTCTTTGAGGGTGCAGTTCCCGTTATCCTTGAGGACAAGTTCGAGGCAATTGCTCGCACGCAGGATGTTATCACTGCACTGACCACCGCAGGTGTCTACAATGACATCGAACGCTCAAAGGACAGCAGGAAGGTTAAGGCAGGCAGGGGCAAGATGCGCGGTCGCCGGTTCAAGCAGCGCAAGAGCCTGCTCATCGTTACCGCGGAGAAGCCGCTGCTCGCAGCCCGGAACCTCTCCGGCGTAGATGTTGTCACTGTTGACCAACTGAATGTCGAGCACCTTGCTCCGGGCATGCAGGCGGGCCGCCTGACCGTCTGGACCGAGAGCGCACTTGTACGCCTGGAGGGAAGGTAAATGACCCTGAAATATCCCTTTGTCACAGAAAAGGCAATGGTCCTTCTCGAGAACCAGAGCAAGCTCCAGTTCCTCGTCACCCGCGAAGCATCCAAGGATGACGTCAAGCGCGAGATCGAGAAGTCATTCGGCCAGAAAGTCAGGAGTGTTAGGACGCTCATGACCATGCACGGTCAGAAGAAGGCTATCGTGAGCTTTGAGAACGACAAGGCCGCCGAGGAGATCCTCAGCCGGCTTGGCATTATGTAGGTGGGGAACATGGGACATCGAATCACAACACAAGCCCGAGGAAAGGGAGGCCCGACATACCGCGCACCATCTCACCGGTATAAGGCCGAGCTGAAGCACATCGGTGACGACACGCAGAAGATCACCGGCACAGTGATTGATATCGAACACGATCCGGCCCGCAATGCGCCGATTGCACTCGTAAAACTCGAGAACGGCACCAAGGTCTATATGCTCGTTACCGAGGGACTTGGCATCGGGGAGTCCGTTCTCTGGGCCGCTGCAGGGGAAGTCAAGAATGGCAACACCCTGACGCTCCAGAACATCCCTACCGGTACCTACATCTGCAACATCGAGGCACGCCCGAATGATGGCGGTAAATTTGTCCGTTCATCGGGTGTCCAGGCCGTTGTAGTTGATAAATCGGAAGACCGCGTGGGTGTCAGGATGCCCAGCGGAAAGACCAAATGGTTCAACGCACGCTGCCGTGCAACAGTAGGGATCGTTGCAGGTGGCGGCCGTGTCGAGAAGCCGTTTGTGAAAGCAGGGAACAAGTACCACAAGATGCAGAACACAGCATCCAACTGGCCCCGTGTCCGTGGTGTCGCAATGAACGTCATCGACCACCCGTTCGGTGGCGGTGGGCACCAGCACACCGGTCGCCCGAAGACCATTGCCCGCGGAACATCGCCGGGCAGGACGGTAGGTCATGTGGCTGCACGCAGGACAGGAAAGAGCAGGAAGTGATGGGTAATGGCAGCACCTAAAAAGACACAGAAGAGAATGCCAAGACGGCGTGAGGAGTTCACCTACCGTGGGTTTAAGATCGAGGAGCTGAAAGCGATGGGGATTTCCGAACTTCTCCCCCTCATGCCAGCCCGCCCCCGCCGCAAGATCGTACGCGGCTTTTCACGCGGTGAAGAGACATTGCTCGCAAAAGTCCGTGAAGGTGACGAGAAGATCAGGACTCATCTCCGCGAGATGATCGTTATGCCCGAAATGATCGGGAAAACAATCGAGATCTACAATGGCAAGGAATTTGTCAAGGTAGAATTCCAGCCTGAATCGGTCTTCCACTATCTTGGTGAATTTGCACTGACAAGAAAGAGGGTTTCTCACGGTAGCGCCGGTATCGGTGCAACCAGAGGCAGCAAGTACGTTCCGCTGAAGTGATGAACCATGGCAAGAACTGAATACTCACAAAAAATCAAGGGTGACACCATTGCAAAAGCAAAAGCCAACGAGCTGAACATGTCCCCCAAGCATTCAATCGAGATTGCCACGTTCATCCGTCACCAGCGCGTGAACGATGCAATTGCGTACCTGAATGAAGTGGTCAAGCTGAAGAAGGCAATTCCCTTCAGGCGCTTCAACCGCAATGTCGCGCACAAGCGCGGTCTTCCCGGCAACTGGGATGCGGGACGCTATCCCGTCAAGGCATCCAAAGAATACATCCGGATTCTCGAATCCGTCAAGAAGAATGCCGAGTATCTCGGCCTTGATGCTGAAAATCTCGAGATCATCCATGCGTCGGCAAACCGCGGTCGTGCCCAGAAGGCGTTCTTCCCCCGTGCAATGGGGCGAGCAACACCCAAGGTCCGCGAATCCGTGAATATCGAAGTAGTTGTCCGCGAGGTGGCGTAATGGCAGTCGAGAGAAAATTTATTGCTGAGGGTGTCCGGAAAGCCCGCGTCGAGAAGTACCTCTCCAAGGAACTGAAACGGGCAGGATACGGCGGTATGGATATCGCACGGACTCCTCTCGGTACTCAGGTCACAATCTTTGCCGAGAAACCCGGTATTGTAATCGGTAAGGGTGGCAAGCTGGTCCACCAGCTCACCCAGGATCTCGCCCAGAACTATGGCGTCGAATCCCCCCAGATCGAAGTGCAGCAGGTCAACAACCCCAGCTTCAACGCACAGATCATGGCGGAAAGGCTGGCGAACGCACTCGAGCGCGGCTGGTACTTCCGTAAGGCAGGAACCAGTATCCTTCGCCGTGTCATGGACTCCGGCGCACTGGGATGCGAAGTTGTCATCGCCGGCAAGCTGACCGGTGCCCGTGCAAGGACCCAGAAGTTTACTGAAGGGTACATTAAGCACTGTGGTGAACCCAGCAACACGATCGTTGAGAAAGGCTATGCCGTTGCGATCAAGAAACTCGGTGTCATAGGTGTCCAGGTCAAGCTTGTTCCCGCGGGAGCAAAACTGCCCGACCACTTCTCTATAATTGAACAGGAGAAGAAACGCCCCGCATCAAAAGCCACGGTAACCGCCATCGGTGATATCGATTCGGAAGACCCGGCTCTTCCCGATGAGGATCTTGCGGAGGAACAGTAATGGCAATATTCAGAGCCAAGGATGTCCAGCAGCTCTCCGATGTAGAACTGCAGGAACAGATGGGAAAACTCCGGATGGAACTTGTCCAGCACTACGGTAAGGTCAGTGCCGGTGGGGCTACCGAGAATCCCGGCCACATTGGCGAACTCCGGCGAACCATTGCCCGCATGATGACCGAGCAGAACCGCAGGAGAACTGCATGATCTCTTCCCAGAATGTTCTCAGCCACGAAGTGATCGGGCTGAACATTCTGGTATCAGGAGCTGCAAACCCCAGTCACAGGGGACTATCCGGTCGCATCATCGATGAAACGAAAAACCTGCTCGTGATAGAGACCTGCCGTGGTGTAAAACGCATCCCAAAAATGCACACCACGTTTCAGGTCATGCTTCCCAGCAGGGAACTTGTTGAGATAGATGGCTCCGTTATGGTTCTGGCTCCTGAAAAAAGGATCAACCTGCACGAAAAGAAGAGGATAACATAATGGCACAAAACATTGGATTGAACGTCCAGGCTCCAAGCGTGGAATGCAAGGACGTTAATTGTCCGTTTCACGGCACTTTACCGGTGCGCGGCCAGGTGATCACCGGCAAAGTCGTGAGCGATCGTATGATGGGCACGGTCGTAGTGGAACGAAATTACATGCACTATGTCCGTAAATACAAGCGGTACGAGAAGCGAAGCTCAAAGCTTCATGCTCACAACGCACCCTGTATACCGGTAAAAGTGGGTGACATGGTGAAGATAGCTGAATGCAGACCGCTCTCCAAGAGCACTACCTTTGTCGTTGTGGAGGTGCTTCAGCCATGAAGGCAAAGCAGTCCAAGACGCCGAGGGCACTTGCGACGGGGACGAGGCTTGCCTGCGCCGATAATACCGGAGCAAGGACAGTACAGATCATCTCTGTCTTTGGCTACCATGGTGTCCGGCGCCGTCAGCCCAAGCTGGGTCTTGGCGATCTCTGCACGGCCAGTGTCCAGAAAGGCACTCCGGACATGCGCCGCAAGCTTGTGCGTGCAGTCGTCATCCGTGCAAAGAAGGAGATGCGCAGGCCCAACGGCATGCGTGTATCCTTTGATGACAACGCTGTTGTTGTCGTGGATGAGAAGAACGAGCCCAAGGGAACTGAGATCAAGGGACCGGTCGCCCGCGAAGTGGCTGAGCGATTCCCCAAGCTCGGTTCCATGGCGACGATTATTGTATGAGGTGTGCAGTATGGTAAGAATTGAAAGCTCACAGCCAAGAAAACAGAGAAAGGCCCGCTATACTGCACCGTCCCATGTCAACACAAAATTCCTCAATGCCCCGTTATCAGAGGCTCTGAAGGAAAAATATACGAAGAAGACCCTGCGTGTCATCAAGGGCGATACCGTCAAGGTGACCCGCGGCGATTTCGTTGGGAATGAAGGTCTGGTTGACGCTGTCGACACCAAAAAATCAAAACTGGTTGTCCACGGCGTATCTTCCACCAAGGCTGACGGCACTGAAGTGCCCCGCGGAATTGATGCGTCGAACGTGCAGATCACAAAACTGAATCTTGCAGACAAGCGCCGCGTGGAAAAACTGGGGGAGACTGAATAATGTCAGATCATCTGAAGCGTTTAAACGCCCCGGACTCGTGGCATATTGCTAAGAAGACCACGAAGTTCATTACGAAAACAGCACCGGGACCGCACAATGCAAATGCTATGCCGATTGCCGTCTGGCTTCGTGACCACATGGACTTTGCGCGGAACATGAAGGAGATCAAACAGATCCTCCGCCAGAAAGATGTAATCATCAACGGAAAGGTCTGCCGTGATCCCAGGATGGGTATCGGCATCTTCGATATCGTTGCCCTTCCCAAGATCAACAAGTATTACCGCATCCTGCGCGACAAGGATGGGCGGCACGTATCCGTCGAGATCGATGCCGAGGCAGCCAAGACCCGCCTCTGCAAGATCAAGAACAAGACGACCATCACTGGTGGTAAGGTCCAGCTCAACATGCGGGATGGCTCCAACCTTCTCGCTGACAACACCTACAAGTCTGGAGACTCGATAGTCCTCTCTCTCGAGCCCGAGACCCGGTTCAAGATTGTCGATCACTTCCCGTTTGCCGTTGGTAACATGGCAATGATCATCGGCGGGAAACACTCCGGCAAGGTTGCACGGATCATCGATATCATCAAGGTCCCCGGCAGCGTTCCGAACAAGATCATACTCGAAGACGAGAAATCGGGCACCAAGTTCGACACCGTCTCGCCTTACATCTACATGGTCGGCAAGAAGACACCCGCAATTGCAAAATGGGGGCATGAAGCGTGACCTCAATGCGCGATATCTACATTGATAAGGTTGTCGTCCACATGGGCGTCGGCGAGGCCGGCGACAAGCTCGTAAAAGCCGAGAATATCATGAAGACGATCACCAAGCAGACGCCGATCCGGAGCATCGCCAAGAAGACACAGCCTGCGTTTTCCGTCAGGAAAGGCATGCCCATCGGGTGCAAGGTTACTCTCCGTGGCAAATCCGCCCGCGATTTCATTGCAACTGCCCTTACGATCGTCCAGAAAACTGTCTTTGAGAGCCAGTTTGACAAGAGCGGAAACTTTGCGTTCGGTATCGAAGAGCACACGGACTTCCCCGGAATGTCCTATGATCCGCAGATCGGTATCTTCGGTATGGATGTCAACGTTGTGCTCGAGCGCAAAGGCATCCGGATCACCCGCAGGAAAATGGAGCAGAAAAAGCTCCCCATAAAACAGCGCGTGAACAAGACAGATGCAATTGCATTTCTCAAGGAGAAGTACCAGGTCGAGGTGCGCTAATGGCAGGAGAAAGGAAGAAGATCTACGGTCGCGGTGCGAACGAGTGCAAGATGTGCGGGCGCAAACAGGGGCTCGTACGCAGATATCATATCATGTTCTGCAGGCAGTGCTTCCGCGAATGGGCTCAGAAGATGGGCTTCAAGAAGATGAGCTGAGGAGTGAGTTGCACAATGACACGATTAAATCCAATTGCAGACGGAATGTGTGCCCTGAAAAATGCCGGTGATACCGGAAAGTCCGTGTGCGTTATCGAACCCGCAAGTAAACTCCTTGGCGCAATGCTTCGCATTATGCAGGACGCCGGGTATATCGGCAGCTTCGAGTTCGTTGATGACGGCAGAGGCGGACAGCTCAAGGTCAACCTGACCGGAAAGATCAACCGCTGCGGTGCCATCACCCCGCGGTTCTCAGTACAGCTGGATGAAATGGAATACTGGGAGAAGCAGTACCTCCCCGGCAAGAACTTTGGTCTCCTGATGCTTTCGACCTCGCGTGGTGTCATTTCCCACGTGCAGGCAAGAAAGGAAGGCATCGGTGGCGAACTGCTCGGGTACGTCTATTAGAAGGTGCTTTTGATGTCAGCAATAAGAAAAGTAAAAATTCCCGAGGGCATAAAAGCCCAGCTTGACGGCATGCAGCTTCGCGTAACCGGCCCAAAAGGGCAGCTCTCCCGCAACATGCGGTTCCCCCAGGTTTCCGTCATCATTGACGGCGGCGAGATCACCATCTCGACCGAATCCAGCAGGAAAGAGATCACCGCTATGGTCGGGACTCTTGAAGCCCACACGAAGAACATGTTCCGTGGCGTAAGCGAAGGATTCGAGTACCGCATGAAAGTGGTGTACAGCCACTTCCCCATCCAGCTCAAGCTTCAGGGTAACCGGCTTGAGATCGCCAATTTCCTTGGAGAGAAGAAGGCACGGTATGCGCGGATCGAAGCAGGTGTAACCGCAAAGGTTGCCAATGACGAGGTTGTGCTCACGGGCATTGACCGCGAACTGGTAGGCACCTCCGCGGCCAACATCGAACATGCGACTCACATCCGCAACCGCGACCCGCGTGTGTTCCAGGATGGAATCTATATGGTCCAGAGGGGCTGATCATAGATGACTACTGAAGTAAAACGACTGATCCGGGTGCGCGTGGAAAAAGGCGCAAGCTTCAAGCGCGACGGATTCGGCAAGAAACGCCAGCTCTCTGATTCCTGGAGAAAGCCCCGCGGACAACACAACAAGCAGAGGGAACAGAAGAAGGCAAAGGGAGCACTCCCGAAGCCCGGATTCGGAAGTCCCATTGCAGTGCGTGGCATGCACCCGAGCGGCTTCTTCGAGGTTCTGGTTGCGTCAGCAAAAGAGCTCGAAGGACTCGATCCCAAGACCCAGGCAATCCGGATTGGAGCTACCGTCGGAGACCGCAAGCGCCTCATCATCCAGGAGAAAGCAGGTGCAGCAGGACTCAAGGTACTGAATGCCCGCATCGTGAAGGCAGAGGCAAAAAAGCCGGAAAAGGCTGCAGCAAAGACTGAAGGAAAGGAGAAGAAAGCAGAAAAGCCCTCCAAGACCAAAGCACCTGCAGCCCCGGCAAAGAAGGACGCGGCAAAGGCAAAGCCGGCGCCAAAGGCTGAAGAGAAAGCCCCGGCAAAGGCAGCGAAATCTGCAAAGCCCAAGGCAGAATCTGCTGAGAAGCCTGCCGCAAAGAAGGCCCCGGCAAAGGCAGCCAAGCCCGCAGCTGAAAAGGATGCTGAAGCCAAGCCAACGGCAGCTGCAAAGCCCAAGGCCAAAACCACCAAATCAGGGGTGAAGAAGAATGAGTGACGTCGCGAGCCAGAAACGTATCGCTGCCGCAATCTTGAAGTGCGGTGTCAACCGCGTCTGGTTTGACCCCTCCCGCATCTCCGATATCGAGAACGCGATCTCGCGTGAGGATCTCAGAGGGCTTGTCACCGATGGCGCCATCAAGGCACGCCAGAAAAAAGGTGTAAGCCGCGGCAGGGCACGGGCACGGATTGCCCAGCGCTCCTACGGCCACCGCAAGGGTGCCGGGAAACGGAAGGGTGCGGCAGGTGCCCGCAACCCGAGCAAGACTGCATGGGTCCAGAAGATCCGTGCAATCAGGAAAGTACTCGTTGAACTCCGCGATGCCGCAACCATTGACCGGCACCTGTACCGCATCCTTTACCGGAAAGCGGCCGGCGGCCAGTTCAGGAGTGTCGCGCACATGAAGGCGCAGATGGAGATCCTCCAGGGGAGGATGAAGTAACATGGCGACAGGATCACGGTATTTTGTCCCCTTCCGGAGACGAAGGGAAGGCAAGACCGATTACTACCAGCGGACACGGCTTGTTGTCGCTGATGCGCCCCGGATGGTCGTGCGCAAGACAAACCGGCACATCATCATCCAGCTGGTGACGGCAGAGATGGATGGCGACCGCACGCTTGTTGCAGCGAACTCAAGCGAACTCGAGAAATACGGGTACAAGGGATCGACCTCCAACACTCCTGCGGCATACCTCACCGGGATGCTCTTTGCAGTAAAAGCAAAGAAAGCCCAGCAGGGCAGTGCAATCCTTGATATCGGGCTCAACCGGGCAACCCGGGGAGCTCGCGTCTTTGCAGCACTGAAAGGTGCCGTGGACGCGGGACTCGATATCCCGTACGGCGAGGCAATTCTTCCTTCCGAAGATCGCATCAAAGGCGAGCACATCGCGGCATACAATAAGAATGCCGGTGATATCGTAAAGAATGTCGAACAGGTGGCAGACGCCATAAAGAAGGAGCTGGTGTAAAATGGCATACGAAAAGCAGGAATGGCGCCCGGTCACCGGTCTTGGCAAACTCGTCGCCTCGGGAGAGATCAAGAGCATTGATCAGGTCCTTGAAAGCGGCAGGCCGATCAAGGAACCCGAGATCGTCGATGCGTTCCTCCCGGATCTGGAGGATGAAGTCCTCGATATTGCCATGATGCAGCGGATGACCGATTCAGGTCGCCGTGTCCAGTTCCGTGCTGTTGTCATTGTCGGCAACCGGAACGGGTATATCGGGTTTGGCCAGGGTAAGGATGTCCAGGTCGGCGATGCGATCAAGAAGGCAATCGTCAAGGCAAAGATGAACCTCGTCAAGGTACGGCGTGGCTGTGGCAGCTGGGAATGCGGGTGCGATGTAACGCACTCAATCCCCATGCAGGTCACCGGAACCGCAGGCAGCGTCAAGGTCACCCTCAAGCCCGCACCTCAGGGTATCGGGCTTGTTACCGGTGATATCAGCAAAAAAGTGCTCGAACTTGCCGGCATCAAGGATGCCTGGACCTTTGCCCGCGGGCAGACCCGCACAACGATCAACTTTGCAAAGGCTACGTTCAATGCACTCAAGGAGACCAACATGATCCGGACCGGGGGGTCACAGTAAATGTACGCTGTTGTTCAGGTCCGCGGGGTTGTAAAGACCCGGCAGGACATCAGGGACACGCTCAAGATGCTGCGCCTTCACCACATCAACCACTGCGTGCTCGTGCAGGATTCACCCGAGAATCTTGGTATGATCCGCAAGGTCAAGGATTACGTTGCGTTCGGCGAAGTAGATGCAACAACTGTCGAGACCCTCCTGCAGACCCGTGGCAGGGTTATCGGCGATGCACCGCTGACCGATGAGTACATCAAGTCCAACTCAACGTATGGCAGCATTGCGGAATTCGCAAAGGCACTTGCAAGCGGCGAGACGAAACTGCGTGATGTCCCGGGTCTCAAACCCGTTCTCCGCCTTCACCCGCCCCGCAAGGGATACAAAACGACCAAGCGCACGTTCCCCCAGGGAGGAGCGCTTGGCTACTATGGCCAGGAGATTAACACTCTCCTCTACAAGATGAGGTGATGGAAAGATGCCAACGAACAAGCGTTCAAAGTACCGCGGATCGCGGACATGCGGTGGCGGTACCCACAAGAACCGCCGTGGTGCAGGTAACCGCGGTGGCAGGGGTCGGGCCGGTATCAACGCCCACCACTTTGTCAAGTGGTACAAGGAAATGGGCGGCCCGGTCTTTGGAAAGAACGGGTTCTGCAACCAGATCGCCACCGACGTCATTGCAATTGATGTCGGGGCACTGGACCAGATTATACCGTCGCTCCTCGCACAGGGAATTGCCAAGCAGGATGGAGATGTCGTTGTGATCAATGTCGCCGATATGGGGATCGAGAAGATTCTTGGCAGCGGCAAAGTCACAAAAAAGATAAACATCTCTGCCTCAAGTTTCTCTGAGATTGCGAAGGCAAAGATCGAGAAAATGGGTGGCAAGGCACTCGTTGTCTAAAGACCATCATCCTCGAATATTTTTGGTGAAACAATGGGAAACCTGCTGGATCGAATGGAACCCCTGCTCGCTGCGATGCCCGCAGTCAAGAGCCCTGAAGGCCACGTTCATTTTAAAAACAAACTGCTCTGGACGTTAGGAATTCTGATTCTGTATTTTGTCCTGACGAATATTCCGGTGTTTGGTCTCGCTCCTGCAAACCAGGATCTGTTTGCAGCATGGCGGGCCCTTCTTGCCGGTGCAAGCGGATCGATCGTCCACCTTGGTATTGGGCCGATCGTCACAGCATCCATCGTGCTCCAGCTCCTCAAGGGTGCAGATATCCTTCACATTGACACGAGCGAGACGCGCGGGCAAGTCATGTACATGGGTCTGCAGAAGATCCTCATCATCGTGATGATCATTATCGAGGCTGCCCCGAACCTTGTCGGAGGATTCCTGCAGCCCGATCCCGTTATCGCCAGCCAGTTCTTCGGCGGCAACCTGTTTGCGGTATCCTTGCTTATATTCCTCCAGATCTGTATCGGAGGCGTTCTCGTCTTCCTGATGGATGAAGTTGTGACCAAGTGGGGTATCGGCTCCGGGGTCGGCCTCTTCATCATAGCCGGGATATCCCAGGCATTGATCAGCGGGTTCATCAACTGGGCCAAAGTCACGGACCAGTACCCGGTCGGGTTCTTCCCCCGTCTTATCGCGATAGGTCTTGACGGCGGCAATTACATGACCTATTTCGGGACGGAGATGCTCGCGTTCATCACAACTATCGCCATCTTCCTCATCATCGTTTACGTCGAATCCACACGTATCGAGATTCCCCTTGCCCACGCGCAGATTCGCGGGGCGCGGGCTCGTTTCCCGGTAAAACTGATCTACGCCAGCGTTCTGCCGATGATCCTTGTCCGGGTCCTGCAGGCCAACATCCAGATGGTGGGCATGTTCCTCTCGAACGTGGGTATTACCATCTTCGGCACGTTCGAAAATGGTTCTCCCGTCAGTGGGATCATGTATTATCTCGCTCCCATCAATGGACCCAACCAGTGGATGTGGTGGATACATGATCTCGGCCATGCCCCATGGCAGGTTCTATTACGGCTGGGAGTAGATACAACATTCATGGTGGTCGGAGGTGCGATCTTCGCGCTCTTCTGGATCAAAACTGCGGGGCTCGATTCAAAAGATGTCGCCCGGCAGATCCAGCTCTCGGGTATGTCCATCCCTGGCTACCGCAGGAACCCGCAGGTACTGGAAAAGTACCTTGACCGGTATATCCCCCGTGTCACGATTATCGGTGGCGTCTTCATTGGTGTGCTCAGTGTTGTTGCAAACCTCTTTGGTGTCATCGGCTCCGTGAGCGGAACAGGACTGCTCCTTACGGTGAGTATCACCTATCGTCTCTACGAAGAGATCGCAAGCCAGCAGATCATGGAGATGTACCCGTTCATGCGGACATTCTTTGGCAAGGAGTAGTTGAAGGAGAGATGCGGATGGTGGGAAAAAAGGTCATCATAACCGGTGTACCCGGGGTCGGCAAGACCACGGTTGTCAACGAGGCATTGAAGAAACTCAAAGGTGAGGGTATCGAATACCAGTCACTCAACTTCGGCACGTTCATGTTCGAGGTCGCGAAGAACGACAAGGTTGTCGAGAACCGCGACCAGATGCGCACACTGGACCGGGCCGTACAGAAACGGCTCCAGCAGCGCGCGGGACAGGCGATTGCCCAGGTGTCGGGGAATGTGCTGATCGATACCCATGCTTCGGTTAAAACTTCAAAGGGCTACCTTGCGGGGCTTCCCGAATGGGTGCTCCGCGAGATCATGCCGGATATTATCGTCCTTGTTGAAACGGATGATGACCAGATTCTCATGCGCCGTCTTACCGACGAAACCCGCATTCGCGACAAGGAAGGCTCGCGCTCAATTGGCGAGCACCAGCAGTTCAACCGGTCGATTGCGGCCGCGTATGCAACGCTGACAGGATGCACAATAAAGATTATAACAAATCCCGACTTTTTGCTGGAACGCGCATCGTCGGAACTGGCAGAAGTCCTCAGGTGAACAGATGGATTTTGGAAAGATCTGGGATAAATACGGCATGTACATAGCCCTCGGTTTCATGATGCTGATGATGTTATCGTACAGCGTCGAATGGCTGAGGGTTGGCGTAGGGAAGGGCATAAATACGGCCCTTGCCCCCGCTGTTGACGGGTTCGGCATCCCGTTCTTCGTTCTTATTATCATCTTGTCAGCCTTCACCGGCCTGTACTCCTCCATAATCCAGAAGTACACGATCGATTATGACAAGATGACCGAGACCCAGGAGCGCATGAAGGAGTTCCAGAAAGAGTACCGGGAAGCCCAGCTCTCCCAGGATGAGAAGCGTATCAAGAAACTGGAGGCAAGACGGGACCGGGTAATGAAGGAGCAGCTGGAGATGTCTCAGCAGCAGTTCAAGCCCATGGCTTATATCCTTGTCATAACCGTACCTATCTTCTTCTGGCTCCTATTCCGGCTCTCCGAGGTCCATACCACGATTACCATGCCATATCTCGGCACCCATAACCTGAACGAAGCGGCCCTCTGGATCATTCCTGCCTGGATCTTCTGGTACATGATCTGTTCTATCACCCTAAGTCAGGTGATCCGGAAATCCTTAAACATCGGGGGTCTCTGATGCGGATCACCGTGAGCGGGTTGCCCGGCAGCGGGACAACCTCTCTCTCACGGTATCTTGCACAGCGACATGGGTTTGAGATGATCTCTGCAGGCGAGGTATTTCGCCAGCTTGCAAAGGAACACAACTTGGAACTGGCCGGGTTCGGTCGCCTTGCCGAGGAAGATTCTTCGTACGACAAGATGATCGATGCCCGCCAGAAAGAGATTGCAGAAGCGCGGGACAATATCATCGTCGAAGGCCGGCTTTCCGGCTGGATGGTACCGGGAGCGGATCTCAAGATCTGGTTGTTTGCCCCCATCGACTGCCGTATCCAGCGGATCGCGTTCCGCGACCAGGTTCTCGATGAAACCACGGCAAAACAGCTCACGCTCGAACGCGAGCAGTGCGAAGCCGGGCGTTACCGCTCCTACTATGATATCGATATCAATGATCTCTCGGCCTATCATATGGTTCTCAATTCCGGTCACTGGGGTGTTGAAGGCCTGGGTTCGATCGTTGATGCTGCAATAGAGCAGCTCAAAACCTGAACCATCAGACCGGTTTTTTTCGTCAGTCTTTTTATATCGGATCAGCGCTATCTTTTCTCCGGTAACTGCGGATCATCCAAAGACCTGAGCTATGGGTCGGGGAGTGAAAGCTTTGGCGGAAGGCATTGCAATCCGGTGTGTTTTGTCCTGGAACGGAGACGAAATCGTGGATCTTTATCGTGCGGGAGGATGGTGGAAAGAGGAGTACAATCCCGCAGAAATCCCGCGACTGATCCGGGGAAGTTTTGTTTTTGCCGTTGCTGTTGATGAGAAAAACGGCAGGGCCGTCGGGATGGGGCGGGTGATCTCGGATGGGGTCTCGGACGGGTACGTTCAGGATCTCGTTGTGCTTCCGCAGTTCCGGAAGCTGGGGATCGGTGTACGGCTTATTGCGGCACTTGTACAGAAATGCCGGGAGTCAGGAGTCTTATGGCTCTGTCTTGTTGCCGAACCCGGAACGGAACAGTTCTACGCCCCTCTGGGATTCTCAAAGATGGAAGGGCACGTTCCCCTCATGTTCCGGGGTGATTCGTAATGCTGCGGCAGGAGGATTTCAAACCGGTCACTCTTGCTGACCGGTCTTTTTTTGAGCAGCATTATGCCCGGTACCCCCAGGTGCATAGTGACAACACGTTCACGAATATGGTCTGCTGGAACCACTATGCGCAATACACGTACGCGTATGTGGAAAAGAACGTCATCCTTGCGAGTACCATTGAAGGCGTGACCCGCTTCCGGCCCCCGATAGGCCCCCGGAATCCCGCTCTTCTCCGGTCTCTGATCCGTCTCGCCTCGGATGTCAGCGACAATGAACCCATTGTGCTCATCGATCCTGACACCGCCCTCTGGATGCGGGAGATCTGTCCCGGTATAAACATCGTTGCGGACCGGAACCATTTCGAGTATGTGTACCGGTCTGTCGATCTTGCGGAGCTGCCCGGGAAAAATTACCTGACAATACGCCGCCAGGTAAGTAAGTTCCGGCGCAACTGCACGAGTGTCGTTGAACCCATTACACGGGAGAACTGGGCAGAGGTCAAACGTTTCCTCATCGAATGGTGCGAGTGGAAAGGGTGCGAGAGCGACAAAGTGCTTGCCCATGAGAAGGAAGCCGTCTTTTTTGCCATCGATCATCTCGATGAATTGCCACTGCGGGGTCTGATCATCCGTGTTTTTTCCAAGATCGGCGCCATGTCTCTCTTCGAGCCCCTCAATGCAGATACCGCGCTCGTTCATTTTGAGAAAGGATTACCGGACTGTGAAGGGATCTATAAAGCGATCAACACTGAAACTGCGGCAAGGCTTGTGGATAAGTTTGCCTTCATCAACCGGGAGAGCGACCTTGGTGTTGGCGGTCTGCGGGAAGCCAAGATGCGCTACCACCCGGATCACATGGTTGAAGTATACTCGATGAAACTGGACTCCTGACCCGGGGTTCGCTTTTTTTTATTTTTGCCATTTCTGGCAGGTACGGTTTTTCTCGGAATGACCGTAATTCCCCACGGGCTGTGGCAATGGTAAAAACGGGACAATCGTGTGTATATCCGTTCAGATCATCTTGATATAAGCCAGGACTCCCGACGCAATGATCTGGACGGCGATCGCTGCCACCAGCATGCCCAGCACTTTTCCCATAATATCTGTGACCACTTCCCCGAGGATGCGCTGGATTGTACCGGCAAAATAGAGGACAAGCCAGGTGGCAATCAGCGTAAGGGTGATCGCGATGAACGGGATGAGGAGTCCATAGTCCCGCGAGAGGAGCATCACGGTCGTGATAGTCCCCGGACCACAGAGGAGCGGAGTCCCGATGACTACGCCGACGGCGGTATTGGATCTCTCCTTGGAATGCCCGATCTCGATACCCAGCGCATACTGGAGACCCAGGAGGAAGAGCAGTATCCCGCCGGCTATCTGGAAGGCCGGCAGCTTCAGCCCGAGAATGGTGAAGATGGCCGTGTTGAAGATGAGGAAGACGTACATCAGTCCGCCGGCAACGGCGACAGCGATGAACGCCTGCTTGTGGATCTCCGCCGGGGTCTGCCCCTTGGTCATGGCCGCGAAGATCGGCACGGACAGGAGCGGATCAAGGATGATAAAGAGGGCAGAGAATGTGTAGATGATTCCGGGAATGAGTTCCTGCATAATCTGATCAGAAATAGTGCTTTGATCGTGGATAAAATGGCAGGTTTGTCACGAATCCGTAGTGTTGGAGTCACGCGGATAACGCATCATATAATGCGATTTTCCGCTGTTATCACCGTCTCATTGAAAAAACCGGGGGATTTTGCATCTGGTGGTATTTTCCTGGTCTGTCTATCCCATTTAACACAGAACGAGCCAGAATGGCGTTGCAGTATCCATAATGTATATTATCCAGTGCTCTCCATTTTCCATTGCAGCGGATTGTGCTCCGGGCTGGTTCCGGGGTATCCGGCAGGACCGTGAAATTATGGTAAAAACCACCGCAACCAAGAAGAAGAGTGTCAAAGCGAAGACTGCAAAGCCGGCTGTGGCAAAAAAAGGTGTCGCAGTGGCAGCTAAAAAAGCCGTAACCACGAAAAAAGCCGCGACAGCCCCGGTAAAGAAGGTCACAAAGAATGTTACCAAAAAACCCGTTCAGAAACCGGTGGTAAAGGCTCCCGCGAAGAAGAAAGTAACAAAAAAGGCAGGACAGGCACCTGCCCGGTACCGGTGCAGGTTGTGCGGGTACATTTACTCCCCTCTCCGTGGAGAACCGCATAACGGGATTCCCGTCGGCACGGAATTTGATGATCTCCCCGACAGCTATGTCTGTCCGGTCTGTGGTCAGCAGGGAAAAGGCAGGATCGGCAAATGGGGCTTTGAAGAGTGGCGCCCGACCCGCTATCTCTGCTCGATGTGCAATTATGTCTACGATGAGAAGCGGGGCGAGCCCCACCGGGGAATAAAGCCCGGGACAAAGTTCGAGGATCTCCCGGACGATTATACCTGCCCGGTCTGTGCCCTGGATCCCAAGATCCGTGTGCAGTTCGGCAAGGTATTCAAACAGGGATTCGAACCCCTCTACCTCGGGTAAAAAGTCCACTTTTCCTTTTTAGCAATGCACCCGTATACCGGCGATTCAGCCTGAACCTTCCGGTATGAAAAGACATGGAAAAACGCACGATCTTATAATCTTATACATCCATGCTTGAATATATACGTACGATTCCATCGTCGTAACTGAAAAGTAGGGGGGTCACCAGGTGCAGAATTATCCTGATCCGGTCATACAGCAAAAACAGGCAGCACTGGCAAAATTTCTTGGTATCCCACAAGAGTCCCTCCGGGAATCAAGCGGCTCGCTCTACACCTTCAAAGCGTTTTTTCACGGGAATGACGAAGCGTATCTCGTGCTCACGAACAACGAAGCAACAATCGCCGCAGGACACGCCGTGCAGGAGAAACTCTGGCTCATCAGCCTTGAGACCCTTTTTGCCTATTTCGATATCGATGCCTATCCGGCAGATGTCCTGGGCAAAATGAAAACACGGGAGATCCGGCGTGTGAATGACGAGCTCAAAGCACTCATTTACAATACATCCGGCATGGACGCGTTAAAAGACAAGATGTTTGCGTTCGGAAACCGGAAGAACCTCCTTGCGGACTATGACCAGATGGAATACTACCAGGACGGGTATTTCATCTACCGGCTCTACTAGAACCGGAGTCCTGTTATTCTCTCTTTCCTGTATTTTTTGTTTGCCTATGTTCCGGTTTTTTCCATGGGGATGATGCCGCTTGCGGAGCAAATCTATAAACCTGCCGGTAGTTTATTCTGTATTCATGATTGTTCCAGGCCCCTTTTCCCGGCTCCCCTCCGTGTCTTTGTGCCTTCTGATTGCTGTATCTGTTCTCACGTCGGCTATTATCGCTGTCCCGGTATCCGCGGCGCCGGAACAGTACAACTTTGAATGCTATCTGGGTGACACCATCGATCTTCACGGAGTAGCATATACCAGCGACCGGCTCTACCTGTTCATGACGGGCCCCGGTCTTCCGCCAAATGGGGTGACCCTTACCAATCCTACGCTTCGTGCCGACCAGGGATATTTTACTACCGTTGACGTGGCAAGCGACCAGACCTGGGCCATGAAATGGAACACCGACCGGATAAGGAACCAGATTAAACCGGGGACCTACAATGTCTACGTCAGCACCACGGCGACGGATCTCTCCGGCCTTGCCGGGGGATACAAAAAGCTCACGGTCTATCTCAAGGATCCGGGGCCCCGGAACGATGTCAGTGTCTACCCTGGAACGTACACGCTGCACCCAGAGGAACACATCTATACGAACATACCGTCACTGGCTGTCACTACCGTTCCAACTACAATCAATACTATCGCCCCGACGCCCGAACCAACCGCTCCCGTAACATTCCCATCCCCAACGCAGAAGAGCGGTCTTTCCCCGTTCGTGGTCCTTGTCGCGGTAACTGCAGGAGTTTTCCTCATGGTGTCAGACCGGCTGAAGAAGTCCTGATTTTTTGACCCTATTTAAAACAGGAAGGTATTATCAATCCCCGTGTACATGGTTATATGAGTGGTATGGACGTACCTGCATTACTGGATAAGGCGCATCATCAGATGAAAGTCGGGCGCTATGATGACGCTATTGCCCTGTACAATACCGTTCTTGAGATGAACGCGAATAATACAGCAGCGCTTGAGAATATGGGCAAGTGCTACTATTATCTTGGTCGGCACGAAGATGCCCTTGCTACCTACGATAAGGCTATTTCCATCAACCCGAACCTCATCACGGTCTGGTTCGAGAAAGGCTATACCCTTAGGAAGATCCACCGGCACGAAGATGCTATCGTCTGTTTTGAACATGCCCTGAAGATCGATCCGGAGTATACATTCGCCCTTGCGAACAAAGGATATTCATTGAACGAACTCGGGCGGTACGAAGAAGCGATTGCGTGTTTCGATGCGATTCTGGAATGGAGCCCGAAGAATATCCGGGCAATGACCTCGAAAGGTATTGCTCTGCGCGAGCTCGGGAAAAATGAAGAGGCACTCGCCTTCTTCGATAAAGCCCTCGACTTCAACCCTGTCAACTCGTTCGTCTATTACAACAAGGCGATAGCACTCCGCAACCTTGGCCGGTCCAGGGAAGCCGATGAATGCATCAAGATCGTCAACCTCCCCCGTGGTCCCGGAAGAGCGTAATACGAGTCGCCGGTGGCGGCCTTTTCGGGACGGGAACTATCCTTTTTTATTGACTGCACTGTGAAGGCAGGTTTATACAGGGAATCGGATACCTGACAAAAAGCCCCGGGGACGATATCTGTTGTTTTAACCTTGTCCTGCCGGAAGCCAGACGAAAAAGCAAAAAAAATTAAATGAGTTTAAAGAAGGGGTGGCTTTCTGATTTGCACTCGATCCCGAGCTGACGGGTTGCCTCAAGGACGACAATGTCCGTGTAGGCCTGTGCGGTGATCATTGCTTCGACGTTTTCGATAGGTCCGTACATAATCAGGTCTGCACCGAGGGTGCTTGCAATCATGTTGCAGCCGATATCGGGTGCTGACCATGCGGCCTGCTTGATGCCCTCAATACCGCCGAGGTAGTGGTGGGACATCTGCTGGAGCAGGGCGTCCTTGCCTGCGTATCCTGCCTGGAGTACGGAGGGGGTCTTGCTTGTTCCCTTCCAGCGCTTGAGCCAGGTCCAGGAAACGGTCATGTTGTGGTATGCACCACCGGTGGGGTAACCGTGGATCGCCTTGCAGGCAAGGATCTCACGGTAGGAGCCACCAGAGCCAAGGCCGAGGGGGGTTGCTGCTGTGTCGAGAATCGGGCGCTTGATACCGCAGTACTCTGCGATCTCGAGCATACCCTTGGTCTGACCGGCAACGCCGCCTTCGCAGAGCACCTTCTCTCTTCCTGCAACTGACGGGTCTGCCGGGTTGAATGCGAGGACAATGGCTGCATCGACGTCACTGTTCTTGAGTGCTTCAATGCTCTCTGGCATGATCGAACCGTTGATCGAGTTGTAGATCGCACGGTTTGCAAGGCCGACATCCGTAACGTACTTGCATGCGTGGGCAAGTGCGGCCGGAACCGACGAGTCCATTAAGAACGCGGTCTTGTTGTCGATCGAGTCGAACCAGTTGAAGTAGCTCTCGAATGCTTCCCCGTATTCCGCAATGATCTGGATGAAGTGCGGAATTCCGGTCATGTCCGAGAGGACCTGACAGCGGTTCCATAAGGCTTCTGCCTTTGCCTTGTCGATTGTTCCTTTCTTGTCGTCAAGCACGCACTCGTGCTTGTTGTAGAAGATAGAAGCACCAAGGACAGTCGGGTACTCGCCGGGCTGTCCGCCGATCTTGGTGCCGTTGAAGTCCCAGACACTCTGTTCTTTTTCAAATCTGAACATTTCGTTTACACCTCCGTTATACCTGCGTCATCAATTTCTGGAGAAGGAACAACAGCATCACAAATACGGTTAACCCTGCTACCAGGCCGTACAGGATACCGATATCCCGTCCAATTTTTCTTCCAACACGCTGCGCGATTTCCGCATCCACGAACTCGATCTTCTTCTCGATCTTGTCGAGTCTCTTCTCGATTTCGAGGAACTGGGGGTTAGCACTTGCAGCACCAACTTCCTGTCCACCTGCAGCTTCCTTGACTTCGACGACCATGGCTTCAGCAGCGAACGCGCCCGGGTCCCGGGCCTTGAGTTCGTTGATCTTGGCCTTGATTGCGCCGATGTCTTCGCTTTCCATGATGTTGACGATTTCCGTCTGTTCCTGGAAGCGCTTGATATTAACGTCAGTGAGGTTCTCGATGAAGGGGATAGCACCTTCAGCGCCGACGACTCTGCCGTCCTTGACGCCGCCCTTGTGGAGTGCAGCGAAGGTCTGACCTGACAGGTGACCTTTGACTTCAGTACCTACGAACAGGACGAACCTGATATTGGGGTTGGCGATAACGTTGGCGATGACCTTCTCAAGACCGAGGTTCTCGGTCTTACAGGATCCGCAGAGTGCCGCGCCGGCATCGCAGATGCCCTGTTCATCGAGGTGTGAACCCATGGTGACAACAGCCACTGGGCTGTTTGCGTCGCCTGAGTGGAAGTCACCCTTGATGAGTGGCCAGCCACTTGCTGGTGATTTCTTGTCTGCCATCTCTTTCACCTCATCCCATAAGTAATGCCGGCAGCACGATCAGGATCAGCGCAAGGAGTAACCCTGCAATGAACCCGACTAAACCGCTTGCGGTGACTGCCGAGTCAATCTTGTTGGTCCTTGCCAGGATCTGCGACTTGTAGCGGATATTTTCCACCATGTTTTCGATCGCTACCATCCTGACTGGTCCGGTTGATTTTGAGTCTTCTGCCATCTTGTTCACCCCAGCATAAGGAATCCGACCAGGGCAAACGAGATGATCAGACCGATCATCAGGCCTTCGATCTTACCTGCATAGACCCCGGCGGCAAACTTGTCCCGGTATCCGATATCCGTCACCATCTTCTCGATGACCTTCATGCGGGCAGTAATGAGTGCCATTTCACCGGAGAGCGGACGAGCTTCCCCGCCAGCTTCTTCGGCCCCACCGGCCGCTTCCTTGACTTCGACGACCATGGCTTCAGCAGCGAACGCGCCCGGGTCCCGGGCCTTGAGTTCGTTGATCTTGGCCTTGATTGCGCCGATGTCTTCGCTTTCCATGATGTTGACGATTTCCGTCTGTTCCTGGAAGCGCTTGATATTAACGTCAGTGAGGTTCTCGATGAAGGGGATAGCACCTTCAGCGCCGACGACTCTGCCGTCCTTGACGCCGCCCTTGTGGAGTGCACCGAAGGTCTGGCCTGATAGGTGGCCCTTGACTTCAGTACCACAGAACAGGACGAACCTGATATTGGGGTTGGCGATAACGTTGGCGATGACCTTCTCAAGACCGAGGTTCTCGGTCTTACAGGATCCGCAGAGTGCCGCGCCGGCATCGCAGATGCCCTGTTCATCGAGGTGAGAACCCATGGTGACAACAGCTACGGGGCTGTTTGCGTCGCCTGAGTGGAAGTCACCCTTGATGAGCGGCCAGCCACTTGCTGGTGATTTCTTGTCTGCCATGTTAGTGCACCTTGATCAGCTGGAATGCAATGACTCCTGCAATGAGTAGTCCGATCGCAATCCCGTACCAGAACGAGTTGATTGTTCCACCGATTGCAAGACCGTTATCCCTGCCCGGGAATGATGCGAGCAGGTTGCCTTCTCCTGAGAGCATGTTGACGAGGTCGTCGCTGGTTGCCTCAAGGACTGCGACCTTCTCAATCACGGGTGAGAGGGATTCTCCGGCAGAGGTAATGATACCGAGCATGGGGTCAGCCACAAGGCCGAACTCGGGGAGTACCTGAATGTATGCCATATCAGTGTCCCTCCACGTCCGGAATCGGCTTTGAGTCAAGCCAGGCTGCTGCATCGCGCTTCGAGAGCTCCATGTACTGCTGGTACGTGTAGACCCAGCCGATGATGGCGATGATGAGCGAGATGATTGCTGAACCTGTGCTGACGAATGCAAAGGACATGACTGCTGCAACGAGCATCGAGAGGAACCCGCATTCTGCGGTGAGCATGAGCATGCGGTCCTGTTTCCAGCCGGGTCCCAGGCACGCGTTGAACGGGTGCTGGATTGCGATTGCCCCGAGCAGGAATGCGACTGCAATCAGGCATCCACCGAGGAACGAGTTCTGGTGGGTCATGAGGGTCATGCCCATGACGGAGATTTTGGTCGAGGTCAGGCCAGCGAATGTGAATCCGCCGGTGATGAGTGCGGCAAATCCCATGAGCGTGAGTGCACCGACAACTGCCATTTCAGTGAGTGCCTGAACCATTGCCGGGATCTTCATGTTCAGGATGTTGTTGGAAACATACCCGAGGATGAACCCGATGATGGCTGCAAGGACGAGTGCTACGATGGGGGCCAGGATGCCGAACTTGGTTGCAAGCAGCATGGCAATGACACCGGAGCCGAATGCAATCATACCTGCGGACGGGACACCTGTTCCGATACCGTAGCTGCAGAGCACCTTGATGGTGTGGCTACCCCAGATCAATGCAGCGATCACCGCGAGTCCACCGAAGAATGAGAACATCTCGGTGTTGGTGAGTACATTGAGGTACGTCAGGTAGAGGCACACGAGGGTGCTGATGAGGCCCGCGATCATGATCTTGCTGTGCGGAATGCCTCCTTCAATAACTTCAACTTTTACTGACATCTTTTACACCTCATAGTACGACGATCAGGATCGCCACAAGACCGCAGAGGGCTGATGCGACTGCGGATGCTACGATTGATCGTGGCCAGCGCTTGAACTTCGGGTCGTGGGGTCCTTCGATGGTTCCCGTGATGTTGTATGCGGTAAGCACTGCATTCACGAGGAAGAGACCTACGGCGAACATACCTGCAACGGAAACTGCGATTGGCATGACTTGGGCAGCGGTGATCTGCATGACTGCCGGGAGCGTAGCCTGGTAAAGGTTGAGCAGCTCGACATAGATGAGTGTACCGCCGGCACCTCCGAGAATACCGCCGATCACGCCACCAACGAATGAGACGAAGGGAAGGCCGTGACCCTCAGTACCCTGGGATTTGTATTCTGCCTGCGAGTCTCCGGTGATCGGGTCTTTTAAGACCTTACCTGAGGCTGCGGGAATACCCATGCCAAAGACGTAAACGAAGTTCACCATCATACAGGTGATTGCCATCATCAGTCCGCCGCCGATACCGCCGGAGACGACTACGACAATCAGGCTCTGTCCTGCTGCTGCGGCCCATGCGCCTCCGAAGAGACCTGCAAGACCTGCACCAGCTGCGAGCATTGCAACACCCGTTGCGATACCGGGGGCCTGCCCCATTGCTGCGGGAGCACCTCCGACTGGTACGAAGTGGGTGCCGAAGCCGATCAGGATACCGCCGATGACGATACCGATGAGGGCCATGAAGCCGACGCCGGGTGAGATGTACCAGGCAATTGCCAGGAGGATAAGGAGCATGACAACGCCGACCACCATTGCGGTGGGGTTAATTGCGCCGCCAGCTGCTGGCTTTGCTGCAACTGCGCTCATGCGTCTGCCTCCTTGACTGGTGCCGTGTAGGGACCGTAGTTCTTGCGTGCCCAGACCTCGATATAGCGGTCAACGACCGTGAAGATGAGGATCATGAGTATGCCGACGATGATTGCACCCCAGCCGGCGCTGACCTTCTCGAAGAGAACGGTACGCCAGAGTTCGAGGAATACAATCAGGCCAAAACAGATACCTGACGCCGAACCGCCGATCTTTGCGGTGAACCAGCCGTTGTCGATTGAGTTCCTTTCGCCAGCTTCTGCGTAGCGGACGATGTTACCCGATGCGGAGATGGGGACACCTGCACCGAACTTCTGGTTCTGGTACTGGCGTTCTTTTCCGTAGTACGGATTGCCTGTTGCGGATCCTGCTGCACCGAGTGCGATACCCCAGATGAGTCCGAGCAGCGGCAGCGGGAACGGGTGTCCCAGTGCGACGTTGATCAGGTAACAGAGTGTCACGGTACAGAAAATCGCGATAAAGGCATGTGCCATGGTAACCGTCGTCATGGACTTAAGAATGTCCACGTAGACCGGCTGCCCGAACTTGGACAGACTTGCGGTTCTGCCCACGTATGCGGTTGTTGCATAGACGCCCTGCACAAAGACTGCGAGTATACAGCCGAGGACGATTGCCAGGACCGCATTCATCTGCATGGCCATGAATGCCCATGCGAGACCTGCGCCCAGCGCACACCATAAGCCGTATGCCGGGGGTTCTCCTGCTACCGCCTTGTTGAATATGCGGTGAAGGAATCCCATCTGCGGAGCGAGCTGAACCTGTGAGTTCGGGTCACCCTGGGACCCGATGTTGGATTCAGTATCTTCCGCAGCGCCGGCTACAGTGGCAAGAGCTCCTGTCAATGCAGTAATTCCAATGCCAAATACAATATGTTCCATTTAGCCTCCTCCCTGCGTGCGAATGCACGAGAGTATTCAAAATGCAATGCCACGCACATCGAGTAGATACTCTTTGTGGTTAGTGTAAATTTGGTCAGATCTTAATTAAAAGGTTTCGAATTTATTTCGCCGAAATCGGACTATAAAAAGCCCGAATTAAAATTCGGCGTCTGATTCTGGATTATTCACTCATCTGCATTTGTGTTAATGAAAATTAAGTTGTGTTGAGATCAAGTCACCCTGCGCCGGGCGTTCCGGCACCGGCGGAAAATTGCGATTTTGTGGCCGGGTGCGGGATTCGTGAGTTGAAACAGGGATTCTGGCACGATCTTTCCCGGAAAGCCGTATCCGGGTATGATGCATTTTTACGCAGGTTTAAAAAAAATTTGTATATTCACTTGGATACTTCTCAGCGTTGCTGATTGGAATGATTTCGGGAAATGATTTTGATTTTTACCCATTTAATCCAAAATCATTCAGAAGTTATATTTTATCCAATCATCTGTCGTTGTTACCCGTTTAAAATTTTGATAGTACCGGATAAAGGTAACGTCGTTGAATCGATTTTTAAAAATTCAGGATATAATTCTTTTTTTGTTAATTTGGGATCAGGGAAAATTGTTGAAAGATTATTTTCACGACCTCGTTGACTGGGAATGTAATCGGGTATCCAATCCAATCAAATGTATAAAAAAATGCAGAAGGCGTTTGGATTCATCGAACCTGACGATTGTCCTGTCCCTGAATTGGATAATTAACCAAAAGAAAATTTCCAATCTCTCCAATCTACGATTTATTTTAACTCCTCTGTTCCTCCCCACACGAATAAAAAGGAGTACTACCCCCCCACCCCCCCACCCGAGTTTCCTGAATTCCCGGCCACCCGATTCATCCTTTCCCTCAAATCCTCGTCGATACATTGAGCCCAGACTCAGTTGTCTGACAGGGGCCCGCCCCCCAGTCACTTTGATCCTGGTGGGGGGGTCACCCCCCTGTTAAGAAAAATGTGGAGGGGGGATGTACCCCCCACCCCCCTCCTCAAATGTGGGAACCCGTCCGGTTTTTTAGTGTTTTAGATAGTCCAAACTTTGCGTATCTCTGACGGAATTATGGATTTTTCATACCCACTCAATATTGAGTAATATCCGGTTTTTTCCGTGCGTGGAGAGGGGGTCGACCCCCCACTCAGTTGGATCACGGTGGGGGGGTTACCCCCCCATGTCGAAGAGAAGTGGCAGGGGGGTTGAGGGGATCCCCCCTTGGAAAAATAAGGGTGATACCATTTCTGAAAACTATACTATTAAGTGGGGATACAGAGCAGATACAATTCAGATAGATCTATGGCAGTGAAATCAAAAAAACAACCAAAAGAGTCAGCAGAACCGGAATCTCCCTGCGGGTGTAACTGCCCGGATTTTGAGGAAAAAATCTGCCCGGGCGAAGACAGCGGGTGTGCCACCTACTGGCGTTTTACACAGGGCCTGAAATAACAAAAAGCAGGAGCCGCCACCCGGCCTCCCCCATCCGGTGACCGGACACGGTCGGGTTTTTTTGTCCGGAACAGGCCAGTTTTTATCATACGTCGATCCTCGCACAGAGCGGATGTCAAGCCTGGCGGTTACCGGCAGTGAGCCGGTGAGCTGCGGCAACCGCCTCGTCGGCACTTACAGCACCGGCATCAGCCCCGACCTGTTTCCAGAGATCCGGTATGACCCCGAACGGGTAACCGCCGACAATGATCTTCACCTTCGCCATATCCGGGTCCGCCCGGAACGACCGGATCAGGTACTGGATATCGGGAAGCCGGGCGGGCATGGTGATCGAGAGGGCTACAACGTCGGCCTTCTGCTCCGCTACTGCCGCGAGGATACACTTTGTGGGTGTGTTTGCCCCGATAAAGTAAACGTCCCAGCCATCCCGCTCGAAGAAATCTGCTACCATGCGGATACCTATCTCGTGAAGTTCCTCGCCGACACAGGCTGCGACAACGGTCTTCCTCTTCAGTTTTGTCCTGCCCGTGGCAATCGTGCTGTCGTGAATACGGTTCATGATCCGACGGATAAAGCCGGAAATGTAATGCTCCTGTGCTATGCTGGCCTCATTCTCCTGCCAGAGTCTCCCCGTCTCGGCAAGGACCGGCTGGAAGATCCCGGTATAAATGTCGTGAACCTTCATACCGGAAGAGAGCGCCTTATCGATGATCGCCTCGCCCTGGGCGGGGTCGGCCGTGAGAGCGGCATCGAGGAATGAGCGGGCTGGCGGGCTGAGGGATAACTTGTGATGTGCACACGGTCCGGTTCCTTCAGGGCCCGGTTTCAGGGCAGAAACCGCCTTCCGGATGAACACATCGGCGTTCTTTCGGTAGTCCGGGGACAGTTCCTGCGCAATAACCTCACAGAAAACCCCGAGGTATGAAACAACAAATTCTGATGGAAAATGCTGTGAGATAAGACGGGACTGTTGCCGGCAGGTAAAATCGATGAGAAACGCCGGACTGCCGGTTGCAAGTGATTCCTGGAGGCTTTGGACTACTGCGTAAATCTCCTCCCGGATCTGTTCCCTGCGGCGTGGGCTGAAATTCCCCCAGGTTTTTTTGTGAACCTCCGCGTACCTGTCCAGAATCTTTCCTGCAAGATACTCCCGGTCAAGGCTGACTTGGCGGTAAAGGGGGGATCCCTCCTGATTCATCGTGCGTGTACCTCCTGATATTAAGAGAGAGAATTCAACTGATGGAATATTAGCTTTCCCTTTTTTGAAGCCGGTTTACGGCCGGAAGAATCCTGCGACGGCTTTCCGTTCATGAACCGGGGGATATTCCCCGGCCACGGTCATTTCAGCTGTGCCCCTGGCTGCGCGACCCGGCCAGTAATTATTGTGTGTTCGGTTGAACATTCAGCGCTATGTATCCGGAAAATGCGAAACAACATTCCCAATATGAGAAGTATATTTATCTAAAAGAGAAATATATGTTACATTGTGAGATCATGAAAAAACAGACTTACTATGTTTGTCTTGCCATCCTCCTCGCGGCAATGGTTTTCTCCCTTGGGTTCGGGATGACCACGGGAAACCTGTTCATCATGGTCACTATCATCGCGTGTGCGGTTGGCGCCATATGGCTCTGCCACCGGAGGGTAACGGACGTGATGACTGATGACCTGGAATCGGCCATAAGCGGGAAAGCCGCCCTAAAAGCCCTTGAAGTGACCGTCATCGTAGCGGCGATTGGATTTGCAGCAGCGATGGGATTCTATTTCAATGGAGGTTTGGGGAATGGTATGCACGGGTTTGGCAATGGGTCAATCCTGGTCGGTTCCAGCCAGTTCTATCCTCACGGGCAAATGATATACAACGAGAACTACCTGATTGCGGACCCGGCAAACCTGACCATTGACGATGTTGTTGCCCTTGATCGGATGTCGGCAGATTCTCACCGTGTCAGGGAGTTCCCCCTTGCCTTCGGTGTTGCACTGGGAGCCGGTGTGATATTCCTGGTGGGCCTCTACGCGGCATTTTCTTATTACTACACCAAGAAATATGAGGAATAATCCGGATGAAGAACAGGATCAAGGTATACCGGGCTATGCGGGACATGACGCAGGAGGAGCTGGCAGAGCGCCTCCGGGTGACCCGCCGGACCATCAACTCTATCGAGGGGGACAAGTATAACCCTTCGATAGAACTTGCCTTCAGGATCGCACGGCTGTTTGAGGTCCCGGTCGAGGAAATGTTCAGCCTCGATGATGAGGGATAACCGGGTTACTGCACGCCAAAACAGTCCCTCTCACTTCTCCACGATAGCCCGCATCAGGGCCATTACGCCTGGCTTTGCCGGCTTCCGGGGCGCTCCAAAGCCCATCCCCGGCATCGGCTCCTCATCGAACATCTCCGCGTTCAGCCGCTCGTTCAGTTCGTCGAAGATCCTCTTGTAGGCCGTACAGTGGGGATCCACCCCTTCGAGCTTCCCGTCCGAGGGAGCGATGGCGTTGTACGGGCACCCGCCCCGGCAGTACTTGATATGCGAACAGTCCCTGCAGGCCACATCAACGTATCCGGAGAATGCCGTCATACGGCGGCCGGGTTCCGACTGCATCAGCTGCTCCATTGTCGGCTTGTCCCGCACGTTTGCCATCACCCACTCCGGCATCCCGACAAAGCGGTAGCAGGGGTAGATGCTCCCGTCGGGGCCGATAGCAAAGGTGTTGCCCATGCAGTTGACGAACGTGCAGACCGATCCCCGGCGGGTGAAAACACACCGGCAGAGGTCGTTGATGTTCATCACTTCCATCGTTCCGAGGTTCTCGAGCGATTTGTCGAGCAGGAAGACCAGGAGCTCCCCGTACTCCTCCGGCTCAAGCGCCCATTCCTTCGGGTTCTCCGAGCGGAGCGATGGCAGGGCCGGATGGAGTTTCAGGACAAATCCTCTCTCTTTGAAGAATCTGAAGATCTCGTCCCGGTGCTTCACCGACTTATTGGTGAACGTGCAGATGAACCGCACCTGGAGGCCGGCAGCCCGTGCGATCTCGTACCCCTTCATCGTTTTTGCAAAATACCCATCGCCCCGCTGTGAATCGGTGATATCCTCAGGGCCGTCGATGGAGGAACCGATCGGCACATGGTACTCTGCCAGCACATCCGCGATCTCCGGCGTCATCCGCCAGAGGTTGGTCTGCATTGCGAATTCGGGGGTTAACTCTGTCAGCTCATGTGCAAGCATGGGAAGGGCCTGACGGTAGAAATCTGCACCGGCAAGGAGCGGTTCTCCCCCATGGAACGTGAATGTGACGCGATCCTTCCTGAAATCCTTAAGCCACGCAACCACGTCTTTTACCGTATCGATACCCATGATCGGCGACCCCTCCTCGGAACTCCAGCAGTACTTGCACCTGCCGGGGCAGCCCAGCGTCGGGATGATCATGATGTGGAAGGGATTTTTCATTAGCTTTTTTTCCGCTCGTCAGGGTTTATTTGTTTTCATAATGCAACCCTGCAGTTCATGACGGGCGCACCTCGGGATAAAAAAAGAGGCCGGGCAACTACGGCTTTCACCGTTTCTGACATTGCCTCATAGCAGTTTGGTCTCTTCGGTGGGTTTTGGCACTTTCACTACGAGCACGCGGAACACGGACGAGGATTCATTGGACCACGTGTGCGGGATTCTTGCCGGGCTTTCTACCAGCGTGTCCTTTCCTATAGTCTGCCTCTCGTCTCCTATCTCCACAATACCCGTTCCTTCGAGCACATAAAAGAAGACATCGACCGGCGTGATATGTTTTTTCAGCGCCTCGCCGGGTTTGAGCGTGATGACAACTGCCATAGCATACGGTGTGTCATAGATCTTCCGTGCATCCACATGGTGCGGGTTGGGGCCGGAGACCACCTTTGCAATATCAGTAATTTTCATTCTGCATTCCTCCATCTGGTTATATGCCTCCTGTGATCAGCGACGATATAAGCGTATCCGGGCACCCCGTCGTTATTCAACGCGGGTTCAGGTTTTTTTGTCTGAAGAATCCTGCCCTACACCTATATCTTTCGTAAGATCCGATTTCTGGCACCTGCCTGCAGTATCCAGGGGGATTACCGTGATAGTGTTGCCGCTCTCCCGGCAGTATTCCTCCACGCGGGTTACTACCCGCCCTGCCATGCTGCTCGTTGTCAGGATCAGGGAATCCTGCCCCCGCAGGGCACGCAGGATGCACTTGTCGATAACCCCGTACGTGAAGTCAAGGGTCAGCTGTTCCTGACCGGCACGCTGTTTCGCACGGGTGCCTATGGCCCCGACGGCCAGGTTCTCCCGGGACGAGATCCATGCAGCAAGCGGAGTCTCATCCTCTGTATCGACATCGCAGACCGAGATGGTGCCTGTTCCTGAGTATCCATCCTTCCGGTGGAGCAGGTTCTCAATAATATGGATCATGTCGAGAACACTGCGTGGCTTTCGCTGTGGCTGGACAAATCCGCGCTTCCCGAGTTCCTGCGAAAGATCGAGGAGGGTCGGGACCGAAAGATGCGCCATACGGACATGACTCGGATTCCCGAATGCCACGTCCGGCACGTCCTCCTGGAGAATCCGGCCATCCAGCAGGAGGATCGCCCGGTCAGCCCACGGGTACACGAGTTCTACGTCATGGGTGGAGATGATGATGGTCTTGCCCTCGTTGTTCAGTTCTTCGAGCAGTTCCATGAGATCTTCCGAACCGGACGGATCAAGACCGCTGGTCGGTTCGTCGAATACCAGCACGTCCGGGTCCATGGCGAGTACACCCGCAATGGCAACCCGTTTCTTCTCCCCCCCCGAGAGCTGGTGGGGTGCCCGCCGCTCAAATCCGTCGAGGCCGACATGCCGGAGTGCAACCGCGACAGCCTGCCGGATGGCCTGCTCATCATACCCGAGATTCGCGGGGCCGAATGCAACATCCTGGTATACCGTCGGGGCAATGATCTGCCGGTCCGGGTTCTGGAGCACGTACCCGACCCTCTTGCGGATCTGGCGGAGGGACGTGGTATCGTACCGGATCGGTTCGTTGTCAAAGAGCATCGTCCCTGTGTCAGGGCGGATCATGCCGTTGAACATCTGTAACAGCGTGGACTTGCCGGCCCCGTTGGGGCCCACAAGCGCGATCTTCTCGCCACGGCGCACATGAAAGCTGATCCCTTTGATCGCATCCCGGCTTTGCGGGTAGCGGTACCTGACATCCCGAGCTTCAAGGATAATGTTCATGACAGCACCACGATTCCTGTTATCATCACCAGCAGGATCCCGCCAAGGCCGGCAAGGTACACCAGTACGGGGACGAGCGAGTGCCACCTGATGGGTTCTGCTGAATCCAGCGACGGCATAATCCCGTTATAGCAGCGGCAGTCCATTGCCCGGATAAGGTCTTCTCCCGCAATCCAGCTGGAGATGAAGAGCATCCCGCAGAGCATGGAGAATGATCTTACTGCTTCCCGTGGCCGGCTGTAGCCAAGGCGCATCACCTGTGCGTTCCAGATCTCGACGGCCTGATCGTAGACGATGAAGATATACCGGTAGATGATCATCATCAGGTCGATGAGTTCGATGGGGATCCCGACGCGTTTCATGCCATTGAAGAGATCGGTCATGGGGGTAGTAAGGGCAATAAAGAAGAGCGAGACCGAACAACCGAACACCCGGCACAGGACGAGCGTACTCTCCTGTACTGCCCCGGTTGTTATGGAAAGATCGATCCACGGTAACGGGTTGAAGCGCCAGATAACGTCCCCCCCGCCAAGCATGAAGAGAAGAACCACGATGCTTATGGCAGTGAAAATGGCCGGGCCCAGCAGGATCTCACCATACACGCGGGGGGATATTCTTCCCGGGACAATAAGGACAAGGCTGAGGACGATCCCTGATATCAGGGGCACGACCGGGAACGGGGATACGAGGCAGATGATGAGGGATCCAAGAGCCAGAATGAGTTTTGTTCCGGGGTGGATATGCCGGAACGAACTCTGTTGTGCGATACTGTCCAGATTGATCTCGATCATAAAACTCAGGTGTTTGCCGAGGACTTTCTCTGCCCAAGCCAGTATCCGAAGACCATCCCGAGAACCACCCCGCCAAGCGCTGCCTGCAGGGCAAAAAGGGTAGCCTCGATCTCCGTGCTCGGGGGTACGTACAGGGGGATCAGGGGCGTGAATGAATCAACGGAACGCCCGGTCAATTCGGCAACCTTCTCTGACCCGGCAGTATCAGAACCGGCGAATGTGTGAGTCCCGCCTGCACTTACTGACAGGAAGACGATAATGAACCCAATCACTGCGAAAAGGGTGATCAGTTCGAGTTTCCTGTTCTTTATCATGACTTCATCTCCGTCCGGGGAAGTGAGTCCGAACTCATACGTGCTTTTGCGATCTGCTCCTCCGAGAAGACTTTCAGTTTTATAATCATCTCCGGTTTGAGCTCGATCACATACTTGAAGACAAGTGCAAGGACACACCCTTCAACGATCGCGAGTGGGATCTGGGTGATGGCAAAGATAACAAAGAATGCCGTGAAGGATGATACGACTCCGCCGGACTGGGCCGGGTAGGCAAGCGCAAGTTCCAGGGAAGTGATGATGTATGTTACGATATCGGCAACTGCTGAAACGATGAAGACGGTCACATAGATATTCAGTGACGTATTTTTTAGTAGCCGGTATATCGCGTACCCCGCAACCGGACCCCCGATGGCCATCGAGACCATGTTGGCCCCGAGGACCGAGAGTCCGCCATGAGCGAGCACGAGCGCTTGGAAAAGCAGGACGACAGCACCGACGATCGAGGTGATGAACACCCCAAAGCACATTGTTGACAACCCGGTGCCGGTCGGGTGCGAGCAACTGCCGGTTACCGAGGGGAGTTTGAGTGCGGATAGTATGAAGATGAACGCCCCGCAGACGCCGAGCAAAGGAAGGTATTGCCGGTCTTTTCTCATCATCGCCCGCAGTTCAAGTATCCCCATGATAAGGAACGGGAGGGCGACAAGCCACCAGACAACGCACCACTGCCAGGGTAAGAATCCTTCCATAATATGCATGATAATACTGGATCAACTTGTCTTGCCTTAAGTAAATAATTTTTGTGTTGTCAGGTTATTTTATGGGCGGTTACGGGATAATTGAACAATAACAAAGACCTGTACTGAGGCAGGAATGAGGGATCTTTCTTTACAACCCCTATTTTTTGAAACTTCCTTTTGAAAAATGACCCACATATTCGCGTTCCGGCAGCGTTTAAGGGTCCTGATGGGGTAAACTTGGTGCCCGGAAAAACATCGGTTGTAAGGCCGTTATTGGCCATTGTACGAGGTGTATTCCGGCCGTATTTTGGCAATCTGGACTAAATTTAAGGGTATTTTCCACGCGAACCGAAACGGTGCGTTTTACGGGGATTTCCGGCAGGACTTTGGATCCCGTAGGGGAAATCCGGGCCCGTACAGGGCGTATTTACCCTTAACCGGTTATACCCGGAAAAGATGCTCTGTCGAAACGTACGTGAACGGGAGTTCACACCATAAGCATGAAAATCGTACCGGCGGGAGCGCTCCCAAAATGACATTATAATGATTTTCATGATTCCGGTGTGAACCAATTGGATTCATGTCTGTTTCTACCAACAAAAAAAGAGGACCGGGGTACGAGGGTGCGCTACCCGGACTCACTGCTGCCTGCTTTACGCCGTGCCTGGACACCGGAATGGTGAATCCCCGCGAGGCCGGCAGGTATCATATTCCTCCGTTTCACCAGGTACCGGCATTTCGGCGGGTCCGAAAGGCAGGTATTGCGAGGGGTCTCAATCCTGACAACAATATAGGGGCACTGGCCAAACGGCCCATACTCAAGTCGCCGCAAAAAGCCGGATACGGTGTTACACTGGTAACGGGTCAGGCCGAACCGGTCGCGGAGCTCCTGCACGGTGACCCATCGCTCGTCAGTCCCCTGCTCCTGCATGTACATTTCGAGCAGTTCAGGGATACCCGGATATTTTCTCATGTTCAAGTTCCTTCTTTTATCAGATGACCATTTCAGGACTCGACTCGTTTTACCAGGTTTTTCATGACGCTGTCAACAGCCTTCCATGTAGGTGTATCTGCATGACGGAGGACATACGGGCGCCCCTCATCTCCTGCTTTCACCATCGCCGGATCGAGCGGAATAGAGCCAAGGTAGGGCACACCCAGATCCTCGGCAGCTTTCTTGCCGCCGCCCTTTCCGAAAAGGTTAATCGTTTTATTACAGTGGGGACAGACCATCCCGCTCATGTTCTCGATGATCCCGATCACCGGCAGATCCAGTTTCTCGATGAACCTTAATGCCTTGATTGCATCGAGCACTGCCACATCCTGTGGAGTGGTGACAATAACGGCTCCCTGGACATTCGGTGCAAGCTGGATAATGGAGAGTGCTTCGTCCCCGGTACCGGGCGGAAGGTCAACGATCAGGTAATCAAGTGCCCCCCAGTTCACGTCCGACAGGAACTGCCCGATTACCGCCATCTTCATCGGTCCGCGCCAAATGACCGGCGAACTCGTATCCGGGAGCAGGAACGCCATCGACATGACCGCGAGTTTCCCGCTTACGTGGACCGGCTCCATGGTTTTCTCCAGAAGGGCAGGGCGCTGATCTTCAATACCCAGCATCTTGGGAATGTCAGGACCGTGAATGTCGAGATCGAGCAGCCCGACCTGCCTGCCATGAGCTGCGAGAGCAGAAGCCAGGTTGGTAGAAACGGTTGATTTCCCCACACCTCCCTTGCCGCTCAGGACAAGGATAACGTGCTTCACATCGATCTTCGCTTTCGGGGGAAGCCCCTTTGGCGCGCTGTGCGGTTGTGCTGATGTGCAGGTGCTGCAATTTTCATCGCATGCCTGCTCTTTCTTTGTAGATTTTGTTGTCATGGTATCAGTGTCTTAAAAAAATGGAGGGATCGCGTCTCCCTGGTATCAGTCACGCTTCTCTTCTTCGGTCACCTGAGCAAGGATCTCCGCAGTCGGGCCGATATCAATGATCTTTCCGCCCCTCATGAGGGCAAGCCGGTCACAGATGTCGCGGACGAAATCCATGTCGTGCGAGACCACGATGAAGGTCTCGTCCATCTCGTCGCGGGCATTCAGGATCGAGTGCTTCACGTCCTGCTTGGTGATGGGGTCCATGGTGCCGGTCGGCTCGTCGAGGATCACGATGCGCGGCTCCCGGATGAGCACCTGCGCAAGGGCAACCCGGTGCCGTTCCCCGTCAGAAAGTTCGCCCGGGTACCGGTTCAGGATCTCCTTTGATTTTTCTTCAGTGAACCCGGCCATCCGAAGCGTGACTATCGCTTTTCTGATCGCGAGCTCTTTAGGGAAATCCAGCCCAATCGAGTCGGTCAGATTGTCAATCACCGTGCGGTGGGGGAAGAGATCGTATTCCTGGTGCAGGAGCCCGATGTATTCCTTGGCCCTGCCCCGCTGGTCGATGCCGGGCTTTGTCATGTCCACCCAGTCGTCACCGATCAGGATGTTCATCTCCCCGCTCGTGGGCTCGATGATGCCGGAGATGATCCCGGAGAGGGTGGTCTTGCCCGCCCCGCTCTTGCCGATGATGCCGAAGATCTCCTTCTTTGCCACATCGAACGTAACCATGTTCACGGCTTTTATCACGCCACGGTCCACCGAGATGTAACGTTTTGTCACGTCCCGGGCAGAGAGGATCTTCCCTCCAAGTTCCACGGGCTCGGACTCCTCGATCTCATGGTAATCTTTTGCAAATGCACGAATCACCGTTTTTGGTGAGCCGATGGAGGCGATCCCGCCATCCACGAGCAGCATCGCACGGTTCGCCATGTCCTCGATCACCTGTGAGAAATGCGACGTGACAACCATGCCCATCGCGTTCTTTCTTGCGGCATTAATGAGCATCCCGTGCACCAGCCGGGCAGTCTCCGGGTCGAGCGTTCCGGTTGGTTCGTCGGCAAAAAGCATGGCCGGGTTCTTGGCCAGCTGCCGGGCGAGCACGACACGCTGCTTCTCGCCGCCGGAAAGGTCACGGGCGATATGCATCATCCGGTGCGAGAGCCTGACCTGGTCAATCAGGTCCGCGGCCCGGTTGATCGCATTTTCCTGCGGGTAGCCGATATCATCGAGGGCGTGGAGTACGTTCTCGATCACCCGGTCGTCGCCATAGAGCGCGAACGTGCGCTGGAACATGATCGCGGTCCGGTTCATGACCCGGGACTTCATGCCGTTGCTATTCTCGTTCCAGAGATCGGTATCCACCGCCACGAGTTCTCCCCCGCATTCGGGACATTTCTTCCCCGCCTGGCTCTGCATATCCATGAACGTGCAGCGGTCGCAGGCGGCCATGTGATAGATGACGGAACCTTTGGTCGGGGGCTGTTCAACACCCCGGAGGAGATGCATGAGCACGCTCTTTCCGGCCCCGCTCCTCCCGATAACGCCCATGATCTCCCCTTCCGGGATCTCAAACGAGACCCTGTCCAGGACCCGGGTATCGTTAAAGTCCATACAGAGGTCGTGTACGCTGATAAATGGTTTTGACATGATGCTTTCCCCCTGCTAATCTGCCTGCCTCTCTTCTTCTGCAGCTGGTTCTTCAGGTAATGTGCGGCGCTCGCATCCCGTATCGCATCTCTTGCAGGGCCCGAGTCCCCGCCCGATTATCCGTCCCCGTTTCAGCGGCCCGGTCCCGTCAAAGTTCGGCATTGAAGATCCTCATAATTGCTCTCATGGGATTATTACACATATGAGCATAAAGATTTAAGGATCGGGTACAAAAAAAGAAACTCTGCGGGAGGGAACTCCGCACGTGCATCTCCCGGTTGTCACCCTGGCACCGGCACACCGGCGTTCATTCTTCCGCCACGACCTCCGGTCCAGGAATTCCTATTTTGAACCGGGTGCCCCGACCACGATCTTCAGCGCTGCGGTAATCTCGGGGAGCATTTCGGCCGGGAACCCCATCACCATCTCGTCATCGGCAATCCCGGAGAATTTCCGCGAGCCGTCACACCCGAGCGAGAAGTTCGCGAGCCCGGTTAAGTAAGTCTGCGCCGTTGCATCGGAACAGACAGACTGGATGCCGGAGAACTCCGCATGAATTCTCCCGCCAAGCCGGAAGAGTGTGCTCTGTGCAAGCTTGAGCATGTTCCGGGGAGTGGTCACAATCATGATGACGTGCGGAGTGAACGGCGTCTTTTCGAGCGGGGCATACAGCGTTGCGTAGGTATCCCCAGTTCCGAGGTGAGGTACCCTGTCGATTGTCCGTTTGCAGGCAGCAGCACTGTCATATTTTCCGAGCTTGAAATAAAAATCACCGGTTTTTAACGTCGGTGTGATCTCTTTGAGTCCCAGTGCCCACGCACCGCCATTGCACTCGTGCTGTCCGGCCGTTGCGTAGAAGGTTTTCCATTCGGTCCGGGCAAGGTTCACCATCGTGCAGTGCCGGATCGTTCTGTCCAGTTCCTCCATGCCTGCGGGTATCTCTTCCTTACTTGTCGCGAATTTGATAGCAACCGGGGAACCTTTCAGGCCCAGAACATTTTTGAGGGTTTCCGATGCCTCGGCATAATTGATCGGTATTTTCATGGGTTCGTTGCTCATATCCTTTCCTCGTGCTTCTCGTTTCAGGAGCGGTAATTACTCATATGAGCGAAAATACTTAAACATTGGTGAACGGACAACAAGAGGTTACATCAAAAGAGGGGGAACTTACCGTGGGCATTTCGGGCACCGGCCTTCCGCTGCTTTTGTGCAGCCGGCCATCTCGATACCTTTCCCGTTGACGAGCGCATCAGCGATCTTGCGCCGGGCTTCATGGAGATCGCGCCATGCGGTCTTGCGCGAGACTCCGAGTTTTTCTGCCGCCTCTTCCTGTTCGAGCCCTTCAAGGTCAATGAGCCGGATCAACTCGATCTCATCGGGCTGCAGCGAGATGCCCGTCCCTTCCTGCTCCGGGCAGCAGCAGGGTTTGTAGCAACGGGATTCCGGATTACCGGCAATTATGCGCCGGAGCCGGGGTCTTCCCCGGCGGGGACATTCACTCACCTCGTGGTTTTCGTCTGCTGCCATTACCTGCTCCTGAATAGTAGTGTAGCCGGAATAGTATAACATGTTTACCGGCTTTACCGGGAGAATTCTTTGGTATCTGTTGCTTGAATGTTTTTTTGGACCGGGCGCTTTTGTACAAGATACTTCTTGATGATCCGGTAGGGTGGAATCGTGTCCCGGAATTTCTCCATCCGTGCCACCTTGTACCGGCAGGAAACGAAGGGCCCGTGATGGATTTTACTTAAGAATCCGGAAATTGCCGGTCCATCTGATTCAGCCAGCTGAAAATACGTACGGATGTCCTGAACGGTGATCCATTGCTCTGGCCGGCCAGAGTTCTCCATGTACCGCTCCAGCAGTTCAGGGAATTCCGGATGTCTGGTCATGTCAGATTCTTTTTGGGCCCATAAAATAAGATTCGATCCTTACTGGCATCTCGGCCCGTGACCGCAGCGGTGCTGGTTACCCTTCGGATCCTTGTCAGACGCGCAGCAGCAGGTATTGCCGAATTTCAGGGTGGACGTGCATTCATCCCGGTGGCTTATGCCATCTTCGTGGTGCTCGTGTGTTTCACCACAGGCGCAGGTGTGGAGGGTGGAGGATTCGTTCTTGTCATTGGTTTTCTGGGTAGTCTCTGATGATGACTGTGTATCTTCTGGCATGTGTTCACCAACCGTACGGTTGTCGTACGATATTTACTCATATGCGCATAAATCATTTAAAGGATCGCATCTTACTCTTCAGGATAATGGATACTCAGGGAATGCAAGTTCTCTCCCTGCGTTGTCCCTTATAAAAAGAGAGATCTCATCATCTCTGACGCGTGATATTTATTTATGACGCCCCGGCTCACTCTCACCGTTCTGGTCGATAACAACTGCCTCATAGACCGGTATTTCACGGCCGAGCCCGGGCTCTCGTTTTTCCTGGAAACTGCCAAAAAAAAGATCCTCTTCGATACCGGGTATTCCGATGCATTCCTGATGAATGCGGAGAAGATGAAGATCAATCTGCTGGACCTGGATTATGTTGTGCTTTCCCACGGTCATCTTGATCATACCGGGGGACTCGTTCCCCTTATCCGGTTCCTGACCGAAGCGAAGATCGAGGGTACAGAGCACCGGGTACCGGAACTGGTCGCCCATCCCCGCTGTTTCTATCCGAAAGAGAAACTTCCGCTCACCAACAACGGTTCGATCCTGTCCGAAGAGGAGGTGCGGCGGCAGTTCCCGGTGAATCTTTCCAAAAAACCTGTCTGGATTACGGATGATCTCGTTTTCCTGGGAGAGATCCCCCGGAAGTTCACGTTCGAGAAGGTGGAGCCGGGGAACCGGAGGATCCATCTTTCCGGAGGGCGGCCGGAACCCGATCTCCTGCTGGATGATTCCGCCCTCGCGTTCCGGTCAAATGACGGGCTCGTTATCATCACGGGTTGTTCGCATGCGGGGATCTGTAATATCACAACGTACGCCCGGGAGGTTTGCGGGGATGAGAAAATTGTCGATATCGTTGGTGGATTGCACCTCCTTAAACCGGACCCGGCACGGGTTACCCTGACCGGAGAATATCTGGCTAATCTTTCCCTAAAAGCCCTGCATGCCTGCCACTGTACATCGCTTGCCGCGAAGATCGCACTTTCGGGGTATTGCCCGGTGCAGGAAGTGGGCGCAGGGTTGCATCTCGAATGGTAGAGGGTTCCGTGCCCGTTCATCCACTACACTACCTGAACCCATTGCCGTGAGCCGGGCAACTCTTATCATCTTCCGGTAAGACTGTAGATCTATCATGGCCACAAAGGAAGTCTTCCACGGTGTCCCGGGTATCCTGCGCCCGTTTAAGGAATTTATCGAGAAGAACGGATTAAAAAAAGGCGACCAGATCGTCTACTACGGGGTCCCGGGGACCTGCACCCCGTTTGTCGAACTTCTCGGTTTCGCCCTCCGCTCACTAGAGCTCGAACAGGTTTTTGTTCCGTTCGTTGACGAGAGCAAGGCAAAAAAGATCGTTCATGTCGATGATGTTGGCATGCAGGCCCGCATGGGACCCGTGACATTGAAACCCAAAGCAATCGTTGTCATGGGTGGCTTATCGATGCCGAATGTGCCGGTGAAAGCAGAGCAGGTAAAAGCGGTTCTGGATAAATATCCCGGAGCAACGGTCATCGGCGTCTGCTTCATGCACATGTTCGAGAAGGCCGGGTGGCTGGACACAATATCATTCGACTGCCTGATCGATGCGAACATCGATCCGGTGGAAGTTACCACGGATACTTGATTTTCCCAAAAAAAGTCACTGCCGCACTGACCACAACAATCACGTGGGACTGGTTACCGGTTGCATAAACCGGAATTTTCCTTTCGGTACAAGAATCTCGAACCGGACTCCTTTACCATAAATCCCGGACTCTTTGATGGCAAGGCCGGTGATGGCGAGGATCTCCCGCGAGAGGAATAAACCAAGGCCGGTATTTTTTCCGAACCCTTTCTCAAAGATTCGATCTTTTTCGGCCTCGTGCACGCCAATGCCATCATCTTCGTACACGATTGCGAGGGAATCCTGATCATAATACATTGTGGAAAAGGAGATATGCCGGACGCGCTCACCGTGGCGGCGCGAATTATCGATCATGTTCTCAAAGACTTTTTCGAGAAGTGGGTCAGCGAAGATCTCAAGTCCATCCACATTAATCGAGATCTCGATCTCCCCGTCAGTGAAGAGAGATCGCAGGGCCATTAAATGCATGCCGATATCCTGCCACCGTGGGGCATGGACCCCGAGTTCCTCGTAATCTTTCGTGAACTCGATCTGCCTCCGGATCGCCTGTGCTGCGGTATCCTCCCGTTCGATGAAATGCAGCATCTCCTGATCCGTGCACTTCTCTTTTGACAGTTCGATAAAACCCATGAGCCCCAGAAGCTGGTTCTTGATATCATGGCGTGTGATGCTGGAGAGGAGATTGAGCTTTTTGTTGGCGGTCTGGAATGCAGCCTCGGAGTCTTTGAGCTGGTCATTGAGGGAACGCATCTCCTCGTTGACATCGTTCAGCTCACGGTTCTGCTCTGAGATCTGGTTATAGTAACATCGCGTCTGTTCCACAATAGTCCCGATGACGAACGCCACGATAAACATCATTATTGCCCTCACCACGGCGTCCGGGGGGATTGCGCCCGTGAGAATATAGGATACCACGATATGCAAACCGCCGAAAAAGAGAGCCACCCAGATCGCTTTTCTCCCGAACCAGAGACCTGCAATAACGATGATGAGATAATAAAAATGCGTGTAAACGATAGTGATACCGAGGAAGTAATGAACGCCGATTTCAAATGCGAGGCCGGCAAGGATGAGGAGCACAAAAATGATCGGGTGGGGATTCATCAGCGAATTCCACCAGGCTCCCCCCGTATCGCATTGCTGCAAGACCCTACCTCATTCATTCCCTTTACTATGCATGATTATGGGACATATGGGTTAATAATAATCACGCCGATCACGTGTCCGACTCATTTGTATCTGTCCTGAAATTCCTTCCGATATTTTTGAAAAACTTCCAGTGCAGCAGCAGGTGAAGGAGGAGCAGGGCAGCGAAGGCAAAACTCGCAATATCGTGCCAGAGGACCCAGTCATGCCGGGTTATCCCCATCCATGTAACCCAGCTGCCTCCCCTCCCTCCACCGGATGGCAGGAAGAAGTACAGTACCAGCCCGGTGATGAGCGACGGGATGAAGGTGATCAGGCAGCAGATATCGACAAATGCATTGATGGTGATGCGTTTCATGGGAAGTCCTCAGGATTCTTTTGAAGATGTCCGGATTATTAAATCCATTGAGGATAGCGGGAACGGGTCATGCAACCGTTTTCCTGCGGAACAAGAACCATGTTACCCCCAGAAGGAGCCCGATACAGCCGATAATCCAGGAATCCGGGCTGAGAAAAACGATAAGCCCGGTACAACTCAGGGCTCCCATTACCGGGACCCATGTGGGATAACGGCGGTGCTCTCGTGGCAGACGGAGTGCAGCGATGTTGGCGATCAGGTAGTACAGCAACATAGCGAACGTGCTGATCGAGACGACCAGCGTGAGATCGGCAAGGAGCAGGGCGGCAATCATGCATGCACCGGTGACTGCAATCGCATAATGAGGTGTACTGAACCGGGGATGTATCATGCCGAACAGCAGGGGAAGATCCCGGCTGCGGGCCATGGAGAAGACGATGCGGGATATCCCCATGATGGTGGTCAGCAGTACACTCGCTGTTGCGATCATCGCCCCCAGCGAGATCACCAGGACCGCCCCGGGATTTCCGGTAATCCCGATCGCGTCAGCGAGGGGAGAACCGGACTGCGCAAGTGCAGGGGCACCGGTGAGGCCGACGGCGACAACACTTACGAGCAGATAGATGACGGTTGAGATGCCAAGCGCGAGGAAGATGGAGCGGGGTATGGTTTTCTCCGGATCTTTAACCTCTTCGGCCATGATGGTAACCCGGGCAAACCCGGTATAGGCAAAAAAGATGAGGGCTGCACCGCTGAGGATTCCCACAGCTCCTCCCGGAGCAAGAGGGATAACGTTGCCCGGGTGGAAAAAGCCCAGCCCGAACGCCACAAAGAACAGGAGGATCAGGACTTTCGCTGTTACAAGAATGTTATTGAAAAGCACCGATCCTTTGAGCCCTATGTAATTGATGAAGAGGAAGAGCGTGCATATCACCGCAGCAATAATTTTTACCGGAATTGCGGGGAACAGCGTGACAAAATAATGGGCGAATCCCAGCGAGACTGCGGCCCCGACAAAGATGTTCGAGAAGATCCAGATCCAGCCTGCGATAAACCCGGCAAAAGGGGAGATTAATTTCTGTGCATATGCATAAGTCCCGCCCTCTTCCGGGAGATATGCGCCAAGTTCAGCCACGCTCATGGCCGAGAACACCGCTATAACTCCCGCGATGATGACGGAAATCACCATTGCAGGGCCGGCAATGCCGGCAACAATGCCGGTTACGATGAAGATACCGGAACCGATGATCGCCCCGATTCCGAGCGCCGTGGCACCGAAGAGACCGATCTCGCGCTTCAGGGCCGGACGGACCCGGGTATCTGACATAAATTACCCTTCTTACTGTGGATTATTAATGATGCAGGTTGGTCAATTCTGGAAAATGAAAAGTTGCCGGATATCACGGAACTTTTCGTTATCGCGTGCTCTGATAAATTGCGCAGCGTGTGGGGGACGGAGATGAAATCCGGTTGACCTCACGGGAATTCCGGTGATTGGACTTCACACTTATGGGAAATGGTTACCGCGAGGGATTTGATCGCACGCATGAACTCCGATTCGGTCGTAAGGAGGGGGATGACTTCAGGTTCTGCAGCAAGTACTCCTGAATCAAAGGAGAGCAGCATAACCCGGGAAAATTCATCGAGACGTCCGGCCCGCTCACGTGCTTTGTCCCGGTCCTCCGGCCTGCCCACACGATTCACGACCAGAATAATATGCCCGATCCCCAGTTGTCGCGCCAGCGCAGCGGATTCCCGTGCTACCGTGAGGGAATTGTAGGAGGGATCCGCGACAACGACTGCACAGGTAAAACCATCGGCAACAGCCCGGCCGAAATGCTCAAGGCCGGCCGGTGTGTCCAGAAGGATCACATCGTCTTTAAGGAGCCGCATGTGCCGGAGGATTGCTGTAAGAAGTGTGTACTCCGGGCAAAGACAGCCGGAACCTGCCTGTCGGACCCCGCCCATTACGAGCACCCTCAGGTTTCCGGCAACGTCCACTGAGAACCGGTCTACCACATCACTCACATCGGGATTGATGGTGAGCAACCCTCCCGGGGATAATCCCGGTACGGCTCCCGTTTTTTCGCGCAGGTATTCCACGCTCCGGGAAACCGGAATAATCTGTTCTGCAACTGGTGGCGGAATTCCCAGGGTCACCGCGAGATTCTGCTGGGGGTCACCGTCAATGGCAAGTACCCGGAACCCCTGCTGTGCAAACAGGTGGGCGAGGATGGCGGTTATCGTGGTTTTGCCGACCCCGCCTTTCCCGGTGATAACGATCCGTATCCCGTTCTCCGTTCCTTTATAGAAGTCTGGCTGGATTTTATTGGCAGTATCGAGAATTTTTTCCCGTTCTGCCCAGGTATCAGACACGATTACCTGCCCCGCCGGTCTTTGCCAGGATCTCCTCTCTTGCGATCCGTTTCCCCCGGCATGACGGGCAAAGTATGGCAATCTCTTCTTTCATGGACGGGGTGATCCGTGCCATGGCGGATATCGCGAGTCCTTTGGGTGCATAGTACGTTCCACAGCAGCTGCACTGCAACAGCGGGACTTTTGTGACACTCCAGGATTTCATGACACGCACATCCCCGTCATCTTCCATCTCAATGGCATTGGTCGGGCAGACCTTGACGCAGGCACCGCACCCGAAACAATCCTTTGTTGGTTCGAAATACGGCGTGTTGACAATCGTGTACGGGCCCCGGTTGATGAACCCGATTGCACCAGCCCCCATGATCTCGTTGCAGGCCCGCACACACAACCCGCAGAGGACGCACTTGTTGCCAAGCGAATCCGTGGTGTCGATTTTCTTCAGGAACCGGGTCTTCGTTACTCCGTACCGTGCCGCCATCGCTTTGATAACTTCAGATTTTGGTGCCTCTGCAAGATAGAGCTCGAACAGGATGTTCCGGTGTTTCACGATTTCCGGGGTATCGGTGACTATCTCCATTCCCTCTGCTGCCCGCAGGGTGCAGGATGTGGTCATCTCCTTCTTCCCGTGTTTTACCACCTCGACCATACAGAGCCGGCACGCACCGTACGGGTCAAGGGACGACTCGTAGCAGAGATGCGGGATCGCGATCTTCTCCCGGAGCGCAACCCCCAGGAGAATCTCTCCTTCATCTGCCAGGTATTTTTTCCCGTTGATGATTACCGTGACTCGTTTCTTTGGCGCACCCGGGCTGTTCACTTCCCCGTGTGTCATGATTTCACCAGTGCATCGTATTCTTCCCTGAAATACGCAAGAGTTGTCAGTACCGGGTTGGGTGCTGTCTGGCCAAGCCCGCACAGCGATGTTGCCACAATGGTGTCGGACAGGAGAGCAAGGGTCTCGATATCTTTTTTCGTACCTTTCTTTGCCAGGATCCGGTTGAGCAGGAGGAGCGAGTGCTTGAGCCCCTCCCGGCAGGGGACGCATTTCCCGCAGGACTCGCCGGTGGCAAAGTTGATGAAGTAGCGGGCAATGTCAACCATGTCCGTGTCCTCGTCCATGACCACAATGCCCCCGGAGCCCATGATCGAGCCGGCTTTGTTGAGGTTCTCGAAGTCCACGGGAGTATCGAACAAGCGGAGCGGAATGCAGCCTCCCGAAGGACCGCCGGTCTGGACGGCTTTCACTTTCTTGTTACCAGATCCGCCATTGCCGATATCGGACACAATCGTGTTGAGCGTTGTCCCGAGCGGTACTTCTACGAGCCCGACCCGGTCGACTTTTCCCACAAGGGAGAACACCTTGGTACCGGTGTTGCCTATTGTCCCGATACGGGCGTACCAGTCACTGCCGTTCTGTATGATTACCGGCACGTTGCACCAGGTCTCGACATTGTTGAGGTCCGTAGGGTACCCGAAGAGCCCGCCCCCGATGTCGGTCAGCCGTGGCGGGCGGGGATGGGGCCGGCCGGTCCGTCCTTCGATGGATGCCACGAGAGCAGTCGATTCGCCGCAGACAAATGCACCTGCACCCGTCGCGATACCGATATCGAACGAGAATCCCGTGCCGAAGATATTGCTCCCCAGGATCCCGTACTTCCGGGCCTGCTCAATGGCGAGTTTCAGCCGTTTGATGGCGAGGGGGTATTCTGCCCGGATATAAATGAGACCTTCGGCAGCGCCCATGGCATACGCACCTATGATCATGCCCTCGATCAGCATATGGGGGTCGCTTTCCATCTCGTTCCGGTTCATGTATGCCCCAGGATCGCCCTCGTCGGCATTGCAGATGATATATTTTTTACCGGCCTTCGCATCCCGGGTGATCCGCCACTTGAGGCCGGTGGGAAAACCAGCACCTCCCCTGCCCCGGAGCCCGGACTTCTCCACTTCCTTAATGATAGCCTCCGAATCCATCCCGGTCAGGGCTTTTTGGGCTGCCGCATAGCCGCCCACTGCGATATATTCATTGATATCTTCCGGGTTGATCAAGCCGGCGTCCCGCAGGATCACCTTCTTCTGGTCCCTGAAGAACGGGACCTTTTCGTAGAGAGGAATTTTGGGAAATCCTTTCCCGTACTCAAGGGTGCAACCCGTGACATGGTCCCACGATGGAACCCGGCACAGGGCCTTGTCAGCCGGTACCTTTCCCTTTTGGACGAGCGTGAGGATCTCCTCTGCATCTGCTTCGGTGACCTTGTGCAGGATCACGAGCGGTTTTCCCGGAATGGTGATATTCACGAGCGGCTCTTCCTTACAATAACCGATGCATCCGATTTTTATCAGGATTATATCCAGGTGGTCTTTTTCAATAATCTCCCGGAGGCGTTCGAACACCCGGTTGCCGCCCACCGCGATCCCGCAGGTGGCAAGGCCTACTGCGATCCGGGGTTTTCCTGGCTGAAGTTTTTGTAACCCGGCCTTCCGTATGGTCTCCAGGCCGGCGGTTGATGTGATCTTCATGGCTCCCACCCGTATTCTGCAAGGATCGTCGGGAGGTCTTCCTTGGTTGCATAGCCATAGAGGTTCCCGTCAACCCGCAGGACCGGCGCCATGCTGCAGGCCCCAAAGCACCGGGCGATCTCGAGGGTGAATCTCTTATCCTCTGTGGTGATGGAGAACTTCCCGTCTTCGGTGGTGTCGCTTTTGATCCCCAGCATGCCTTCAAGTGTCTGCAGGATCTCAACGGCTCCCTTAACGTGGCAGGCAGTCCCCATGCAGACCGTGATGACATGATCACCGACCGGTGTCAGGCTGAAATAAGAGTAGAACGTGGTAAGGCTGTACAGCTGCGAGAGGCGGACGTCCAGCTTTTCTGCGAGCATCGCGAGCGTTTCCCGGGGAATGTACCCTTCCTGGTCCTGGATCTCCCCCAGGATCCCAAGAAGCCTGCCGGACGGCGCTTCATACCGGGCTATAATTGCATCGAGCGTTGGTTCATCCATGGTGTCCTCACAAAAAATGAGTTGGTCCCGTGGACGGGGATTATATCCCGAGCGCCTTTCGCTTCCGGTTGATCTCGGCTTCGAGCAGGTCGGCGGCTTTAATCGGATCGGGTTCAACGGCAAACGAGGCATTGACAATGCCGGTGAGCTGGGCAGCAAGGAGGTTCGTGACATTCGCGCTGCCGAAGATCTTGGGCGGGATGCCAAGAACCGTGTAAACCCCCGATGCAACGAAATACGTGCCGATGGCAATCGCCTTCTGGGAATACCACTCGGGAGCAGCACCGCCAAGGGGCAGTTGATCGATGCCGACACCCAGCTCATTTGCTACGTGCGCTGCCATCACGAGAATGCGGGAATTGTCCACGCAGGAGCCCATGTGGAGTACCGGGGGTATCCCGAGCGCTTTGCAGACCGATTTTAAGCCGTCACCGGCCATGTCTGCTGCTTCAGGGACGAGCAGCCCGGCCTTTCCGCTGGCAATTGCGGCACACCCGGTCTCGACCACGAGGATGTTCCGCTTGATCAGTTCTTTTCCGAGCGTGATATGGCCGTAGTCCTGTTTGATCTTCGGGTTGTTGCAGCCGACAATGCCGACAACCCCTTTGATCTTGCCTGCGACAATGGCATCGATCAGCGGTTTGTAAGTTCCACCAAGGGCTTTCCGGATCGCTTCTTCCGAGAACCCCGCCATCATGTCAACCGGCTGTGCCGGGATTCGGACCCGTGCCGGGTTACGGTTCGGGAAGTTGTCGATGGCGATTGCAATGATCTCCTTTGCGGTATCGAAGGCAGTCTCTGGCCGGAACTCCCTGAACATGGCTCCCGGGATCTTCGTCTTGACACTGGTGGTCATGATCTTCGTATGGTAGCAGGCGGCCGTCTGCGGGAGGGACGGGAAGATGCACTGGTAATCGACCACCATCATCTCAAGGGCACCGGTTGCAATGGCAAGTTCCTGGTCGAGGAACGTGCCGGCAATGGGAACGCCGCTGCGCATCAGCAGTTCATTGCCTGTACAGCACACGCCGACGAGGTTGATCCCCGTTGCTCCTTTCTCCGTGGCACGTTTCTTCAGCAAGGGGTCTTCGGATGCCTTTACGATCATCTCGGAGAGGACCGGGTTGTGCCCGTGGAGGGCGATGTTGACCTTGTCTTTACTTAAGGTGCCGAGGTTTGCCTTCGTGCGGAGCGGCTTCGGGGTGCCGAACAGGATATCGGAGCAGTCGGTCGCCATCATCGACCCGCCCCAGCCATCCGAGAGTGACGTCCTCATGGCATGCAGGAGGATATTGGTATAGTCTGCATCGACACCCATCTGGATCCGGTGCATGGATTCGACAATTTCCCGGTCAACCCCCCGGGGAACGATGCCAAGTTTCTTCCAGATATCTTTGGTCTTCTGCGGGGCCCGCTCGGCCATCTGGATGCGGCCCTTAACCGTGCCGTATTCCTCCAGCAGTGCAAGGGCGAGATCTTTTGCAATCTCTTCTTTCTTCCTCCCGGTGGTCTTTATGCCATACTCGGTGGCAACCGTCTGGAGTTTGGTCTCATCCAGGATCTGGTATCCCTGTGTTTTTCCTTCCGCGGTTTCGAGGAGGACTTCTAATACCTCGCGCCCGTGGTCCGAGTGGGCTGCAGCCCCCGTGGTGAGATCGTCGAGCAGGTTCCGTGCCACGATCGTGTCGGCATTCGCCCCGCACACGCCCCGCACAGGTTTTTTACCGAATGGCTCGATGCGGCAGGGCCCCATGGAACAGCGGTTGCAGCAGACGCCGAGCTGCCCGAAGCCGCACTGCGGCTGCTGGTCCGCGAGCCGTTCCCACGCGGTTTCGGTGCCGTCCTCCATAGCCTTTACAATAATCTCCTGATCTGTCTTGTCAAGCGCTCTTGCTTCAGCAATTTTCTTTCCTGCAGATGAATCGTACATTTTTATTTTCCCCCTTATGACTCCCCTTGTAACTCAGCCAGCTCTGCCATGATTGCCCGGAATGCCTGGATGTTTGCCGGGATCTTCGGGACTTCGGTACCTGTCTCTCCGGCCTTGATCAATCGCAGGGTGAAGTCCTTCCTGCTTGAACGGATCAAGTTGTCTGCATCCCCGAACACCAGTGCCCCGGTCTTGCATGCCTCGGCACAGGCAGGAATCGCCCCGGCCTTCTGCCGCTCGATGCAGTTGTCGCATTTCGCATTGACTTCGCGGTCCGTGTCCAGCTGGTGCACGCCGTTGAACCGTATGATGCCGAACGGGCAGGCCATTGCGCATACCGCACAACCGATGCACCGGTCATACCGGACGAGAACAGAACCGGTGTCTCCATCCCTCACCAGTGCTTCGGTCGGGCAGACCTGCATGCACGGTGCTGGATCACAGTGCCGGCACCGGTTGGGAAAGGTCAGGTAATGCATCCCCGTTTCCACGTAAATCCGCGGCTGCGATCTTTTTTCTTCAGAAACTGCATCGAATAATCTCTTGCTCTCTGCGTGCTCGATCGCACATGCGACCTCGCAGTGCCTGCACCCGATACACAGTTCAGGCCGTACAAAAACAGTTTTCATGTATGCTGCCTCCTCATCCTCTCGTCAAGCGTCTGGTAACGCTCAACACATCTCACTCATACCATGATATTGGGTAGTTGCTAATCCATTATCGCAGTATATATTTCTTGCCAACTGCGAGCAAATGCCACATCGGGAGCGGATGAAGGCGAAAATAAACGTCATAACCCGGTTCCGGATTATTGGCCGGAATGTTCCCGACCCTTACTCTGAATGACCCGCGATCTTTTTTTTTAGGCCAGCATGATATCCACGTACGATATGGGAAAACAGCAGACCGGAAAAAAGTATGAATGAAAAAAGAATGAAATCCCGGGTTTCAATGGTTATGGCGGTTTACGAGCCGGACGATCTTATCCCCGATCTTCTGTGCCTTCTCGATTGCTTCCTTGTCAGCAAGCACTTCACCTTCGTGATACCCGTTACCCTTGACCGAGCCCAATGATGAGAATTCATGGGAGCTCAGGAAGCCTTCAAGCGTCTGGATGGTCCGGCTTGCGCCCTTTTGCGCCTGCACCGCTACGGCAACGCCCATTCTGCCGGCAAGCCTGCGGTCATGGTAGAGGGAATACGTGCGGTCGATGAAATTCTTGAGATGGCCGCAAACATCGTAATAATACGTGGGCGAACCTATCACGAGCACGTCGCAGTCAAGCACCTTGTTGATTATTTTTTCCCAGTCATCGTTCTCGATGACGCAGGCCTTCTTCTCCTTGCATTTCTCGCAGCCCAGGCAGGGATGGATCTTTTTCCCTGCAAGCGAGATAAATTCCGTTTTTATCCCTGCACTTTGGCAGCGTTCAAGAATGGCATTGACCAGATCTGCGGTGTTGCCTTCCTTACGCATGCTTCCTGATATGCCCAGCACCTTCATAGCTATTACTTAGCTCACAGATTCATGATAGTTACGATGAGCGGTGTATCATGAAGTACCGGAATGTGGCGGGAAATTTTTTTTGGTCATGCTGCTGATAAAAAAACGATATCATATATAAGAGATGACAATCTGCCGCTACCTGCTCCAACATTTCGCACAGATTCACCGCGCTCGCACAGTCCATGACCGGATCCCTTTACTCTGCAGCTACAGGAAAATCCACGCGGAAAGCGACCTGGACCCCGTTGAGCCTACCATCCCATATCACTCTGCCCTTTTATTATGCAAAACCCCCGAGTTCGTTTAACTACCGAAACTTTGGTAAATCCAGTATCGCTGAAAAACCCGACCGCTTCTTCAACAGTCCGGAATTTTGCATATCGCAGGAACCGCCCTTTGGTTGGCTCGCTCAGGTATTGCAGAGTGAGTTCCCCACCGGATTCAATGAACGCGACAACGAGCATCCCGCCGGGCCTGAGCACCCGGCTCACTTCATGGAAAACCGCAACAGCATCATCGAGAAAACAGATGACCGTCATCATCAGCACATAATCGAATGTCCCTGCACGATATGGCAGGTGTTCCCCCTCTCCGATTACCGCTTCAATGCCCCGTTGCCGTGCGATCCGAATGAGCTCGCGCGAAGGATCGATACCACAGCGAATATTCAATGGCTTCGCGAACCGCCCCGATCCGACACCGACTTCAAGGCCGAGACCGTGATTGGGAATCGCATTACGGAGCATATGGACCTGTGCCCGATAGACATCGCCATGTTCGTCGAACCACCGGTCATAATCATCCGTATACTCCGCAAAAACACGGCGCGATGGTATCATGCATTCTTCTCAGGGAATGGCTCCAGCCGGACCTTCATCTTGTCGCGGATTGACTCCTCGATCCCCATCAGCTGTGAAATCCCCCGCTCACCCTCGCGTTCGTAAAAGAGCAGGAGATGGAAATAATCCGCTACGAGGTCCTGGAACTCCTTCCGGTACCGTACCTCGACCGTATTGTCCCCGGTAAAACCCTTGATGGATATGAACAGATCTTTTTCAAATGAAAAATATGGTTTTTTGAGTTTGTCGAGTGTCGTTACCGTGCCAAAATGTCCCAGAAATTTCAGGAACCCTTCCGAAAGCGGCTCATCGAGAACATACTCTTTCATCAGCGAGCCGTCAACACAGACTTTTGTCTGGATGGATTTAACGATCCGCACTTGCTGCCACCTCGCGGATAGCTTCTGTCGCTGCCCTGCATTCCTCTTCGGTAGTGAGATACGAGAAGCTGGCCCGGACGCACCCTTTCCCTTCGTCGATTTGTTCATGGACGAGCGGGGTGCAGTGCAGCCCGGTCCTCATGATGATATTGTAGGCCCGGGCAAGGATGAAACCCGCCTCATGGTTTTCAATGCCGGCAATGTCGAATGAAACAACTGGGAGATCGGGGTTTTCATTGTAGATAGTGAGATCTGGTATCGCTTTGAGATCGTGGATAAACCTGCGGGTAAGGCCCATCGATTTCTTCTCGATCGTATCCTGCCCGGTCCTGGTGATGAACCGTATCCCTGCATACAACGATGCGATCCCCGGATAGTTGTGGGTCCCGGCCTCGAACCGCATTGGCATCTCAAAGGGATGGGTGAGTGTCCGTGAATCCGTTCCCGTACCGCCCTGCCGGGTGATTGCGACTGCGTCCGGGTCGGCAATAAAGAAACCGCCGGTGCCGGGAATACCAAAGAGGGCCTTGTGCCCGGTGAATACAAAGGCACCGACTGGAATAGCAGTAAGATCGACTGGAATGTGGCCGGCGGTCTGGGCTCCGTCCACGATGAAGAAAATGTCATTGGCATGGAGATATTCTGCGATTGGTCTGATGTCCTGCACGGACCCGAGGACGTTGCTTCCGTGCGTTATCACCACAAGCCGGGTCTCCGGGCAGATTGACTGTTTGATTGCATCAAGATTGACTCTGTTATCTTTGAACGGCACAACCGAGAGCCTGATCGCACCGTCCTGTTCCAGCGCTTTGAGCGGGCGGAGGACTGAGTTGTGCTCGAGTTCTGTCGTGATCGCGTGGAACGGCATACCGGTCTTTTTTGCAAACCCGTGGATCAGCAGGTTGAGCGAGTCGGTGGCGTTCTGCGTAAAAATGAAGTGTTCCGGTGGCCCTGCATGGAAAAACGCCGCCAGAGCTTCGCGTGCGGCAGAAGGATAATCTTGGGATCCGCTGCCCGTCGTCCTCCCCACTTCATGCAATGGCAGACGCAGGCAGGAGGCTACCTCTTCCAGCACCTCAGCCGGCTTCGGCCATGTAGTCGCGGCATTGTTGAGGTAGATGAACGGAGATTGTGTTTCCTGCGGTTTGGGATTCATAGGAATGCCAGTCAGTATGCTTTGTTATTGGTTCTACCCAAAGGTAAGAATTTTGTCCGATTCTTCAACAATTTTCACCAGATCGTCCATCGTATGCAGGGGACAGGCAGCCGTCCCTTCTTTGTGCCGGGATTTCTGGCACGTACCGCATGCAAGTATTTCCCCGTTTTTTTGGATGAACTGGTTTACCTGCTCCTGAATATCGAACCTGGGATCCCGGATCTCTTCCAGTTCAACACCGCTGTTCATGAGAAAGACATTCACGGCATGATTTGTTGCGAGTGCCCGTATGCCAAACCGGAACGCATTCCACACAACTTCCGGTTCATTGGTCCCTATGACAATTCCTATTTTCATTCCTGTACCTCTGTTCACATTGTTCTCCAGACTCTATACTATATGTCATTTTCCTCAATCGAACTAATGTGAGAGAGCAAGAACAAATGTATTCAGGTATTTCGAAATTATTTAGCCGCCGTTGATGGGACTCTGCTTGGAGGGGGTGGTTCCGGTTACAGAGTAGAAATGGGTTCGGCATTCAACTCCCTCTCGGAAATGCATATAGTCTACCCGGAAGTGCGGGAGCAGATCAATACATTAAAAAACCGGGCGTTTCTGAATATCACCCTGCTATGGACATCACATTCTGCGCTCATTACCTGGGAGATGCACTGCCCCCGACAAACCGGTTCTGTCGGGACTGCCCCATGGCAAAGACCGCGTGTGACCCCTTATGGTCGCGGGTCGTTGCATTATCACAATCCAACGGGGGTGATGCGGTCCGTTTGCCCGGGACCCGCGCCGTGATGTATCCCAATTCCAAAAACCGGGATATCATTCACCTGAAAATCAACACGAAATGGGGTCTTCCAAAAGAGGATTTCCTCCACTTCATCGCAACCGGTTCCGCACAGATGGGCAGAAAAGGGGAGCGGCTGGATAAACGTGCATCACCAAGCATGACGCGGCAGGAGCCGTATGTCCAGTCGATTGTTACGGCATTGGGTGGAGGGAATATTCCCGAGATAACGGCCGTACGGCGGATCCAGCAGGATACCCCGAGATATCAGGTAAGATCCGGCCCCCGGTAAAACCGGCCTTCATATTCGCGTTCCGGCAGCGTTTCCGGCGTTGGATGGAATAAACTTAATGGCGAAAACAACCTCGATTCAGGGGCCGTTAATGGCCATCCGGTGAGGTGCATTCCAGCCGTATTTCGGCAATCAGGGCGGAAATTGGGCGTATTCTCCACAGGAAACGAAAAGAAGCGTTTTCCGGGGTTTTCCGGAAGAGGCCGGGATATCCGGAGGGGAAACGGAGCCCTTACAGGGCTTATTTTGAGGTGTCCCTGACTCTCATGCGAAGAGGTTTAAGCCCATCCGGTTGTCACGCAGCAGCACAACCCCTGTGCGTGACCATTGCTTGAGATTTTAGAGATCCACATCCGGGTAAAATGATAATTACGGATGTCAACATACTGCCAGCCCGACAGGGATTTTTCGATATCATTGTTATCCTTGTCGGGCCACTTTTTCCGAAACCAAAAAGGGTTTTTACTCTTCATTCCAAGTTATTGCCGATGGATAGTCTCTTCACCTCACCTGAATTCCAGATGAGCCTGCTTTTGTTCGTGGCGCTTGGCGGTTATCTTATTGCTTCCCGCATTAACCAGTCCGCGGTTATAGGACTCATCCTCGTCGGGCTCCTTGTAGGTCCGAGTGCCCTCGGGCTCATCACCTATACGGATTTTGTCCGGGGTCTCGCCCACCTCGGTGCGGTTATCCTGCTTTTTGTGATCGGCCTTGAGTTCAATGTCAGGGAGATCCTCTCGTTACGGAACGGGGTAATTGCTGCTGTGGGTGTGATCATACCATGGATCGGCGGGTACTGGATCTCAATTGTTTTCGGGTTCAGTATGGCGAGTGCAATCTTCATCGGCACTGCGCTGACCGCGACAAGTATCGCAATCACGGCAAACGTACTCAGGGAGATGGGCAGACTCCAGACCGATGCCGCAAAGGCGATCATCGGCGCAGCGGTTATCGATGACGTGCTCAGCCTTTTAGCCCTTGCGATCAGCACTGATGTCGTCAGCGGGACCGTCTCGGCCGGCGGGATCGCCGTTGTTGCGCTCAAAGCAGTTGCATTTATCGTCATCGGCGGTGCGTTCGGTATCTTTGTAGTCAGCAGATATGTCCAGCGGCTCGATACCACCAGTTTCTGTAAAAAATTCCCGGAGTTCATCTTCATCTTCGCCATGATGATGGCATTTCTTTACGCGATGTGTGCAGAATCTGTCGGGCTCTCGGCCATTGTTGGGGCATTCATAGCCGGAGTATCCTTTGAGGGCGTGCAGTTGACCCATAGCAAAAATTTCAAGGAAGGGGCAGAGTACCTTCAGATCATCTTCGCCTCGATATTCTTTGTCTCGCTCGGGATTCTTGCGGATGTAAAAGCCATCACGCCCGAAATTCTCCTGTTCCTGGTAGTACTTGTTGTTGTCGCGATCGTCACCAAGGTCATCGGCTGCGGTCTCCCTGCCCGACTTATGGGACTGTGCCGGAAGGATGCGCTCATCGTCGGGTTTGGTATGGCACCACGTGGGGAGGTGGCGATGATCGTGGCCCTTATCGGACTTGAAGCAGGCATTATCAACCAGGGAGTCTATGTCGTGCTCGTGCTTATGAGCCTGCTCACAACCATTATCACGCCTATCGTGTACCGGAACTGGTTCTTCAAGGCAGCGGACTGCCGGTACGATGCCAAGGGGATGTGTATTGACGAAGGGAAATAAAAATTGCCGCTCCCCCTGCAAAGGCTGGGTTAATAATGAAAAAACTGAAAAAAATCCTGGTACGGGATATAATCCCGTCTGATACCTTCCAGCTGGATGATCCTTAAAAAAAGAAAAGGGCACACGGCCTTTTTTTAAACCCGCTCTTCTCGCATCTTTGGTTTTTCCGGCAGACCAAAAAGTTCCAGATACACCGGGCATCCCCTTAAATAACCGTAATCCAATCTATCTTTCAGGAGTACGGACCATGTTTGAAAAAGTGCTGCTGCCAACGGATTTTTCCACCGATTCACAGAGAATCCTCGGGTACATTAAGGATATCCCCGGTGTCCGGAACGTCATCCTCCTCCACGTGATCGATGCAACCCGCCAGTCTTTGCGGGGATGGACTCATGGCCCGAAGATCGAGAATGCAAAAATCCTTTTAGAGGAGAACCGGCAGGCACTGGAGAAAGGCGGAGTAAAATCAGAAGTCGCAATTGCGACCATCGTAAACACGATCACGCATGGCGATGTCCCGCTCACCATCCTGGAAAAAGCTGACACCGAGAACATCTCGCTGATCGTGATGGGTGCGCGGGGGAAGAACACGATCCAGAATATTCTCCTGGGCAGTGTATCGGCAAACGTCATCCGCCATGCAAAAGTCCCCATTCTCCTCATGCGGTTCCGGTCGGAATCATGTGCCATGGATGACCACTGGCACCTATTCTCCCGGGTTCTTGTACCATTGGATTTCTCCGGGCCGTCACAGTATGCACTGGCACTCCTCAAGGATATCCCGACAACGGGACAGGTCATCCTCCTCCATGTGGTTGACAAGGGTGAGTCCGAGACGGAGATCCAAGAGGCAGTCCAGGCAGCCCGTGAAAGAATGGCGGCGATCCAAAAAGATCTCGCTGTTACCGGCATTCCTGCGGAGGTTCGCGTCCATGCCGGGTATCCTCCCGACGAAATCAACACCACTGCCGAGCGGGAGAATGCAACACTCATCCTGATAAGCCCGCAGGGTGAGGGCTGGACCCGGGAACTCAGGGCGTTTTTTATCGGGAGCACGACGAACGCGGTAATTCGCAGGGCACACTGCCCGGTCCTGATTGCCGCGGGCATACGACAACCGGATAGAACGATGTCCTGAAGCAGTCCCTGACATAGCAGGTGGTCTCGCACATCCAATCCTGCTGCTGGAATCAGGCGTCAGATTCCGGATGCGATCCGTGTGTCCTGGACTGGTTGGCTTGACTGCGCATAGGTTCTCAGGATATCGGTTCTCGTGAGAAAACTGGCCCTTCGGATCGCCCCGTAACATGGATGGTTCGTTCATTTCGATCCGTGATAATCCCCGCACGCCGGTCATCCTCAATATCGGGAAAACCGGTTTGCCCCGCAGTCTCAATCGGGCAGGAGATTTTAAAACGACCTTTCGATGACTGGATGCCGTTTCCGGATTCTCATGACATTTCTGCAGGGACCTGTCACGGGTGTATCATCATGAATATTATTGAGTAACCGATGAAAATAACCGAGAAAAAGAGCCGGTTAAAAAACGCTTCGGACATAGATACGCCGGGAGGAGAGAAGATGAAACCTGCTGAAATAAAGAGCAGGGTTACAATACAAATCGTGGGAATTGCATAGCGCCATCTTGACCAGTAGGACAGGGTAAGGGGAATAAAATAGAGGACCCAGACCGGCTCTCCCAGAGGAGTTATGGTATCGATCAGATAGACTGCAATGAGGACCAGTGCGGCGATAATTAAAATATAATGATCGGAGGCCAAGGCTCTGAGTTTCTGCATTACCGGTGATTGGCTAATACATCCATCAGATGACATGGAATACTCCGTTGACAGCTGTGACTGTTCTTTTAGAGGATATGATATCGTATTCCGGGGTGTGTTGAAAATCATTGCGATCCAACTTTCGAATGATCCGGCCAGTTATGAAGAATCAATCCTGAAATTCCAGGACTGGCAGATTCATCCGGATGAGTGATTTGGCGATAAGAATTATGTGTTCCCTGACATCGCCGGTTCTCAGGTAATCATGAATGGTGACCCTGATATATCACATTCGAAAATCTATTTTGGTATTCCGCACGAATTGTAAGATCCCGAGCATCAACGATAAAAAGAGGAATATAAAGAAAAAAACAGACCGATAACCAATTGCAATATCAAGCGGAACTCCCGGAGGGGAGAGGATTAATCCGCAAATCAGGAGGGTCAGAGTTATAAAAAAAACAACGGGAATTGCATAGGGCCTGCATGACCAGTAAGAAAGAACCAAGGGTATAAAATACAGAAGCCAGACCGGTATTCCCAGAGGGGTGATAGCATCGATGAGGAAGATTGCAAGAAGGAGAGATGTGACAATAATAATAACGCCAGACTCCGACCCGAGATAGCTGAATACTTTTTTTATTGGTGACTGGTTATGACTCCCGGCCATTGACATAAAATGCTCCAGATGTGCAGGTAATGTCTGCTAAAGGATTTTAATATTTATTCAGGTTCGGTATTATTTTTTTGCATTTATGCCAGATATATGGGCCGCTTGTATTTTTTTGATCTGGCCAAGATAAAATTGTCCTTTGTGAATCAAGAATATTCAAAGAGATACCAATAATCAAGTATCCTGTCCTGTGGCCGAATTTTATAATTTAGGAGTGATATTGCCGGTTATCAGAAATTTGATCAGATAACCCAGAATCATCAGATTAAATTATCTTCAATGATCTGCTGCCGCCGTATCACCCAAAGTACCAGCGACAACCCGATGAAGCAAATAAAAAATGTGAACCGGTAAACAATTGCCTGGGATACCGACACACCTTGCGGCGAGACAATAAAACCACCTATCAGAAAAAGCAGGGTTACAACACAGACCGTGGGGATTGCATATTGCCTGTTTGACCAGTAAGAGAGGATAAGTGGTATGAAATAAAGGAGCCAGACGGGTTCTCCAAGAGGAGTGATCGTATCGATAAGGTAGACCGCAATGAGAATCAGTGCAATGATCGTCACAAGACCCAGATCAGATGAGAGAGAGGTGAGTATCTTTGTCAACGGGGACTGGTTATGGCGTCGGGCAGGTGACATAAAATTCTCCATCGGTTGGAAGAATCAGCAATTTAATGGATATTATTACGTATTCCGGGATTAACTAAAAAATTCTTGTGATCTTTCTTCGATATATCTGACCCGATATTTAGGAAACAATCATTAATTAATTTTAGTTGGGGCTTTAATTAAACCCTGTTTGCCGTTTCCGTTCTGCAAAACAGGAATAACACAAAGGGTTTAAAGGATGAGCCCAAAAAAGGAGTTTACTGAGTGGAGCACTTAATTTACTATCAATTTCTGTTAATAACATCCGGAAATTTTTCGCACCGCTCAACCCCTGCCCTCTGACGGGCAGAGCAGAAACCCAAAATCGAGGTTAAGCAATGAATCCGAAGTACGTTACATCAATTTCCGAGCTCGACAATCTTGTCGGGCTCGCCCCCAAAGAGAGGGAGAAGATGGAGACAGTTACCGAACTGTTCCCGTTCCGCTCCAACGAGTACTATCTCTCGCTTATTGACTGGAAAGACGGGCACGATCCGCTGAAAAGGATTGTTATTCCCGATCTTCGTGAACTTAAAACCGGGGGATCCGCCGATCCTTCGTGTGAAAAAGATTATACCAAAAAACCCGGCCTGCAGCACAAATATGATCAGACCGGCCTTCTTCTCCTTACCGATGTCTGCGGGGGTATCTGCCGCTTCTGTTTCCGGAAACGCCTTTTTATGTCCTGCGAACGCGAGACCGTAAAAGACGTTTCCGAAAATATTGAGTATATCCGGGAGCACAAGGAGATCACCAACGTCCTTTTGACCGGTGGAGATCCTCTCACGCTTGAGACCCGCCATCTCGAATCCGTACTCAGCGAGCTTCGGGAGATCCCGCATGTCAATATCATCCGGATCGGCAGCAAGATGCTTGCCTATAATCCGTACCGCATCCTCAACGATCCGAATCTACTCTGCGTCCTCTCGCGCTACAGCACGCCGGAGAAACGTATCTACCTGATGGCGCATTTCAACCATCCCCGCGAGCTGACCGACATATCGAGGCAGGCCGCAGAAGCACTCCGGAAGGCCGGGGTCATGGTTGTCAGCCAGACACCAATCCTGAATGGGATCAATGATAACCCGGATACGCTGACAACGCTCTTCCGCCAGCTCTCCTTTGCCGGCATCTCGCCATACTATATCTTCCAGTGCCGGCCAACTACCGGCAACCAGTTCTTCCAGGTGCCGGTCGAACAGTCCTATGAGATCATCCAGAAATCTTATCAGGCATGTTCCGGGCTCGCTAAAAGGGCACGGTTCATCATGTCCCATGCAACGGGCAAGATCGAGATGGTCGGCAGAACTGCCGGACACGTATTCATGCGGTACCACCAGGCTGCCGATTCCGCAGACATCGGGAAGTTCATGGTCTTTAAAAGCAACCCGTTGGCCCGGTGGTTCGATGATTATCACTATCCACTGACGGATTTTGAGCCGAAAAAGTCGTGGCTGTTTTAAGGGGGCCTACCGACATGGCATCATCATCCGGCACATCAGACAGGGAACGGCAGACCCTGCCTTCCCTTGATCCAGCCCAAAGATTTGAGCACCTGAGCGGGCAGGTAAAAAATACCGTAAAAGATCTTGTCTCAATCCTGAAGGGACATTACCAGGGGGCAGAGACCCATGGCGATCCGGCACTGATCCAGAAAACACAGGAGTCAGAAAATGCCCCGGAATACTGGAAAGACTGGAGGTGGCAGGTACGGCACGCAGTCCGGGATCTCGACACATTCCAGCAGTTGCTGGGAATAAAATTCAGCCAGGAGGAACACGAAGACCTCCAGAAAACCATCAGAAAATTTCCGCTCAGCATCACTCCGTATTACCTCTCGCTCATCGATGTGAACGATTATAAGAACGATCCGATCTTCAAGCAGGCTTTCCCGTCTCCTAAGGAACTGATTGTGGAAAATTACGAGCTAGCAGACCCGCTGGCAGAGGATAAGGACAGCCCGTGCGACTGTATCACCCACCGGTATCCCGACCGGGTCCTTTTCCTTGTCAGCAACACCTGCGCGATGTACTGCCGGCATTGCACCCGGAAACGTAAAGTCGGGGACCGGGACTCAATTCCGGGCCGGACGAAAATCCTTGAAGGGATCGACTATATCCGGAAACATCCGCAGATACGTGATGTCCTCATGTCCGGGGGAGACCCGTTCATGCTCAGTGATGATTACCTGGACTGGATCTTAACCGAACTCCGGTCCATCCCGCACGTGGAAGTCATACGCATCGGGTCCCGGGTCCCGGTTGTCCTGCCGTTCCGGGTCACCGATGAACTGGTCGCCGTGGTAAAAAGGCACCACCCGGTCTGGGTCAACACCCAGTTCAACCATCCCAAGGAGATGACAGATTCTGCCCGTGCTGCCGTTGCAAAGCTCGCCGATGCCGGCATCCCGCTCGGGAACCAGTCGGTCCTTCTCGCGGGCATCAACGACTGCCCCAGGATCATGAAAGAACTCGTTCACCAGCTGGTCAAAAACCGCATACGCCCGTACTACCTCTACCAGTGCGATCTCTCGGAAGGCATCAGCCATTTCCGCACGCCGGTATCCAAAGGCATCGAGATCATGGAGAACTTAATCGGCCATACGAGTGGTTTTGCCGTTCCCCGGTACGTGGTCGATGCCCCGGGCGGAGGGGGGAAAATTCCGGTCTTCCCCAATTACCTGCTGACCTGGTCGGTTCACAAGGTCGTGCTCCGCAATTACGAGGGGATGATCTGCACCTACCAGGAACCGGCACACTATGAACGCATATTCTGCAACGGCGATTGTGGTGCCTGCAGACTGCAACTGAACATCAACCGCGCCGATGAATCAAAAGTGGTAGGGGTAGCAAAACTGCTCGCCGATTACGATGAGACGACAACCCTGATCCCGGAAAATACCGATCGCATGGAGCGGAGGCATGATGAAGCAGGGTGATGTCGTTATGCACCGGGGGAGCAGCACCATCCAGCACGGTCATTTCAACAACCGGGTCTATGTCATGAAACTGGCCCCGGCCGATATTCCGGATATCATCCGGTTCGCCGATGATATCTCCCGTAAAGAAGGGTATTCGAAAATCTTTGTAAAGGTGCCGGAATCGTCGGTGGAAATCTTTGCCAGTGACGGGTACGTTACGGAAGCCACGGTCCCGTTCTTCTACCAGGGGAAAGAATCCGCAGTGTTCATGGCGAAATACATGGATCCGGAACGAAAGGAAGTCCGCAACGCAACGATCATTGCGGACGTACTGTCAGCAGCATTCGGGTATGCTGGAGAGAGAGGTTCGCAGGAACTGCCGGACGGATTCTCGCTCATGCATGCCCATACTGGAGATGCAAAGGAGATCGCAGCATTGTACCGCTCGGTTTTCAAAACATATCCGTTTCCGATCTTTGATCCGGACTATATCCGTGAATCCATGCAGGGGCAGGTCCGGTATTTTGTTATTAAAAAATCCCATCAGCTGGCGGCTGTTGCATCCTGCGAGACAGATGCAGAGAACCGGAATATGGAAGTGACGGATTTTGCCACCAATCCGCTCTTCGGGGGAAAAGGTTTTGCCGGGTTGCTCCTCCATGCGATGGAAGCGGATCTGAAAAAAGAGGGGATCCAGCTTGCCTATACCATTGCCAGGGCCGGTTTCCGGCCAATCAATGCTGTATTCGCCCGGGCAGGATACCGGTTCGGGGGTCTGCTCCCGAACAACACCAATATCTGCGGATCGATGGAGAGCATGAACGTCTGGTACAAAAAGCTGTTAGAGGGATAGCCATGAAATTGTGTATCTCTGAACCCGGTCCTCTGCGAGCTGATCCTGATGAATAATGGTTTTCTGTATGCGGCCAGTACCATTGCAGCAGGACTGGTTCTCGCCGGTATTGCGCATATCATTATCCGGTGGCTGAAGAAGAGAGCGGATGCCACGGATACAAAACTGGATGACATCATCCTTATGGCCATTGGGACCCCGCTTGTCGTTGCAATCATTGCCCTGTCGGTCTATATCGCCCTGACCCGTTTCGATATTGTTCCTGAATCGATGAACTGGCTCATCACCGATCAGGTGATCAACGCGGTGTTCATCCTGCTCGGGGCATGGATTACATCGGTCTTTTCCTACAATCTCATCCGGACCTATGGTACCCGTGTGGCAGAAAAGACCGAGACGGATCTCGATGACCGGCTCATTCCAATCCTGGAGATCGCGGCCCGGTACCTGATCTGGTTTGTGGCGTTCCTTCTCATCCTCTCCGACTTCAAGATCGATATCACACCATTCCTCGCGGGAGCGGGTATCGCAGGCCTTGCCCTTGCCCTTGCAGCTCAGGATATCCTGAGCAACTTCTTCAGCGGTGCAATCATTGCCGTGGACAAACCGTTCAAGATTGGCGACAGGGTAAAGATCGATACGTTTTTCGGTGACGTTGTGAGCATCGGCCCCCGGAGTACCCGGATCAAGACACTGGACAACCAGATGGTAACCGTCCCCAACTCGAAAGTCACTTCGAGCGTGGTCATCAATTACGCAATGCCGGATAACAAACTGAAAGTCCGGATCCCGTTTTCAGTTGCGTATGGTTCCGATATGGAACGGGTAAAAGAGATCCTTCTCGCCATTGCCCGCGAGGCTGCGGAGAAGACCTCCTGGGTCATAACCGATCCTGTCCCGTCTGTGTATTTCCTTGAATTCGGCGAATCCAGTCTCAACGGACAGCTCATTCTCTGGACGAACAATTACGATTTTGCCTGGGATGTCCAGGATTATGTGAACAGCCGCATCGCCCTCAGATTTACCGAGGAGAAGATCGAGATTCCGTTCCGGCAGGTGGATATCAGGCTGCGGAATTACGGGGGCTGTTGATGCTCGCCGAAGTGCTTGGCGGTATATTGATTTTTTTTGCGCTTTTTCTCTTTTTTCTCATTGCGGGACGCAATCTTTTCAGGATTATGGTCGAAGAACAGGTCCGCTATCTTCGTCTGATTATTTTTTATGCCCCGATACCCCCGGTCCGGAACACCCGGCCCGGCCCGGAACCGGTTGCACGATACAGTGCATGGGCACAGGGTGCAAACCAAGGGCAGGTCGGGTGCGTGCATATCCGGCATGCCGGCAGGATACGATTCGGGAAAAAGGGACGGTGGATGAACATGAAGGGAGAGGCATTCTTTTCCCTTGCTACGCCGGGTTTTGTGTGGCATACAACTATTGCCTATGCTCCCGGGATCTGGCTTGAATCCCTTGATTATTATGTCCACCATGATGCGGGGATGAACCTCAACCTGTACTCGCTCGTCCCGCTGAATAACTCGCACGAGGAGAAGATCAAAACCTCCTCCCTCTTCCGGTACCTGGCCTGCATGCCCCTGTTCCCCATGATCACCGGTACGTCTCACTTCATCAACTGGGAAAATGTTGATGATTCGACTGCGAAGGCAATAATCCGGGATAATGATCTGTCGGTTGAAGCCGTAGCCCGTTTCAGGGGACGAGGCGGGATCACAAGTATCGACGCAAATCAGAACATTCATCCGGAAACGGGGAGGCCGGTGCCCGGCCATTTCTCCTGCCGGTATGCCGGGTACGCTGACCGGGGAGGGGTCAGGATACCTCTGCAGGTATCTTCGGACATGATTCTTCCGGACGGGGAATGTGCCTGCGCGGAATATGCAATTACCGAGATAGAATTCGATACACCGGTTATGGAAAAGGAGCGTGGATCCAGATGAACCCGGCCCCCGATGTCTCCATTCCCTATCGCATCGTCGCACTGATGCAGGAACGGAACCGGTTGTTTGCCTATCCTCTTGAGCAGATTGCCAGTGATATCTGGTCTGCCAGGTTCCGGTGCTCATGTTGCGGGGCGTGCTGCACCCGGTCGGTCAACAACCACATCTTTCTTCTCGATCATGATGTCGCTGAACTCAAAACAATCGATCCCGGTGCATATGTCCCGGCGCCCGATCCGGAGTTCTGCGATCAGAATGGAATGTTCTATGTTTCCGGGTATGCTCTCCGGATGAAAGATGATGCAGCTGGATCCTGCTGGTTCCTTGAGAACGGGAAGTGCAGCATCTATGACAGCCGGTTCTCCGGCTGCCGGATCTACCCGCACATGCTCCGACGCAGTGCTGGAGTGTCGGGCAACGTTACCTGGCGGCAGTTCGCACGCAAGGGCAGTCACGGGCAGTTTGATCCTTCACTTTCCTATGACGAGTGCCTCGCGATCGCCCGTGAGATCAAGGAGTACGAGAATGCTTACCTCACCCATCAGATCTCGTTCCTTGAAACCATCCATGAATATTTTATATTGTGTAACCTCAGGCATGATCCAGCGGTTTACCAAAAACACATGCGGGGGTATGGGCAGGGCAGGCCGATCGAGATAAAAGTGTTCCATGCCGGGGAGCTGGAAGAGTACCGGGTTGCCAAATCAGAGTGAAACCGGTAAGGACTCATGCCAAGACGGGAAAAACGAGCCGGTTCTGCATATACTTTAATAATTCCCCGCGTATCTCACTAGTAGGACTGGCTGGATATGACAGAAGAGGGGAATTCAGTTTCCGAGAGCACCGTTATCGGCTATGACCAGGAGTTAAAAGAAATAACCGGGGCTATCGAACGCTCCGGATCCGGTTCACCTTCCCATCTTGCCATAGTTGCAGAACCGATGGGAGGCCGTTCGACAATTGTTGCCGAGATCATGCGCATCTACGGTAACCGGGTACACTACCTGTCCCTGGAATTTGTCATAATGCAGTCTACCCTCCCGGATTTTTCCGCCCTGACCAGCGATATTATCCTGATCGACAACTGCCAGTTCCTCGCGACAAGGGTTATCGGGGGATTTGATGTTCTTGATACATTCCTGCGCATGCAGATCATGTCAAAAAAGCTCTTTATCACTACGTGGAACATCTACAGCTGGCAGTACCTCTCTGCAGTGATGAACCTTGATGCGTATTTCCCCACCATCGTTTCCTTAAACAAGATTGACACCCCGGTTCTCAAACAGGTGATCATGTCACGGTATAAACCCGGGGACATCCGTTTTGTGGACGAGGGGATCGCAGAGCGCTCGATGTTTTTCTCGGTAATCCACCGTACGATACGGCTGCCGCTTACTAAAACCGATATTTCAATCCCCTGGATAAAACTGAATTTTACCGTGATGCTCCGGAGACTGCCAAGAAAAAAACGTGTTCAGGTCTCCATTGAGGATGTAATTTTTGAAAAGATCAACCGGATAGCGGAAGGGAATCCCGGTGTAGCAATCCTGCTCTGGGACCGGGGCCTGAATAATAATGCAATATCATTAAGCGCAATCACCGAGACCCCGTTTTCCATCTCGCTTGACACGGATGAATCATTTATCCTTTCCCTTATCCTGTCCATGGAATCCCTGCATGCAAAGGATCTTTCCGCAATTGCCAGATCAGAGATGGATATCGAACGGGTTCTCTATCGTCTCGTCCAGCAGGGACTTGTCTGGAACCGTGCAGGCTATTACAATATCGAGGCATTTGCCCTTGGTCCGGTGACGGATTACCTTAAGAAGACCCGGAGATTGTGGTGATCATGGCCGACACCCTGCTCTCCAATGTTTCAGCGGAATTATCGATAAAATCCGTTCAGTCAAACGTGCTGTCCAATGTAACGGCAGAACTTCCGGTAAAAACCATTGATGCAAACCTGATTCTCTATGTTGTTATTATTATCATCATCGCTTATGTCCTTACCTACCTCCTCAGTTTCATCCTCGTCCATGTTTCCGAGCGGATCGGCTGGTACCGGACATCGGTCAACATGATCATCCCCCTGCTGAAGCTTCTTGTATATACGCTTGCACTCTATTACATCGTAATCGCCGTCATCGAACCGTCACTGACCCAGATGATTGCATTCTCGGGGCTTTTTGGCGCTGCAATCGGGTTTGGCTTAAAAGATCTCTTTGCCGATATCATCGGGAGCATCGTGATCATCTTTGAAAAACCGTACCAGATCGGCGACAAGGTTACAATCGGCGACAAGTACGGGGAAGTTAAAGACATCGGTATCCGTGCTACGCGTATCCAGACCCCTGCCGATGAACTGGTGTCGGTGCCGAACTACTCAATCTTCAGCCTGCCGGTAACCAGCGGGAATGCCGGTGACCTGGCCATGATGGTCGTGATTGATCTCTTCATCCACCCGGATTCCGATGCAGAAACGGCAATGAAGATCTTAAAAGAGGCTCTTGTTACATCGAAGTACGTGATCATCTCAAAAAAATATACTTACACCGTCTTATTCGAGGATTTCCCTTTCTACAAGCGCATCCGTGCAAAGGGATACGTAAACGACCTCCGTCGGGAGTTCGAGTTCAAGTCTGAAGTGACCCGGAGAACATGGACCGAGTTTAAAAAGGCGGGGATCCGGCCACCTTCGTTTGTTCTCCCTTCGGGCGATATGAGCGGGCTGTCCCCGCCAACAAAACCATAACAATGTCTGTCATCCCTTATTCCCTCTTCATAGTTTGCCGGGATCTTATGGATGTAATTTTTTATAATTGAAAAATAGAGAAGAGAATGTTAACGGGTATCAACTCATGAAACGACAACTGCTAATTTTTTCTGCGCTTCTCCTCCTTTCTGTGGGGCTTGGCGCAGCTGCGCATGTGATCAATGAGCAGGTTGTCACAGATCTTTACTCCACCTCCCTTGTCCTTACTGCCACGTATCTGATTTTCCCGGTTATTATCGGAATGTTCCTTGTCCGGAGAATCGCAGACCTGAAAACCCGGTACACGGCAAACAAGGCCATTTCAATACTTTCAATTGTTTTCATATTAGTCCTCTGCCTGCGGATCTGGGTAACTGATACTTCCTCACTTATTGTGTCATACGGTATTATCGGTGCCGCGATTGCCTTTGCCCTGCAGGATTTGTTTAAGAATTTTGTCGGAGGTTTTTTGATTATTATCTCCAGTATGTACCGTGTCGGCGACAGGATCTCCATTGACGACAAGTACGGGGATGTAATGGACATCGGTATCATGAATACGACGCTTATGGAGATACGGGGCTGGGTTTCCGGGGACCAGCCATCTGGGCGGCTGCTTTTTGTACCCAATGGTTTTGTGATGAATCATGCTTTGTACAATTACACCCGGGACCATTCGTTTGTCTGGGACGAGATCTCCATACCCCTTACGTATGACAGCGATTGGAAACGGGCAAAAGATCTCATCCTCGGAATTATTATCAAAGAAACCTCTTCGATGACGAAGCAGGCGGATGAGGAAATTGAACGAATCGGGGAAACCTATTACCTTCCCAAAAAAGTTGTCGATCCCTCAGCCTATATTACACTCACAGATAACTGGATTACCCTGGATGTGCGCTACATTTCCGATGCCCGCAACCGCCGTATTCTGCGATCCCGGCTGAGCGAGTTGATCCTTGCAGTTATCGAAAAGGAAGACAAGATTACAATCTCCTCGACAACCGTCACAGTCACAACCACTAAAGACACTCTTGCTTCCAGCAAGAACAAAAAACAGCCGGATAATAATTAACAATTCTATCTCCCGATGTCATCAGTTCACGACAAGAAAAGAACCGTTTGAAAAAAGAATAGTTCCCATCCGCCTTAACCGACCATGCGTTTTCCTGATAGTGCCGTATAACCTGTTCCGGGGTTATCACGTATATCATAGTCCGAGCGGGAGGAGGATGTTAATTCCTGTAAGCGTTTTGATTTTTTAAGCATTTCTCCAGAGCCAATATTTCTTGTACTTTTTTTAAAAAAGTCTCACATTACGACCCTGGTTACAACCCCGTGGATCTTCTCCGGAGGAAGGGCGTAGAACTGGACAAACGGGGGAGAAATCTTTTTGATTATCCCGTATAGTCTCCAGAGGGGTGTATCACTTACAATATTTTCAACGCCGTAAAAGATTGTCTTCTCATCAATCTCCCGCTCATGTAACAGTCCGACCACGTTGACGATTTCCATATATCCTGCTGTGACCGTGAAGAGATGGAGACCCGGTGCAAGATCGGAAGTGAATGCCGTACTGATCCCAAACGGTTTTTCGGTGACCTTGATTGAGACGAGAATGTTGTTCTCGTACAGGATCTCGTTCTGGAAAAAGACCTGGGAGAGGTAGGGAGACAGCTTTCTGACATCCCCGATAAAATAGAGCGCGGTCCCCCGGATCTTCGGGAGGCTGGCGTAATTTTCCTGGTATCGGGGGAGAAACTCCGCAAGCGGAATCGGCCGGAGTATGGAGTGAAGTCTCTCCTGACCTAAAATGAATGTGACAATGATGATGAGGGGGATGGCTGCAATGAAGAACGACCAGTAGGCACCATGCGGGATCTTGAAGAGCGTGGAGCTGAAGAACAAACCGTCAATGATGATGAGTGAGCCGGAAATAATCATCTGGACCGGTTTATTCTGGTGCAGAAAAATGATCGCCATCATGATGGCGGAGATCAACATCGAGCCCGAAACAGCAAGGCCGTATGCGGCTGACAGGTTCTCAGATGAGCGGAATTCAAACATCACAATCAGAACGGCGGCGAGCAGCAGCCAGTTGATGGTATCTATATAGATCTGTGACCGCAGTTCGGAGGAGGTGTACTCGATCTTCATCTTGGGAAGGATGCGGGTGGTCATGCCCTGGTAAACAATCGAGAACATCCCGGAGATCATTGCCTGCGATGCGATGACGGTCGCACAGATACTTAGGAGGAGGAAGGGGACGTATATTACCGGGCTGATGTGGTCAACCATCGAGAAGAGAACGTTATGGGTATTACCGGTCATCAGGACATACGCCCCCTGACCGAGGTAACTGAGCACGAGAGCGGGGAAGACCACGACCCAGCCCTTGACGATCGGCTCCCTGCCAAGGTGCCCCATATCGGCGTAGAGCGCCTCACCCCCGGTGACACAGAGGATCACGGCCGACATCACGATCAGGGACGCCCAGCCGTTTTCCAGAATAAATGCCAGGGCATAGGTCGGGCTCAGGGCAAAAAGCACCTGCGGGGCGCTGATGACAGATATTATGCCAAATACGGCAAGTGCGCCGAACCAGATCACCATAACGGGACCAAACGCAAAGGCCACCCGCTCGGTTCCCCGCCGCTGGAAAAGGAACAATCCTGTGGCAATGATGACAGCAATGAGAAGGATCACCATCTGACTGGTTTCCTGGAACCCGGGGATCAGCAGGATGCCTTCGACTGCTGAGAGGATACTGATGGCCGGTGTGATTACCCCGTCCCCGATGAAGAGGGCGATCCCGATGATCGTGAGGACCGATACAGCGGATGCGGTAATACCTGGCTTCAGCAGGGAATCAAGGAGCGTTTTGAGAACGATCGTTCCGCCCTCGCCTTTATCAGAGAGCGACGTGGCAAGCCAGATGTACTGGACTGTGATGATGGTGAATAGCGTCCACGTGACGAGGGAGAGGAGCCCGAAGATGTTGAAGCTCGTGGGGAGCAGGAAGAGCAGGATGGCGCCGACCGTGTAGATCGGGCTGGTACCGATATCCCCGAAGACAAGACCGAGGGATTTTACGATTTTTGATATCGGGGTTCCTGTCTCGCCCATCACCTATACTCGATCCTGAAATAAGAAACCCTTTTGGGTTTTTCCCCGGGCATCGTTCTTGATCCCACTCACATACAAAAACAGATTGGTGATGGGATATCAGACTAAATGCATGACAACGTGGAGAATAAACCAGGCAATAAAAATTACAACGAAAATACCGCCAACAATCTGGAGAATCAGAAAAGCATCTATTCCCTCGTCATCCTTGACGGGTTCATTGACCATATCACTGTCAGGTTTTTTGATGAATTCTTTACCGGGCTTCATGATAAAAAAAAGGGGTGAATCCCATATCTCTTTTCCGGGCAGGCGGGAGTTTTTAAAAGAGTGATTCTGGAAAACCTATATTTTCCATTCAGATCAACGCATACCCAATGGATGCAGCGGTAACCGTACTCTTCCTGGGCCTTCTTATTTTCCTCGGCAATATCCTCTCGCGGTTTTTTACACTCACCAAGATTCCCGATGTACTCTTTCTCATCGCCATCGGTATCATTGTCGGCCCGTTCCTGGGCCTCGTCGCCCCTTCTGCGTTCGGAGTTGTTGGTCCGCTCTTCACGATGGTCACGCTGGCCATCATCCTGTTCGAAGGCGGCCTGCACATCACGATAGAGACCCTGAAAAAATCCATCACCGGGACAACTGCCATCACGGTTGCCAATTTCATTGTCATAACTGCCATCTGCATCGTGATCATGCATTACATGGCGGGATTCTCTTTCATCGAATCCTGCATGCTCGGTGCGATTCTTGGTGGTACCTCATCGGCGGTTGTCATCCCGTTCACCAATTACCTCAATATCAGGAACGATACCAAGGCAATCCTCGCGCTCGAATCGGCGATCAGCGATGTGCTCTGCATCGTGGTTCTGCTCGCCCTTCTCGACGTTGTAAAAATCCAGGAATTCAATATCGGCCACCTGGTCGGCAACCTTCTCTCCTCGTTCCTGATTGCCATCATCATCGGTGTCGTTGCCGGCATCTGGTGGTCATCCGTATATCATAGGCTCGCAAGCATCAAGAGCATCTTCATCACCCCGGCATTTGTTTTCATCGTCTTTGGCTTCGTCAGCCTGCTCGGATTCTCCGGTGCCATTGCTGCCCTTGCACTCGGCTTAACACTGGGCAACCTGAATTATTTCAAGGCAGAGAAGATCCTCCCGTTCCTTGGCGATAATGTTACACAGGTCGAACTCACTCCCGTTGAAAAGGAATTTTTTGCCCAGCTGGTTTCCCTCCTGAAAACGTTCTTCTTCATCTATATCGGGATCTCGATCCACTTCACCAACATGAATATTATTTACCTCGGGGCTGCGATCACCATCCTCATCTACCTGGCCCGGATCGTCATTGTCTGGTTCACCATTCCCCGGAAGATTCCTGCATCGGATGCGGCGATTGTCGCGGTCATGGAACCCAAGGGACTGGCAGCTGCAGTTCTTGCATCCCTGCCGCTTGAAGCAGGTGTCGTTGCCGGCCAGACCATCCAGGATGTAACGTATATTGTCATCTTCTTCAGTATCCTTGTCTGCTCTATCCTTGTCTTCCTGCTGGAGAGGACTGCATTCTCCCGGATGTACCGGAAATTGTTCTGGATGTTCGGAAAAGAACAACCAGATCCGACTTGAAGTCCAATTCCACCTATTTTTAGAATCCCCGTCGGAAAAAATGACCTCCATATCCGCGTTCCGGCAGCGTTTTGGGGGCTGAATGGGGTTAACTTAGTGCCCGGAAAAACATCGATTGCAGGGGCTTTAACGGCCATTCTACGAGGTCGATTCCAGCCTGATTTTGGCAAACGGGGCGAAATACGGGCTTATTCTCCACAGGAAACGAAAAGAAGCGTTTTAAAGGGTTTTCCGGAAGGGGCCGGGATATGAAAATGGGAAACGGAGCCCGTTACGGGCGTATTTTCGAGCATCTCTATGAGCTCATTCTATCTGGGAATTTTAACTGAGGAAAAAAGAAAAAAAATTTGGTGGGGATTCGTGCTTACCTTGCGGGGATGATCAGTGAGCGCTCGCCGGCTGGCATGAACTCGCGGATTGCACCCTTTGCGAACTCGCGGCGGGGTTCGGCGAAGTCGAACTTGAGCGAGGGGTCTGCGAAGGTGATCTTGATCAGCGGGGACAGTGACCATGCATCTCCGCGTCCATAGTGGGCGGCACCTGCAATGGCTGCGTATTCTCCCTGGTGACCGACGTTCATTGCGTAGTTCGGGTAGTTTGGTCCACGGAGCTCGCCGATACAGCCTTCGTCGGGTCTGATCGACATTGAGTTGGTTGAACCGCACTGGTCCTGCAGGTCGTAGCCGAAGAAGCCGAGACGTGACCAGCCTTCCTTGTGGGCGAGCATGGACATGTACCATCCGTTCAGGCCGGCGTTGGAGTTGGCCGTTGCCAGTGAACAGGAGATACCTGATGCTGCTGCAAGGACGGATGCACGCTGGGATCCGCCGAAGTGGCTCTCGAGGGTGGTGGGGTACTGTTCGTACTGTTCCATACCGTAGAGAGTAACCTCGGTTGCGATGTCGTTGAGGACTTCCTGGGTCTTCTTTGCCTTGCCGAGACCACCGTGCTTGGACTTGATGTAGTCAAGACCATAGTAGCAGTAGTCATCGAGGATGTTGTCGGTGTATGCAGCGGTTGCATACTGGGTGAATCCGACACCACCGGACATGTAGGATCCGAGCCAGATCTGGTCGAAGAGCATGGTACCTGCACCGACGACTTCAAGGGATGCCTTGACGGGGTCGTTGGGGTACTTGCGGTCTCCCTGGACCATATCTGCGAAGTGACCGAACTTGATGCCACCTGGCTCGTTCGGGCCACGTGCACGGCGGGCGGGCAGGATGTCTGCCATCTGGATAACACCGGCGTGCTTTGCTGCGAATGCAAGGTCAGCGACTGCTGCTTCGCCTGCGCACATCTTGTATGCACCAATGAAGGACATACCGATCTGCATTGCAGACCACCGTGAGGTGGTTCCACCGTCGCAGGTCCTGCTGACGGTTGTCGGGATGTGAACTGCCTGGAACATCGACTTGCCGACTGCGGCCTTCAGTGCTGCTGCACTCTTTGCCGGGAAGAGCTTGTCGAGGTTGAGGAGGAACTGGGGCTCGATGTCATCTGCCATCTCGTCGTCGCCAGTGAAGACTTTCACGTAGCAGTCGTCGACAAGTGACGGGTGGGTCTCGACCATGTGTTCCTGAACAACGGCTGCGCCTGGCATTGCGTGGTTCAGAACGTGGAGGTACTCGTTGATGGTTTCAGGAGTAACTTCCTTGCCGAGCCGCTTCTGGAGGGTGTTGTGGGCGAGGTCAAGACCTACGATGATGGTCCTGCGGATGTCGTCCCACATCTGCTGCATGGCAGCGTTGTTGACGAAGTGGAGGTCGTCGCCTTCTACAAAGACACCGGTGCCGCTGACCTCGTAGGTCATCAGCTGGCGCTGACCGAGCGGGATACCACCACAGTGGCAGCGCTTGGGGTCGTACATGGAGATACCGCGGTCCATCTCGGCCTTCTTACCGGCCTTCATGAACTCGACTTTGCGCGGGGACTGCTCGAGACCTTCGCGGAGGAAGACGGTTGAGGTTGCCTGGGGGTCTTCTGCAAACTTCTCCTTCATTGCCTTCAGGAAGAGCTTCTGGGTTCTCTCGATTTTTGCTGCTTTTGCCATAATTATGCCTCCTTTGGCATGAAGCCGTATTTTACACGGAGCGAGTGGATGCGCTGGATGTACTCAATCAGTTCAGCGTCGTCACGGTAGGCAGTGCCCACGAGCGAGTGGTAGATGGTTGAGTTGGCCTTGATCCACTTTGCGTCCATCGGCTTGCCGACCTTGACTTCGCCGTCAAGGGGTACACCGACCTGGTCCTTGACAATCTTGACAATGCCTGCCTTCTTGTCGAGGATGCAGCGCTGGAGCATGTCGAACATCATACCGTTCTCATCGAGACGGAGGGAGTGTCCGTGCACCGTGCATCCGCGGATGCCGGTGAGTGCGGGGTCGAAGAGCTCGGTGTTGACGAGATCCTTGGCATATTTCTCAAGGTCTCTCTCACGGCACTCGATGATCTGACGGCCGGACAGGGTACCCGGGTCAATGCCGCGGAAGCGGTATGCCTCGAGGTAGGACCTGAGGTACGGGTGGCAGGGTGCATTGTACATTGAGTCGGCAAACTGGATGTAACGGATGCGGTCGCCGGCCTTTGCGCCGTCGGTCGGGGTTACCAGCTTGCGGACCGGGCAGGCGGGCTCCTGCTGCTCGGCGAGCGGCGGGTGTGCACTCTTGTAGGCTGAGCCGGGTACACGGTGTCCCATGATGAGGACAATGTCCTTGTCCGTGACATCCCGAAGCTTCGCGAGCTTGTGTTCCGGGTTCATCTGCTTGCGCCTGTTGTCGGCGACTGCAGTCTGTCCGGCACAATACTGGGGTTTGTATGCCATTATTTTATCACTCCAATAAATTCTTCTTTTTCACGATTTTCATTACCGACGAAATGACTTCCGCCATCTTCTCGCGCGTGGGGGTCTGACCCCGGGTTACGCCGCTCACGATGGACATGACCGTACCTTTGGTGCGAATCTTGTCTTCAGGCGGCATCACAACCGATGTCTTCACGCCCTCTTTTGCGAGGTCCTCATAATCAACCGGGGCCTGGGAAACCACGACTGCCTTCACATCACAGGCTGCAAGAATAAACCGCACCTTGTGCACCACATGGGAACGGACGTTCCCGTGGTGGAGAATGGCAACCTTGTGTTTCTCGATCTGCGCGATCTCTTTTTCGGTGAGCCCAAAAGAAGCGCCGAGGACTCCACCACCAAGTTTGGGTGCGTCCGGCGGTATGCCGCTTCCGGCGTTCAGCACCAGCGTACTGATGCTGTATTCAACGCCTTGTTGCCTGAGGCCTGAGGTGATATCGCATACCGGCTTGGTCACGTGGCGGCGTCCGGGGGACATTCCGACCACGATGACATCCGGGTACCGGCATTCGGAGATGGTGCCCCTCTGGGCAATCCCGCCTCCTTTACCCATGCCCATCGCCTCGCGGCAGTCAACAACCTGGGTTACTCGTCCAATCGGCATGATTACTTTATTCCCTGGATGATTATCGGCCGGGACTTGCTGTTTGGATCAGCAAGGCCGAGCATCTCTTTGTCCGCGTTCGGGCCGTACTTGCAATAATCGACAGTTGACGGCGCGGTCTTCATGAACCTGCCTTCCTGAATGCGGAAAGTGAAATTCGTAAAAACCGGTTCGATCGCGGCTTGCAGTGCGGGAATGACGTCGCGACTCTCGACCTCGAGGAGAACCGTGCCTACATGAACCTGGAGAGGAATCTCCTGGTCGCCGACATGGATCGTCTTCCTCATGGGATGCGGATTGGGAATCCCCTTGGAAGGTCCATAGGGTACCGTTGCCGGCAGGCGGGGTCCGTTCAGGACCATGCGCCGTATACCGGGAACGCTGACGACCTTGTTCAGCAGGCTTTCTGTGGTCTCAGGGTTGAGCAGCCGCTCGGTGACAATCCTGCACTGGGGGAACGTGGCTTCTGTCATTCGTATCCTTGAGGGGCTTAGATGCCCTTTGCAACTGCCTGCATCGGCTTCTTGAATGATTCAATCTGGCCGAAGGTTTCCTGGTAGATCTTCGAGGTGTGTTCGGGTCCGAACATCTGGGTTCCTGCGTCGAGTGCACAGGCTGCAACGATACAGGGCATACCTACACCGGCTGCGTGCCTGGTTACGACGTGGTTACCGTTGAAGACACCGGGACCGCCGCCACCGTAGATCGAGTGGCTGAAGAACGAGAAACCGACTGCGACACCCATTGCGCGACCGAAGTCGGAGCCTGGGAGGCCGGTCTCGTGCTCGAGCAGGTCGTTGAAGTAGAGCAGGGTTGCTGAGACTGCCTGGGCGAAACGTCCGGCACCACAGTTGACCATGGTTGCTGCAAGGGTACCTGCGGATGCGTAGGCATTCCAGAGCATGGGGTCCTTGGTGTCGTAGAAGATGAAGCCGCTCTTGCCCTTCTTGCCTGCCTTGATGACTTTGTCCTCAATGGCACGCTCGACGAGGCTCTGCACGACAGTACCGATCGTACCGGTCTTGCCGTTTGCCTTGACGAGGTCGCAGACAATGTTGTTTGCGTTGAGTCCCTGGTATGCGTAGAGAAGGAGCTGTGCCCGCTCGAACGGACCGACTGCGTTACCCATCTCGAACATACCTGCCTGCTCGAAGGTGGCTGAGAGTGCTGCACCCTGCATTGCATTCCGGTGGGTCATCATGACCGCGTGGTTTGCGGGGATGTTGCGGAGTGCATAGCCGAGACCTTCGTTGAACTGGGGGATCGACAGAATCGAAACGACGTTGCCGCCCTGCATGTCCATGGTCTGCGGGTAGGTACCCCAGACTGCTGCCTTGATGTAGGAACCGTCGAACATGTCGACCTTGTACTGGTCAACCAGTGCATAGGTGGTGGCTGCTGCCACTACAGTTGAGGCTACATCGTAGGTGGATGCTGCGTCCATACGGGCAGTCGGGATCTCGACAAGGATCATCTTGCCGCCGCCGACCTTGGTGATCTTGGTGTTGTCACCGGCTTCGACCTGGACCATGTCCTTGATCTTGGCTGAAAGTGCGTCACAGTCCTTGACAACGCTGCAGTTCATGCTGCGGCCGAGAATCTGGTTCGACTTGCCGCCGACCTTTCCGGTCTTGAGTGCGTCCTCGATGCCAGCAAAGTTGACTGCTACCGTCCTCTTGGTGAGGTCGATAACCTGCAGTGCGCCCTTGTTGACAACCGGGCTGATCTTGTCAAGAGTGACATTGCTCTTTAAGAGCTTACCCTCATCGTCGTAGAGGTCGATTGTTTCTTTGTATTTTGCCATTTGAATTCCTCCAAATTGTTCTTTAATCGCGGTACAATACTGTCGCTGAACGAGAGCGTGTACTCTTGAGGTACACGAGTAATGAGTGAAAGTCGCTATTGCACGTCCCCTAAGATGGGACATTGAATAATTCCCAATTTCGCCATATAAGTATTCCTATTTTATGTCGGAACAATATTATATATTAATAAATAAATAATTATAAAGAAAGGAGCAATGTTCAAATATTACATAATTTCGGGGATTCATTTTTTTACGCAGTATTAAAATTGTTATTAAAAGTAGAACGAGATGCTATATCAGATCAATAATAATTCTATTTTCAGATGCGCTCTGTATAAAAAAGGTGGGGTTGGGGACCATCTGTCTCCCTGCCCTGGAACCGATATCCGGTGCATGTTTATCGTTGTCACGATATTCACCCGTTGAAAAATAAATAAATCAGGACAGCAAGCATCCCTTTATTGACAGATCAGGTTCTTTATGGTGGCAAAGACCGGTGTATCTGACTATTAAAAAAAGGAAGGGATAACCAGTTATCCCCTCGCTGAATTACTTACTCTTGAACTCCGTGATCGGGGTTGGTCCGAGTTCGCGGACCATGTTGACCACATCGGTCACGACTGCGCCCCACTTGGCACCTTCAGATGCAGACACAAAGGTCATCCTGAAGCGGCGGTCGTCAAGGCCGATGCTCTTCATCAGGCGCTTGACCATGAACATCCGCTTTGCTGCCTTGTAGTTGCCTTCAAGGTAGTGGCAGTCACCAAAGTGACAGCCCGATACGAGCACACCATCTGCACCATCGGCGAAAGCCTTGAGTACAAAGAGGGAGTCGAGACGTCCCGTGCACATGACACGGATAATCCGGATGTCGGGAGGGTACTGGATACGGCCGCCACCGGCAAGGTCAGCACCGGCATAGGAACACCAGTTGCAGACGATACCCTGGATCTTGGGTTGCCAGATACCGGGGCCTCTCTCGGGAATTGCGAAGTTTCCTGGTGCAGACATTACTGCTCACCTCCGAGCAGGAAGGCATCGATCTGTGCCACGATCTGTGGCGTGGTGAAGTGGTTCATCCATATGGCACCGCCGGGGCAGAAGCCACCGCAGGTACCGCAGCCTTTGCACTTGGCCTCAGTGACCTGCATGACCGTACGCCCGTCTTTTTCAATGAGTGCCAGTGCACTGTACGGGCAGAGGTTGACACACATGCCGCACCCTGCGCACTTCTCCTCGATACAGGTGGCGAAGTAGGGCTCGAGCTCGACTTCTCCCTTGTGGATCGGGATACTTGCCGCAGATGCTGCACCTTCGGCAGATGCTACGGTGTCAGGGATATCTTTTGGTCCCTGGCAGACACCGGCAAGGAAGACACCGGCTGTGGTGGTACCGCACGGGTTCAGCTTCGGGTGGGCTTCGAGAAGCCAGCCATCGCTCGAACAGGAGACACCGAAGAGCTTGCGGGTCCGGTTGGTATCCTCCTTGGGCTGGACTGCTGCTGCGAGTACCACGAGGTCGACTTCCATGTCGATTGGGCGGTCGAGGAGCGTGTCATCGGCCATGACGTGGAGGTTCTTTGTTACCTTGTCCTCAAGGATGTTGGCCACACGGCCGCGGATGAACTTGGCACCCTCGTCCTGGATACGGTAATAGAACTCTTCGTACATCTTACCAAAGGAGCGGATATCCATGTAGAAGATATAAGGAGTGCATCCCGGGATCTTCTCGATAATCTGGTGGGCGTGCTTGAGTGAGTACATGCAACAGAACCGCGAGCAGTAGGGCTTGCCGGTTCCGGTGTTGTCACGTGAGCCTGCACAGAGCACAAAGGCGACCCGTTTCGGGGTCTCGCCGTCGCTCGGGCGGACCAAGTGGCCGCCGGTTGGGCCGGATGCGCAGATGAGCCGCTCGAATTCGAGGCTCGAGATGACGTTCTCGAACCGCTTGTATCCCCACTCTTCTTTCTTTTCGATGGGGAAGATGTCGTAGCCGGTTGCGAGAATGACGGTCCCTACCTTGACCTTGATGAACTCGTCCTTGGACTCGAGGTCGATTGCCTTCTTCTCGGTACCGCATGCGGTAACACAGATGCCGCACTTGACACAGGAGTTGAAGTCGATTGTGTAGAGGAGGGGAACGACCTGTGGGTGGTTGATGTAGATCGCCTTCCGCGGCTTCATGCTCACTTCGAATTCATTGGGCTTGATAACCGGGCAGGCAGTCTCACAGTCACCGCAGCCGTTGCAGCCGCCACCGACAATGCCCCGGGCTTCCGCTTCCGTGGGGGTGAGTACGCCGCGGGCTTTCTTGCGGACGGTGACATCGAAGTTACCGATATATCCTTCCACTTCATGGACCTCGGACCAGGTCATCAGTTCGATCATAGTAGCCCGTCCGACATCTACCATCTTCGGGGTTAAGATACACTGCGAACAGTCGAGGGTCGGGAAGGTCTTGTCGAGCTGGGACATGCGCCCGCCGATGCTGGTGTCAGCTTCGATGAGGTAGGTCTTGATGCCTGCTGCTGCAAGGTCAAGGGCGGCCTGCATGCCGGCGACACCGGCTCCGACGACCATGGCTGCCTTCTCGACTGGCACAGTCTTCGGGAAGAGGTCCTGGAGGAGCGCTGCCTTTGCAACAGCGATCCGGACTGCATCCTTTGCCTTGTCCGTGGATCCTTCGCGGTCGTGCATGTGCACCCACGAGTTCTGCTCACGGATATTTGCCATCTCAAACCGGAACGGGTTCAGCCCGCCCTCTTTCGTTGCCGTCCTGAAGGTCGGCTCGTGGAGACGGGGCGAACATGCGGCTACAACGACACCGGTAAGTTTGTTGTCATGGATTGCCTTGTTGATCACAGCCTGTCCGGGCATCGAGCACATGTACTTGTAGTTGTCAGCATATGCGACATTCGGGAGGGTTTTTGCATAATCCTGCACGGCCTCGATATCCATTGAACCGGCGATGTTGGTACCGCAGTGACAGATGAATACACCGATACGTGCCTCCTGCGTGGTGGTACTTCCGACCGCAGGTGCTGCTGCCTGCTTCTTGACTTCCTGTTTCACGGGAGCTTCCTTCTTGGTGTCCACTTTCTTGGACTCGGTTTTCTTGGTGGTTGTTTTCTTCTTTTCTGCCATGTTTACCACCTCACAGCACCTTCTGCAGGAACGGCTCGCAGCTGATCCCATGGAGATCCAGCCCGAGATCCTGCGGACTCATTCCCTGTGCCAGGCCGAGAAGTTCAGCGAAATGAAGAACCGGCAGGTTGTAGGTTTTGCCGAACTTTTCCTGAATCTCGATCTGACCGCGGTCGAACTGGAGCTGACAGAACGGGCAGATATCGGTGAGTGCATCCACCTTCTCTTCCTGTAAGTTGATCAGCTTCTCGTTGGTGATATCGAGCGCATGGACGATATCATACCCACGGACACCGCCGCCGGCACCGCAGCACATCATCTTGTTGCGGTACTCAACCGGTGTTGCACCAAGGGCGGCAACGAGTTCTTCCATCCAGACCGGGTGCTCGGTGTTCAGCATGACTTCCTTCTCAAACTCCCGGTCCTTGTGGGGTTTTGTAAGGTGGCAGCCGTAGTGGACTGCGATGCGTGCACCGGTTAAGGGGTTGGTGACACTGTCACGGACCTTGTCAACGCCGATGAATTTGTCGTTATAGAGGAGTTCAGCGATATGGTACACATTGATAGTACCCTTGTACTCCATATCAATCTCCTTTAAGACTTCATTGACGCCGTCACGGAGATCCTTGTTGTGCTTGAGCTTATGGTTGACTTCCCAGATCGACTTGTAACAGCCGTTACAGAGGAGGGCAATGTCCATCTTCATCTGTTCTGCAAGGACAAGGTTGCGGGCTGCCATCGCATAGAACACATTCAGGTCGATCGAACCGAATGCACCAGGTGCGGGACAGCAGCTTGCACCCTTGAGGGGGACGAGTTCAACACCAAGTTTCTTGAGGCCTTTGATGGATGCTGATTCACAGCCAGGATACCGGTTTGGGGCGATGCATCCAAGGTAGAATGCGAATTTGTGGTTTATTCCTGATTCTGACATGATCAGCCCTCCCTTTCCTTGACGATACGGTCGGAATTTGCCTTGAGCTTGTAGTGATCAAGGATTTTCTGGATGCCGGGAATATATTCAGGATACATATGGGTGGTTGGCGGGTCACGGGTGAGCCCGAGTTTTTCGCGGGCAGCCCGGTTAACATCGTTGTTGGGCACACCGTGTCCGGTCTTATAGATCGACTGAACGGTCTTGAGGAAGTTGACCGGAATGATATCTCTCTTGAAAGCGAGGTTCCTCATGGACATGATGACATCCGTCGGGATGATGTCCCGCGGGCAGCGGTCTGCACAGCTGTAACAGGTGGTGCACAGCCAGAGATCCGGGTCGGTGAGTGCTTCGTTCTCGAGCCCGAGAACCGCTCTCCTCATGAACTTGCGGATGCGGTAGGTGCTGCGGGGCGCTGACGGGCAGGAGCCGGTGCAGGTGCCGCACTGGTAGCACATATGGGCGATTGTGCGTGATATGGCTTTTATGTTTTTCGTGAATTCGGGGTTGGAATCCTCACGATAGAATCTCTGGTCGTGGAGTTTCTTCTCCAGCGCTTCGGGGTAACCTTTTACTCGTGCCATAGTGCTCACGCCTTCTCCATCATTTTGATGCTGACCTGGCCGGTGATGTCCTCTTTCACTTTCGAAGTTCTCTTGGTGAAGAGCTTTGCCTTGATCTTCTTGAACAGGTCTGTCTCGGTTCCCTTCACGCGGACGCCGGTCCGCTGCATGACGATGATATCCTCACCGGGACATGCATTGACACAGGCGCCGCACAGGATACAGTAATCCTTGTTGACGGCGATGTTCTTTTCGATGCCGTCCAGTTTCATGTCTGCTGCAGGGATTGCAGAGGGGAGGTAGATCGCGTTTGCCGGGCAGATCTCGGCACAGGTCGAACAGCCGCCGGGGCACTTCTCTGCATGGAACTCGATATCGCCTTCAAAAATCTTCTCGACAGTAATTGCTTCGGTCGGGCAGTTCTTTGAACACCACGTGCAGGTGCAGCAGTTGTCCTGGACGATGCTGACCTTTCCGTCGATTTTGTCGGATACGATCTCGCGTTCAACGGTGATGCATTCCTCGGGGCATGCCTCAACGCACACCTTGCAGGCGTCGCATTTCGTCTCGTCCCAGACAACTTCGCCTTCGACTTTACCGGTCTCGGCAGTGAACTCCTTGTGTTTCACCACGATTGCGGGGCAGAGTGCTCCACAGAGACCGCAGAGCGAGCATTTCTCTTTGTCAACGGTAAATGTCGTCTTCTTTTTCATTGCGACTGCTTTGGGCTTTGCGCCTGCAACCGGTCCCTTGTAAGTCCCTTCGTAGGCAGGAACATTGCGATCAATGGCGTCCCGGGGGCAGACCTCTTCACAGATCGTGCATTTGACGCATTTCTCGTCGTTGATCTCCGCCTTCATATCATATTGCGGGAACCCTTCCTTTTCAAGGATCGGGAGTCTTTCCTGTCCGTCCACCTTCAATGTCAGCGCATTGAACGGGCACATGATGACGCAGACTCCACAGTATGAACACTTGGTTTCATCCACATCAATAGGGGCAGCGTAATTGATTGCGCCACGCCTTGCCGCACCAACAAGCCCGAGAACGATTGCCTCCTCAGGACATGCCTCGACACATATACCGCATCCCGTGCAGGTTTCTGCATTGAGAATAAGGTTGTTAACGTTCTGAAGGAGTTTCTGCTCCATCACGACGTTAACTCCATCTTTCTTCTTAGAAAACTTTGGAAACAATGCCATGAATTAACCCTCACGCGGTTCTTTTTATTGGTCCTTTGCCGCCGATCTGGTTTCCCAGGGGCATGCAACCACACAATTGTTACCGCCAGTACAACGTTTCATGTTTATGTGCACTGCAAATGCCATATTTTCACGCACCAGCTATGATCGATTTTAAAATCGACTAACAAAAAGTGGTAGAAGAATGTAGATAAATGTTCTGAAATTTTCCGTAAAAATCGGGCAATTTATTGAAGTTTTTTAATTTTAGTTTATATACGGTTTATAAACATTAATCATATCTGATGAACTTTTTTTACGGTTTTTCATGCGCTCTGAATTCTTAAATCAAATTAGAAAATTTATTCAACCACCATCATGGTACCTTTGTAGTACCGGAGGTTATCATATGGAAATCAACGGCGTTACAATCGACGATACTTATGCAGAGGCGTTCCCAACCTGGGTCTGCCGCATCATTATTACTGCAGTTACGAAGGAATGGGCAAAGAAAGCAGCAACTGAGGCAACCGGTTTTGCCACGTCTGCTATCGGGTGCCCGTGTGAAGCGGGGATCGAAGGCTATGTCCCGGCAAAAGAAACTCCCGACGGGAGACCCGGAGTTGCGATCCTGATCTGCGCCAGCAAGAAGAAACTTAAGGAACAGGTTGTTGAGCGTCTTGCCGAGTGCGTCCTGACTGCCCCCACAACCGCGGTTTTCAACGGTATTACCAATGCTGAAGAGAAGATACCGGTCAAACTCCACTTCTTCGGCGACGGTCATGAGTACCAGAAGGAAGTTGGCGGCCGCAAGTGCTGGGTTATCCCGATCATGGAAGGGGAATATATTGGTGAGGAAGAGTTCGGCATTGTCAAGGGTGTTGCCGGGGGTAACTTCTTTATCATGGGCGAGAACCAGATGGCGGCACTCATGGGTGCTGAAGCTGCCGTTGAGGCGATTGATGCGGTTCCAGGTGTCATAACCAGTTTCCCCGGTGGCATTGTTGCCAGCGGTTCCAAGGTTGGCAGCTTAAAGTACAAGTTTATGGTTGCATCCACAAACGAGAAGTACTGTCCGACCCTTCGCGAGAAAGTACCCGATACTAAGATACCTGCTGGTATCAAAGCCGTGTACGAGATCGTCATTGATGGTGTTGACGAGAAATCTGTGGCCGCCGCAATGGCAGCCGGTGTCAGGGCCGCCGCAATGGTGCCCGGTGTGAAGTTCATTTCAGCCGGTAACTTTGGCGGTACTCTCGGCCCCTTCAAGATTGACCTTCACAAGGTCCTCTGATTTTCTTTTTTCTTGTAAATCTTAGGCCGAATCGATTTCTATAAATACAGTTATTGCCGATTATTCTGTTAACGAAATTTTCGGCGATAACATGATCAACCTGACTCCCGACGACGTGAAGAAGCGGTTTGGCCCGCTCTTTGCACAGAAATTTCTCGTGATGGTGGACGAACGGGCCGGCAGGGCCGAGATTCTTGAACAGTGCAGAGCCCGGGGCACGATTGAGTGGGATGCGATGAACCGTCGCCGGGCCGGTGGTGCAGTGAGCAGTGTTAACGTGGAGGGGACCTCCATGACGATCCAGGCCCGGTTAGGAAAGTACCCGGTCAATTTTGGTGCAGCTGCTGGTTCTATCGGCGGTCAGGCACTTGAATCGGTAGAGGTTTCCGGTGGCGAAGTGATTACCACGTGGTCCGGGATAGCCGGAGCCGGAGTCGGAATTGCTGCCTGTCTCCCCCAGGCCCCGGGTGTAATAAGGGCCGAATATCCCACGGAGGATGACCTGAACGTGGGTGGTGCACGCACAAACCATGTCAGGATTATCTCACCACGGTATGAGAAGATCTGTATAGGGATTGATGATACGGATACGAAGACGGAAGGAGCAACGTGGGTGACGGCACTGAAATGCGCCGGGGCATGTGCCATTGAGGGTATGGAATTTCTGAACATGCGGCTTGTCCAGCTTAATCCGGAGGTTCCCACCAAGACAACAAATTGTGTCAGTTCTGCCCTGAACTTTGCGGTAAGGCCGGGGAAGATCGATGAACTGCTGGAGTTTGTCCGGGTTTTTATTGAGAAGAACACCTTGTCAAAGGATACCGGCATCGCCGTGTACCGGGGTATTGCATCATCTGCAGAATCGCCTGCACACAAGCGGGTGAAGACCGAAATCATGACCCTTGAGCAGGCCGAACAGGAAGCAAGGTCCTGCGGCATTGTATTCATCGATCGCAATGGCCGTAAAGGGCGTATCGGGGCTCTTGGGGCAGTGCTTTGGGGCAATGAGGGAATTGAAGCGGCGGGGCTTTATGGCGAGCATCTCTGAACCATATGTAATTCACTACCCGAAGATCGTTGCAGTGGCTGATACGTCCGGGAAGAATGTTGAACTGGTGGAATTCTTCGAATGCATTGGCGGGGCGATGTGGGCGCAGCACCATTATGCAAAGAGCCCGCTTATCGCGGATGTCCGCTGCGTTGGATCAACAACCCGGTACCGGATGCATCTCGGTTCGGTGAATCTTGCCCTCGAAGGCTCGCGGTTCCCGGCAGGTATATCTGCCTGCACGGTGGATCCGGACGAGATTGCAATAACTTATATTGGAATGGGCGGCGGCGGTGTTGGAGCGGCGGCCTGCCGGTCGGATGCACAAGGGGTCCTCCGAAGCAGGAGTGATCCGGCCGGGGGAGGTAAAGTCGCCGGTGCGACTCTCTGGCTCCCCCGCATGCAGCGGGTGCTTATCGGTGTGGATGATACGGACACTCCTGAAGAAGGAGCCACCTGGACCCTTGTCCACAATATCGCAAAAGCAGTCGAGAACAAACACACGGTCTATCTCTCACATACGATTGTCCAGCTCTACCCGGTTCCTTACCGGACCAAGAACTGTGTGGGGCTTGTTGCAGAGTTTGCAACCTCCGATATCAGGGGACTGGTTGAACGGTTCCACGGCCTTCTGGTGCAGTATACTCTTTCAGAAAAGACCGGCATGGCGGTATATTCCGGGTTTACACCATCAAAGGAGCTGACCGAGTTTGGCAGGAAAGTTAAACGTGGGGAGGTTGAGTCCGGGCTTCTCGAATCACTTCGGGATGACCAGCTTGAGATTGTAATGAACGGTCGCGGGATTATTGGTGCGGTTGCTGCCATCCCGTTCTATACAAATTATCCGGAGGCGCTGGAATTATGCACTGGAAAGACCTGAAAGCGGAATTGCTTGCCATTGGATCAGCCCGGCTTATTGGTGAACCCGCAGAGGAGTACATTGCACGCTCTGCTGCCGGCCCGGGAGCAGGAGGAGCCGGAGCGGTTTTTTTTGCCATGGGAAACCACCGGGTCAAATTCGGGCTGAATCCCAAGAGCAGTATCGAAATTGCTCACCGGGGCGGGGGAGTTGCCCAGCTGTATTTTGAGGGAAACCTGATCCCGGGCAGGCTTCTTAAACCGGGATGCCACTGTCCTGACCAGGCATTTATTACGGTTACCGGGAGCTGTATCTTCAGATGCCGCTATTGCCCGGTTCCCCTGCAGGCAGGAAAGCGTAAGTCGATCGAGGAGATCATGGGGCTGGTAGAGTCGGTACGTCACCGGATCAGCGCCATCTCCCTCACGAGCGGCGTCCTCTCCAGTATCGAGGAAGAGGAAGCATACGTGCTCGAAGTGGTAAAACACCTATTATTCTTTGGTCTTCCTCTCGGTGTCTCCATTTACCCCACCGATAAGACCCCGGAACGGCTCAAAGATCTTGGCGTACTGGAAGTGAAATTCAACCTGGAAGCCGCCACTCCCGAACTCTTTGAAACAATGTGCCCGGGACTGGAGTATGAACAGATCTGGCGGGCTCTTGACCGGTCCGTCGAATTATTCGGCAGGGGCCGTGTCTTCTCAAATGTCCTGATCGGCCTTGGAGAAACCGACGAAGAACTGGATGCCTGTATCCGGAAACTTACTACCCATGGTGTGATACCGGTGCTCCGGCCGCTCAACCCGGTTGCCGGTATGACCGGCTCCCCCCGGCCTTCTGCGGAACGGCTGAAGCGTGTGTTTGACATGCACGAACGGGCTCTTACCGAGGCGAAACTCGATGCACGGCAGGCCCTCACCATGTGCACGAACTGTGCCGGCTGCGATCTGGTGCCCGGGAGGGACGAATGAAAGGAATTGACGCACTCACCGATGCTCTCCTCAGGTATACCGACCGGCAATATACCGTACCGGGATTCCCGGTTACGGATCTCGGCAGGCTGACCGGGGCCGAGATGGTGATCAATGAGAAGACTGCCCTTGAGTATGCACTCGGGGATTCATTGTCAGGCAGAAGGGCGGCAGTTATCATTAAGAACGTGGGCGTCAATGCCTGCGCCGATCCTCTTCTCCAGGCCGCAGCGCAGGGGCTTATCGGGGGTATCGTGCTCGTTGCAGGTGATGATCCGGATGCTGCGGGATCGCAGACCGCCCAGGACTCCCGCTATTACGGAGAGCTTGCAGAGATTCCCGTGATTGAACCGGATGAGACCACCTGTTACACGAGCGTAGAGGCATCGCTCCAGGCATCGGAACAGTTCTCCCGCGTTGCGATGCTCCGCCTGACACCTGCGATCCTTGATGCTGAAGTCAGAGCCGATATTGTGCCAAGGCAGGACAGGGACGGGCGCCTCTCATCGAGGACCTGGACGATGAACGGGAGGGTAACCGCAGCCGAGGAGTTGTACCGGACAATGTTTGCCTGGTCTGATGAATCGCCCCTGAACCGATGGGACGGAGAACCCCTGGGTGCAGGGCCGGCGTCCGGAAACTCGCGGGTCGTTACGGTCCATCCCCTGCCATCCCGGGCTGCGCGGATGCACACGGTCAACGAGTTCGGGAGGACGTTTGTCCGTGACCATCGCGGGCTTTTGCCCCCGGTACCGCAGAATAGGCCGCAGGCTTTGGATGACCGCGGGTTTTACCGGACATTCTGTACCAACTGCCCGTTCAAGGGCATGATGGATATCCTCCGGGAGCGGGACATGCTGATGATCTGCGATGCGGGATGCTCTGTCCTGGGGATGACACCCCCCTACGAGCTTGGCGTTGCCAGTTACGGTATGGGTGCAAGCATTGCGGTTGCAGCCCGGAGCACAAACGTGGCCCTTATCGGCGATTATGCACTCCTGCACTCGGGCCTGAATGCCCTGATTGATGTGTACGAGAAGGGACTTCCGCTTCTCTGTATCATCATGAAGAACAACTGCACGGCGATGACCGGGAAACAACCGGCATATGATCCTGTCCCTTACTTATCCTGGACCGATCCGGTCATATGCAATGCTGCCGATGTCAAGACGCTGGAAAAAGAGCTCGTGGTGCAGGACCGGCCGCGAACACTGATTGTTGAAGGAATATGTCCTGAAGGATGCAGTCATGAAACCGTGGAATGTTGAGATCTGCGATGTAACGCTGAGGGACGGCGAACAGACGCCGGGAGTATCGTTCTCCTGTGAAGAGAAGGTGAACATTGCCCGGACGCTGGATGCTATCGGTATCGAGGTCATAGAAGCCGGTTTCCCGGCAGTCTCCCCGAATGAAAAACAGTGCGTGAAGACGATTGCAAACCTGGGGCTTGATGCCCGGATCTGCGGTTTTTCGCGGGCCCGGGAACCCGATATCCAGGCAGCGATCGACTGTGGCGTCGACATGGTGAGCATCTTCATCCCGACTTCAGAGCTTCATGTCAGGCTCAAGTTCAAAAAGCCGCGGGAGCAGGTGCTCGAAGACGCCCTGAAAATGATCGATTTTGCCCGGGATCACGGGGTACAGGTACGATTTGCTGCAGAAGATGCATCCCGGACGGATCTTCCTTTCCTCAAGGAAGTTTACCGCAGGGCAGCTGAACATGGGGCTGTCCTGCTCAGTTTTGCTGATACTGTGGGATGCCTGATCCCGAGCGAGATGCAGCGCATCATGACCGGGCTTGTTGCCTCGGTAGACCGTCCGTTCTGCGCCCACTGTCACAATGACATGGGGTGTGCTGTGGCAAATACGCTCACCGCTGCCGAGGCGGGGGCATTCCAGCTCCATACCACGGTGAACGGGATCGGGGAACGGGCAGGAAATGCATCGCTCGAGGAAGTACTGGTTGCCCTGCGGATGAAAGGGGGCATTGACCGGTATGACCTGTCCCAGCTGACCTCCCTGTCGCACAAGGTGGAAAAATACTCCGGTATAACACTCCCCAGGAACAAACCGGTTACCGGGGAACTGGCATTCTCCCATGAAAGCGGCATACATATAGCAGCAATCCTCGAGGATCCTTCCACGTACGAGTATTTCCCTCCCGGTATGGTTGGTGGCGAGCGTCGGTTCATTCTCGGGAAGCACACGGGTAAAAAAGCACTCGAACATGTTGTCGCATCCCTTGGCTGCGAACTTACCGAGAAACAGATCTGCCGGGTTCTGGATCTCGTGAAGGACCAGTCAGAGCACAAGTGCAGTATCACGCCGGAAGTTCTGCGCGGTCTGATCCGGAAAGCAAAGGAGACAAAAGAATGAGTACCTTATCCGAGCGTATCCTCATGGCGCCTGCCGGTGAATACGTTGACCGGTATATTGACCGGGCATTTGCGCATGACGGGACAGGAGTACTGGCGCTGGAAGCCTGGAAGAGGATGAGTGGTGTTCGCCTGACTGATGCATCCCGGCTCTATCTCCACTTTGATCATATCGCGCCTGCCAACAATGCCACGACAGCAACCCTCCAGCACGAGCTCCGGGAGTTTGCCAAAAGCTCATTCATGCAGTTTTCCGATATCGGCGGGGGCATCTGCCACCAGCTCATGAGCGAAGGTGTCGTCCTTCCCGGAGAGATCGTTGTCGGGGCGGACTCGCACAGTGTCACCCTCGGGGCATTCGGGGCATTTGCTACCGGTGTCGGAGCAACTGATATGGCGGCAATCTGGCTCACCGGTGAAACATGGTTCCGGGTCCCGGAATCGGCAGGAATCCATCTCACGGGAAAGTTTTCCGGTGCAGCCGAAGCCAAGGATCTCGCGCTTGCCTACGTGGGAAAGCTGGGAACTGATGGCGCCACGTACCAGGCACTTGAATTCGTGGGCGACGGGATGCAGAACCTCACGATGGATGACCGGCTCGTTCTTGCCAATCTTTCCGTCGAGGCCGGGGCAAAGGCCGGCCTCTGCTATGCGGATGAGACCACCGTGCGGTATCTCAAAGAGCGGGGACACGATGTCATGCCGCAGGTCCCGGAACCCTGTGCCTATGCGCAGGAACTCGACTTCGATCTGGCGGATATCGTCCCGCTTGTCGCGGTTCCCCACCGTGTCGATACGGTGAAACCCGTTGACCAGCTTGCCGGCCTTCCGATCGACCAGGTCTTTGTCGGTACCTGCACCAACGGACGGTATTCCGACCTGGAACGGTTTGCTCGGATTGTCAGGGGCAGGAAGGTTGCGGTCCGGACAATCGTAGTTCCTGCATCTGCCGGGATCCTTGCAAAGGCGACCCGGACCGGCGTTCTTGCCGATATCCTTGAAGCCGGCTGCACAATCGGTACTCCCGGTTGTGGCCCATGCCTCGGTTACCACATGGGGGTCATCGGCGAAGGGGAAGTCTGTCTTTCTACTGCAAACCGGAATTTCCGGAACCGCATGGGTGTCGGCGGGGAGATTTACCTTTCATCGGTCGCAACTGCTGCCGCCAGTGCCCTTGAAGGTGAAATTGCGGTTCCGGAGGTGGCCTGATGCAGGGGCATGGACATGCAGTCTGCCTGCCGGCAGATATCGATACCGACCTTGTCATTGCAGGGCGGTACCTGCGGACCAAGGACCGGTCGGTCTGGGTTGCCCATGTGTTCGAGGATCTCGATCCCGCCATTGCTCCGAAACTGAACGGTGCCGTCATCGTTGCCGGAAAGAATTTCGGCTGCGGATCATCCCGCGAACAGGCTCCTGTTGCCCTGCGGGAGGCCGGCGTTCTTGCCGTTATCGCCCCCTCGTTTGCCCGGATCTTTTTC